>JAFKFQ010000284.1:25642-70394 GCA_017308215.1 bacterium | reverse complement strand
GGTCCGGGAGGAGAAGAAGTACCGGGTCGCCAACCGCAGCCAGACCGACCGGACGCTGGTCATCGAGCACCCGAACCGGACGAACCAGCAGTTCAAGCTGGTCGAGACCGCGGCCCCGGGCGAGGACACGAGGGACGTGTACCGGTTCCAGATCGCCGTCAAGGCCGGGGAGGAGAAGACGTTCGTCGTCAACGAGGAGCGGGACGTCGTCTCCCAGGTGGTGCTGTCGAACAACCCGGACCAGACGATCCGGTTCGTGATGAGCCTGACCGAGGCGACCCCGGCCCTGAAGCAGAAGCTGGCCGAGGCGCTGAAGTTCAAGGCCGCGTGGGACGGGCCGGTGCGCGAGCTGGCCCAGGTGAAGGCCGACCTGGCCCGGCTGGGCACCGACCAGGACCGGATCCGGAAGAACCTGGCGGCGACCCCGCGGGAGGCGGAGGTGTACCAGACGTACCTCCGCCGCCTCGCCGAGCAGGAGCGCGAGATCGACGGGCTGACCGCCCGCGAGCGGACGCTAGCGGCGGCCGAGTTCGCCGCGCGGAAGGCGTTCGAGGACTTCCTGGCGAACCTGACCGACTGACACCCGATCGGGTTGAGGGTGTCTGGTCTGGAGGGGCGTTGGTCCCACCGGTCGAATCACTCCTCTTCACCCGGAAAGGGTGGGATTCGACAATCGGGGGCACCGCCCCGGGCGGCCTGCGGCGGTGCGTTGATAACTCATCCCTGACGGCGGACGAAGGCGCGGGCGGAGCCCACCCGGAGTGGAATGTTGGTCAACCCGCGGGACAAGAGGGGCTGGCGGGTTAGTGGAAAGTGAAGACGCCACCCTTCGTGAACTCGACCCGTGCCGTCCGTTCGGGGGACGGCCCGCGCTTCGCCGCCGGGCTCATCTCCGCACCCGGGAACTGGGTCATCAGCTCCGCCACCGCCTCCACGGACGTCGTCGCCGATCATCTCCGGAGAACAAGAAGCGGAAGAAGATGTGGGGGCGGATCTGGTCGTCGAGCGAGGCGAGGCGGGCGCATAACGCCGGGGTACCCGCCGCCGGCGAACCTCCTCCATCCCCGCATAGCTCCGCACCGTCCGACCAGTAAGCGCGTGCGACGCGTGGTGGGGGTGCCGGGTACCTCAGCGGTTCGCACCGCGGCGCTGGTCGATCACGGACGCCGGACGGTGTTCAGCGCGAAGTCCCGGCCGAGCCCGCGGTGCCGGGCGAGCAGGATCCAGGTCATCGCCAGCGGCTCCAACAGCCGGGCTTCCTTCAGCGGCCCGAGCCAGACCGGCTCCATCCCGATCTCCTCCGCGAGTCGGGCGGCCACCCGGTTCGCGTCGTCGTGGTCACCGGCGTAGAGCATGGTCGCCCTCAGCGGCCCGTAGTCCGGGTCGGCCATGTTCCCAACCCCGTTGGTGTTGAACACCTTCACCACCCTCGCCCCGGGGGCCATCCGGGCCACCTCCTCGCCGGCGGACGTGGCGAACCCGATGGTCAGGTGGGTGAGCTCGGGGGTGACCGGGTTGGTGCAGTCCAGGAGCACCTTCCCCGCCAGGTCGCCGGCCGCCTTCAGGACCTCCGGCGCGGCCGCCCACGGCACGGCGAGCAGGACGGCTTCGGCACCGGCCACGGCACCGGGAATGGTCGTCACCGCGGCCTTCTCGGCCTTCTTCTTCGCCGGCTCGCGAACGCCGAACGTGATCTCGTGCCCCGCATCGGCCCAGCGGCGGCCGAGGGTCGAACCGACGTTTCCCATCCCGAGGACCGCGACGCGCACGGCTCACCTCCCGGTGACCTGACCGCAACTTTAGCACCGCGGTCTTTTCCCGATTCCCCGGCCGCCGGCAGCGAATAATGGCTCGACCCGTCACCACGAAGGAGGAACCGACCCAAGATGGCCGAGATGCGCGCGCACGAACTGCTGCTCGCCGCCTTTGCGGGCAAAGAGCTTCCCCTGTTCGACCTGGCCGTTGAGCGGTGGGGGCCGGGGGACGAGGCGCTGGCGGAGGCGAAGGCGGCGGCCGACCTGCTGGTCTCGCTGAGACTGGCCAGGTTCACCGACGAGGGCCGCACCGTCCTCTCGCCGACGAACGCGGGCCGGTACTGGGCGCTGCACGGCGGGTTCCTGGCCTTCCTGAAGGAGGAGCCGGACAGGGGGTCTGGCGGTCGGGGGCGGAGCCCGGAAGCCGAGGCGCTGCGGGCGAGCTACATGGCGCTGCGGCTGAAGACGTTCTGGTGGAGCTTCGGCATGTCCGCGGCCGGGTTCGCGATCGCGGTCGTCTCGCTGGTCGTGGCCCTGTGCTCCGGCGAGGTGCCGCACCGCTGGCGGTGAGAGCCCGGGGAGGCTCTCGCCGCGGAAAACTCGCGCGGCGTCCTCGGCGTTGGGCTCGGGCGCGTCCGGCGGCGCCGGGAGCCGTTCCCACCGGTCGTGCGAGCGGGCTCGTGCGGCCGACCCCGAGCCTACGCGGACCGGAAGGCTGGGGGATGTCGGCAAGGCGGGCAACGGCCCTTGCCGGCTTCGCGGGCACGGCCGGACCGTCCCCCGTCGTCAGGAAGACATCAACTTCTGGAGCCGCTCCGGCTCCTTTCCGAGCCACGCCGGGTTGCTGGCGGTGGAGTCGAAGATCGAGGACGTCTTGAACAGCTCGAACTCCCCCCGGTCGGCCGCCCCCGCCGTCTTCGCCAGCAGCGCCCCGACCTCGGCCTCGCCCATCGGGCGGAAGGTGCGGACCGCCTCGAACGCCTGGTCGAGGATCTCCATGCTGTCGATGCCGGTGATGACCACCGAGGTCGGCAGGTTCAGGGCGTAGTGGAGGCACTCGACCGCGGTGACCGTCTTCGACCGCAGGATCAGCCCGTTGCCCATGCTCTTCATCCCGAGCACCCCGACGCCCTGGGCGACCAACTCCGGGACGACGAGACGGGCGAAGCTCCGGTAGTGGGCGTCCATGACGTTGAGCGGCATCTGGGCGGCGTCGAACCGGAACCCGTGCCCGGCCGCGACCCGGAGGGTGTGGAGGTGGATCTGCGGGTCCTTGTGGCCGGTGAACCCGATGTACCGGAGTTTGCCTGCGGCCTTCGCCTCCACGAGGGCGGCGTTGGCCCCCTCGGGGTCGAAGATCCGGTGCGGGTCGTCGAACCGGATGACCTCGTGGTGCTGGACCAAGTCGATCCGGTCGGTCCCGAGCCGCGTCAGCGACTCGTCGAGTTGCTTCATTGCTTCCTGCTTCGACCGGCCGTCGATCTTGGTCATCAGGAAGACCTTGTCGCGGTACCCGTCCCGGAGGGCCTTGCCCATGCGGGTCTCGCTCTCGCCGCCGTTGTAGTCCCACGAGTTGTCGAGGAAGGTAATCCCCCGGTCGACGGCGGTGCGGACGATGCGGAGGGCGAGGGACTCGTCCACGTGCTTGAGGGCGAGGTGCCAGCCGCCGAGGCCGATCGCCGAGACCCGCTCCCCGGTGGCGCCGAGGGTCCGGTAGGTCATTTCCGGGGTCGCCATCTCGCCCTCGTGTTACGTGCCATTTGGTGCAGGGCGTCTTGTCAAGACAGCAAAAAGTGCGCCCCCGCTCGCCGCTCCTTCCTTCCGGGCAAGACCACCTCTCTCCAACCCAGGAGGGGGGGGATGGAAAAGATGGCGCAGTCGGAGAGGGCCGCCCCGAGCCGGGTGGCCTTGTCCTCGACCCACTGGGTTCCCGCACCGCGGACGACGGACCGGACCGTCCTGGCGCTCATCGCGCGGCACCGGGCGGTTGGCCGGTCGGGGGGAGACTGGCAAAGCCCATACCGCTCCGGGCCGTCGTGGTTGTCATCCGGCCGGGGGCGCGCCCGCCGGAAACGCATCGACCGGCTGTACGGCTCGGGGCGGTGCTACCGGGAAACGCCCGCGCCGCCCGGCGAAACCGGCACGGTCTTCCCGCGGGCCGCCGCCATGACTGCCGCCGGGGGCTGGCGGACGCCCCACACCAGACCGAGGCGGCGGAGCAGGCGGATCGCCAGGTAGGCCATGTCGAACTCGTACCACGCGAGCCCGTGCCGGGCCGACGTCGGGCACTTGTGGTGGTTGTTGTGCCACCCGTCCCCCATCGCCAGCACGCCCAGCACGGCGTTGTTCCGGCTCCCCTCCCCGGTGGCGAACCGCTGCGGCCCCCACCGGTGCCCGACCGAGTTGACCGCGAACGTCACCTGGAACGCCAGGACCGTGCTCAGGCAGTACCCCCAAATGAGCCCCGCCCACCCGTCGACGAGGTAGCACGCCCCGGCCGCGAGCACCCCCGGGACCATCCACAGGCGGTCCAGCCAGACCAGCTCGGGGAAGCGCGTCAGATCCCGGACGGTGGCGTGGTCGGGCCGCATCAGGTCGCGGGCGAACAGCCACCCGCAGTGCCCGTACCAGAACCCGTCGACGACCGGGGAGTGGACGTCGTCCGGGGTGTCCGAGTGGGTGTGGTGCTGGCGGTGGTGGACGACCCACCACAGCGGCCCCTTCTGGAGGGCCGTACACCCGGCGGCCGCCAGAAGGAACTGGAACCACCGGGACGTCTTGTACGAGTGGTGGGCCAGGCCGCGGTGGTACCCGACCGTGATCCCCACCCCGCTCACGCGGGTCATCACGACCAGGAGGACGACCCCGGCGAGCGTCACCGGGACGAACGCGAGCCCGACCAGGGAGAGGTGGACGAGGATCAGGGGGACCAGGGACAGCCCGACCCGTGTCGCCCGGTACCACGCTGGTGGTACGAGGGGTGCGGCCGAAGGGACGGCCGGAAGTGCGTGCATTTTGAGGGTGCTTGGTGACGGGGTGACACGGAGGCGAAGGAGAGATTCTACGGTGCGGTGGCGCACCAAGTGCCCCGGAACCGGCAGATCGTCCGGTTCCGGGGCGCGAGTTGGTAAGCCGGAGCGGCGCGCAGCGATCCCACAGGGGCGGAGCCCGCGCAGGGCCGACGGCGCCGCCGGGACGCCGACCGGCTCCCGCGTCGGGAGCAGTAACCCCGTCGAACTTGAGCGTTCCAGTCGCGCCGCGTCGCGCGATTGGGGTAGCGATTCCGCGTGCCGGGAGGGATACACCGCCGGCCCGTCGATATCTCCCCTCGTTCCCGTCTTCCGCCGTCAACCGGCCCATCCGCCCGGGCCGATACCGCCCGTCAGGAACACCCCCGCGAAAGGCAGGACCGCCGTGGCCCAGTTGACTCCCCACATCGCCCTGGCATTGGCCCCGGATCAGGCCGCGGAACTGGCGCGGGTGATGGAGTCGCAGGCGTGCTGGGAGAACCTGCGGGACGACCCGGCGGTCGCCAACGCCCACGGGCCGGGGCTGCGGGAGCGGCAGCGGCGGTACGAGGCCTTCCGCTCCGCCCTCACCGGGTACACCGCCCGCTACCCGTCGGTCGCCCTGCCCGAGTTGACGCTCAACACCCCCCAGCGGGTGGCGGCGTGGTGCCGGGCCGTGCGGACCCTCGGGGAGCGGGCGGGCACGCGGGCCGAGCCTCCGGTCCACCTGGTCGGGAAGGCCTACCGGTTAACGGACCGGATCGCCGCCCGGCTGGGGGTGGAGGTGGTCGTCCGTGAGGAGAAGGGCGAGGGGATGGACGCCGCCGCCCGGGCTCTGGACGCGGTCATCGCGTGGTGCGACGGCCTGAGTGCGGGGCGGAACGCGACCGGGTCTGTGGTGAACGACCAAGCTCCCCGGCCCGTGGTCGCCGGCTTCGTCGGGGCGGTGGTTCACGAACCGCTCGTCGCGAAGGCCGGATGAGGGACTGAGGGTCGGAGAGGGCGGCCTTTCTTCGAGCTCCCGCGTTCCGCCCCGGACAACAACTCTCACCGCAATCGATTCACCGCCCGCTCGGTCGGCGGGCAATGAACTGGGCGCTCGCCGGGGCAGCGTGCGACCTGCTCCGGTGGCCGGTCCTGAGCGACGGCCCGGCCCGGGAAGGGCCACACGGAGTGTTCTATTCGGCGGTCGCCGCCGCGAGCGACCAGTTTGCCGCCCGTCACGTCCACGTACACGACTCGCCTCCCACGACCCCGCCTTTCCGGTCGGGTTGAGCCGTCGGTAGCGGCACTAGCGCGAGGGGTCGTTGGCGGCGACGGGGTGGCGGTGTCACGACCGCTCGCGGCCCCCGAACTCCCTCGGTGACGAAGGCGTCAAGACGCGGCGGGCGATGCGGGCGATCCCCCGGCCGCGCGCCCGAACCGGGCCTCGTACTCGGGGTGGTTGGTCCCCATCAGCCGGTCCCAGACGTTGAAGTACAGCCCGTAGTTCCCCCGGAACCGCTCGTGGTGCAGGGCGTGGTGGGTCGGGGTGTTCAGGAGCTTCCCGGCCCACGTCCGCAGGAACCACCGGGGGTAGATCTCGTACCCGCAGTGGCCGAACACGTTGAACACGATCTGCCACGTCATGAACGCCAGGAACGCCAGCCCGTGCATCGGGATCAGGCACACCACGACCGGCCCGATCCCCGCCTGGACGACCGCCTCGGGGACGCTGAAGGCGTAGGCCGCCCACGGGGTCGGGTTGGTCGACAGGTGGTGCGTCCGGTGAATCAGCCGGAACACCCGGGGGTGGTGCATCAGCCGGTGGGTCCAGTAGAAGTACGCGTCGTGGAGGACGACCGCGAGCGCGAAGCTGGCGACCAGCCACGCCCACCCGAACGTGTCGATCCGCCCGTAGAGCCGTGTCAGGCCGTAGAACTCGGCGAAGATGACCCCGGTCGTGACCAGGCCGAAGACGAGCAGGCTGCGGAGCGAGTGGGCGGCTTCACGGCCGACCTGCCGGGCGGACGGGGCGCGCGGGACGACCTTGCGGTGCCCGAGGGGGCGGCGGAGCAGGACGTAGAAGACGAGCCACAGGGCGGCCGCCCCGACGACGTAGAACGTCGCGTCGGTCAGGGTGACGCCGGCCGCCGCGCGGGCGGACCGGGCCAGGCGGTCGAACGCGTCCAAGGGGGCTCCGGGGTCACGGTACAGGAGCAGGGTACGGGCGGGCGGTGGGGAAGGAAGGTCAGGACGAGCCGCCGCGCGGGTCGGGCGTGGTCGGCCCCGCCCCGCCGGTCGAGTAACGGCGTGCGGGCCCCGTTCCCCTCGCGGGCGTTCGCTGCCGGGTCCGGTTGTAGCGGCACGGCTCGAGCCCGCACCGCGACCGAAATCCGGGTCCGCGGCACCGCCCCTGCGTTACCCCCTCCCGAGGCTCCGAACCGGTAGCGGTGGGGAGCAAATGCTGCAAAGCCCGGTACTTTCTGCCCGAGGACGCCATGGACAGCGACCTTCTGACCACCCTGCTGCTCGACCCGTTTCTGACGGTGGAGGAGGCGCGCCGGGAGGCCGACGCGATCCGGGCGGCTGAGGCGCACGAGGTGTGGCGGGACCGGCCGGAGACGCTGGTCTAAGCGCACCCTCGTCCCGGGCGATGTGGCGGCCGAGACGACCTGCGCGTCATGCGGTGAGTCCGCCACCCCGGCCGACTCCTCAAGCCCCGCTCTCCCGCCTGCCGATACCCCCGGGTCTACCACCCAGGAGCCTACTGAATGTTCGAGCGCCCCGCCCGCTGCTGCCCGAAGTGCGGGCACACGGGTTACCTGTTCCGGGCCAGGAGGACGGTCGAGGAAGCGGACGGCAAGTTCGTCGAGACGAAGTACCGGTGCCGGTCCTGTGCGCACCAGTGGTGGGACCGCGTCCCCGCGCCGCCCGAACCGCGGAAGGCGGAAGATGCGGCGTAAGACGGGCCGGCCGCCGACGGGGGCGCTCCGGCGTCGGAGGTTGTTCACGCCCCGCGAATCCGCCGCCTCAACCGCGACGGGTCGCCTCGATCGTGGCGACGTCGATCCCCGTCAGGACGTCGCTGCCCAACTTGCGCTGAGCCAGCGTCAGGCCGAGGACCGACACGCCGAACGCCAGGGCGGGCAGGCCCCACACGACGGCGAACCGGCCCAATGCCCGCCCGCCCGCCGTGTCCACCGCATCCGGCCCCAGCCCGTCACGCAGAATCCACAATACGGGAGCGGCGGCGATCCAGGCGAGAAGGGCGGCCAGCAGTCCCGTCCGCAGCCCCGCGACGCACGCCTTGGCCACAGCAACCATTGACACCCTCCGCGTTGACTCTGCCGTTCTAGAAACGCCGGACCAGGTCGTTCACTCGGTCGGGGGTTGTGGCCGAGCCGACCGGCATCGGCCGCGAGAACGCCGCCGGCGGGCAAGCCACAGCGGACACGTTCAGCGCCGGGTACGCCCACGCCGAGGCTCTTGCTTGCTCCGCCTTCGGCCCCGGATGGAAGCCCACCGGACGCACTTCCTGATCGACGGGGACGCCGAAGGCGAGGCCCGTCGGGCGGCCACCAAGCCGATGCCTTCAGCCGCGGTTATCACCGTGCAGAAGGACGGGGTGAAGCGTCACCGCCGGGTGGAGACAATGCGGGAGTACGAAACGCCGGAGACCGGATTCGGCGAAGTGCTGATGCCGCCACACCCGACCAAGTGCTTCGAGCACCGCGGCCGGTGGTGCCGGATTCACCGCTACTCGCTCCGTCGGGGATGGTCCGAAGCCGTTTGCCGCCCGTAGCCCGCCGAGCAATCCGCCGCGGCCCGCGAACGCCGGCAGGCGAAGCCGGGGAGAAGGAGGCGGAAGCCGCACCGCTGTTCACTGACCTGACCGGCTTCGCCCCCGCCCGCTGACGCGAGCGGGGGCGTCCGGTCGGCCGACACCCCCGTGGGGCGCTACCGGGAATCGGCCGCCCCGTACCCGATCAGGTCTTGTTTGAGCAGGTACACCGACGCGGCGAGCAGGACCACGTCCTTCATCAGGAAAGGGACGTTCCCGCTCATCGCCGGGAACCCGGCCGCCGGGTCCCACCCGTCGGGCATGAACGGGATGATGGTCACCGTGGTCACGAACGTGGCGACCGACACCAGCGCCCCGAGGACGCCGGCCGTCCGGCTCCAGTACCCGGCCAGGAGCAGCAGCGCGGTCGCCCACTCCGACACGCCCAGGAAGTAGCTCGCCCCGTGCAGCCCGAAGGCCGGGTACATCCAGGACGTGAGGGGGCCGTTCTGGATGAACGGGATGAGCCCCTGGACCTCGTACTCGAACCACTTCTGGTACCCAAACAGCACAAAGATCAGGACCATCGACCCGCGGACCAGGTGCTCATCCACCCGGCCCGTGAGCAGCCCGGCCAGCGTGCGGAACAGCCGCCCCACGACACCTGCCCCGGCCCCGAACCCCTTCAGCGTCGCAGACATGACATCCTCGGGTTGGAATTTTTTCGTACCGATCGGTACAATGAATCATACCGGGGGCCCCGGGGCCCCTTTCACGGTTTTCCCACCGGAGTCACCCATGCCGTCGGGACGTGTGCGGGAGTTCGACGCGGACGAGGCCCTCGACCGGGCGATGGGGGTGTTCTGGCGGCACGGGTACGAGGGGACCTCGCTCGCCGACCTGACGGCCGCGATGGGGATCAACCGGCCGAGCCTGTACTCCGCCTTTGGGAACAAGGAGCAGCTCTTCCGCAAGGTCCTCGACCGCTACCAGGCGGGGCCGCTGGGGTTCGCGGCCGCCGCGCTGGAGATGCCCACCGCGCGGGGGGTGGTGGAGGCGTTCCTGGACGGGTTCATCCGGTGCATCCGGGGCGGCCCGGCCCCGGGGTGCCTGGTGGTGTCCGCGGCGCTGGTGAGCGGGGAGGACGCGGAGCCGGTCCGCCGGGAACTGGCCCGGTTGCGGCGGGGGACGGTGGCGGCCCTGCGGGGGCGGTTCGAGCGGGCGGCGTCCGAGGGCGACCTGGCGGCGGGAACGGACTGCGGGGCGCTCGCCCTGTACGTGGCCGCGGTCCTCGACGGGCTGGCGGTGCTAGCGGCGAGCGGGGCGACCGAAGTGGACCTGGGGCGGGTGGCCGAACTGACCATGCGGCTGTGGCCGTCCTGACGCACTGGCCGGCCGTTCCCCGCCGCACATCTCCTTCCGCTTCCTCAGGCCGCCGTCGGGTTCTGGGATGGCCCCGTCCGCCTTCGCCCGGTCCGGCGTGGCGCCAGCTCGACCGACAGCGCGAACGCGGCGTCGCGCCCGGCGGGGCATGACGGCGTACCCTTGGGTGCCGAACCGCGGCGGTAGGCTTCCAGACTCTCGGTAGAATTCCACGGGCCGAGCGTGACGCACCGGCCGCCGCCCCAGCAGCGGGCGGAGTCGTTCGTCGGGTGCTTGGAGTAGGTGGGGACGGAGTTGCGGGGACGCGCCAGGGGGGTGGGGCACCGGGGCCGGTCCGCGGACCGGAAACCCAAGCGACTCCCGGATCGCCGTCCGACAGACGTCGGTGGTGAATCGGCTTGGAATCGTGACACGTTCACAGTGGGTCGGGCGGGAATCGAACCCGCGCTTCCCCGCGTATCAGACGGGGGCCTTTCCACTTGGCGACCGACCCACCACCAGGGACTGCCGCCGTCGCGTCCGGGTTCGCGGGCGAGGTGACGTACACCGCCCGCGTCGTCTTCCCGGTCGCCGGCCCGCCGCTGGTCGGCGGCACGCTCACCGTCCGCGGCGACCGCGTCGCCGCCGTCGAACCGCGCGGCGCCCGCACGCCGGACGTCGACCTCGGGAACGTCGCGCTCATCCCCGGGCTGGTGAACGCCCACACGCACCTCGACCTGAGCGGCGCCCGCGGGCTCGTCCCGCCGACCGACGCCGCTCACTTCACCGACTGGCTCCGCGGCGTGATCGCCTACCGCCGCGGCCGCACCCCGGAGCAGGTGCAGACCGACGTTCGCGCCGGACTCGCGGAGGCGCTGGACTTCGGGACGACGCTGATCGGCGACATCGCTGCCGACGGCGCGAGCTGGGACGCGCTCGCCGCGGCGCCGGCGCGGGCGGTCGTGTTCCGCGAACTGATCGGGCTGCGGGAAGGACGACTACTCGAACAGGTCAAGGACCACTGGGAGTGGGTCCGCCGGCCGGGGACGGGCTTCGCCCGCCGCGCACTGAGCCCGCACGCGCCGTACAGCGTCCGCGAGATGATGCTGATGTGGGCGTGCCGGTGCGGTGTGCCGGTCACGGTCCACTGGATGGAGTCGCCGGCCGAGGTCGAACTGGTCGGGACGCACGCCGGTCCGTTCGTCGCGTTCCTGCGAGACCTGGGCGTGTGGGACGAGGGGCAGCTGATCGGGGGCTTCCGCCGCACGCTCGCGCACGCCGGCCTGCACGCGCCCGCGCTGCTGCTCGCACACGCCAACTACCAGCCGCCCGACGACCTGTTCCGCCCGAACACGACCGTCGTCTACTGCCCGCGGACGCACGCCGCGTTCGGGCACCCGCCGCACCCGGTCGCGGACTTCCTCGCCCGCGGCGTGCGCGTCTGCCTCGGCACCGACAGCCTCGCCTCGAACCCGGACCTCGACCCGCTCGCCGAGGCGCGGTTCGTCCGCGCCCGGCGGCCGGACCTGCCCGCGGAGACGATTCTGAAGATGGTCACCCTCGCCGGCGCCGAGGCGCTGGGGTGGGCGGACGAGACGGGGAGCCTGGAGGCCGGGAAGTCGGCGGACGCGGTCGCCGTGCCGCTCCCCGACCGCGACGCCGCCGACCCGCACGAGTTGTTGCTCGCGGACCACCCGGGCGAGCGGCGGACGCTGTTCCGCGGGGTGTGGCGGCCCGGTGTGGTAGCCGCAGGCTTCAGCCTGCGCTCTGGTGACGCAGGCTAAAGCCTGCGGCTACCAGCTCGTTCACCGTCGCAGAAACGGCACCGGCCCTAGAACTGCGGCGGCGCGTCGCCGGCGGCCGCGGTGATGCCGGCGCGGATCGTCGCCTCGTCCACCGACTTGGTGACGAACCGCACGCTCCCGTCGGCCATCATCACGATGAACCCGGACGACCGCTGCGGGTGGCCGAGCCGCGGGAGCGGGCCGCCCTTCGTGTACGCCAGCTCGCGCGGCTGCGGCCACGGCACCGGGTCGGCCGCCTCCGCCGCCACGATGGTGTTGCTGGTGCCGTCCTTCACCTCGGGGAGCCGGAGCGGCCGCTCGCCCGGCGGGAAGATCGTGTCCGGCCCGGTGAACACGCGGATGCGGGTCTGCGTGACGTCCTGCCCGTCGAGCACCGACACGTAGGTCGGCACCCGGACCTCGGCGAGCGTGCGGTTCTGCGGACCGTCCCACGCCTGGTTGAGGTCGAACCGCCGGTGCAGCTCCCCCTGCTCGATGTAGGGGAGGATGGCGACGCGGAAGCTCAGGTCGCCGTCGGCGGGCGGGAAGGTGGTGGTCGTGTCGCTGTGGAAGTGCATCCCCAGCGCGACCTGCTTGTAGCTGTTCATGTCCTTCGCCCGCGCCGCCGAGTCGCGGACCTTTTGCACCGCCGGCAGGAGCAGCGCGGGAACCACGAGGATGCCGCAGCAGAACAGCGCCCCGACCACGAGGCCGACGATGACCCACACGTTCATCCCGCCCCCGCCGCCCGCCTTCGCGCGGCGGGGGCGGTCGTCGTAGTCGTCATCGTAATCGTCGTCGCGGCGGCGCCGGCGGGGGCGGTTGTCGTCGTACTCGTCGTCGGCGCGGCTCATCGACGGCTCCGGGAACGGGAAGCGGATTCTACCCGGTCACGCGAGCAGCAGCCAGAGGATGAGCGCGACCACCGCCGCGGCGCCGCCGGCCGCCCCCGCCGCGACGACGAGCTTGGCGCGCTTCATCGCCCGCACCTTCTGCGGCACGAACCGCTCGGGGCGGCCGAAGTCGGACGGCGTCACCGCCGGCGGCGGGGCGGCGTCGCCCGAGTTCGCGCGCATGTGGGCGGCGGTGTAGCCCATCGACAACAGCAGCACGACCGGCCGGGCGAGCGTGCGCGTCGGGAACGCCTGAAGGCGGTCGAGCGAGTCGCGGAGGAAGAACGTCGCCCGCTCGCGGAAGCGGTCGCGCTCGGCGCCGGCGGCGTGGCGGGCGGCGAGGCGCAGCACCTCGAACTTGCGCACGTCCTGCGCCGCCCACGTCTCGTTCGGGTACTCCAGAACCTCCGGCCGGCTCAGCGTGGGGACTTCGTGCTCCGCCATCCAGCGGGCGTAGTGCAGCAGACTCGCGCGGGCGTAGGCGTACATCGCGTCGGGCTGTCCGAGCTCCGCCTTGTGGTCGAGGTACTTGCCGAGCGCGTGGAGGAACATCGTGTAGAACCAGCGGTTCTCCACGTCGAGCA
The DNA here is from genome assembly GCA_017308215.1 of bacterium. GTDB lineage: Bacteria > Planctomycetota > Planctomycetia > Gemmatales > Gemmataceae > Urbifossiella. Next base: position 57,246 of record JAFKFQ010000284.1, on the reverse strand, counting down.
GGTTGCGGGCGGGCACGTCGTCGGCCGGGTGAATCACGCGGCGGATGAGCTGCTCGGCCTTGGCGAGGAACTTCGCCTCGCCGGTGAGCGTGTGGCCGACGAGCAGCGCCGCGAGCGAGTTGCCGGAGCCGCGGCCGGGGCCGTGGTAGTCCGGCCCGCGGCTCTGGCTGGCGAGGCCGGTGTCGCCGCCGGCGAGCCAGCGGAAGACGGTCTTCGTGCCGTCGTCCATGTCGATCACCCACTGCGCGAGCCCGACCGCCGCGTCGCGGGATTGCGTGCTGCCGGTGAGGAAGTAATGCAGCGCGAGGCCGGCGGCGTAGTTCTGCTCGTTCCCCGGCCCGCCGCCGAGCGCGTACACGTGGCGCGACTTCTGCGCCTTCGGGTCGTCCGGGTCGAGCCCTGCCGGGCCGCCGAGCGTGCGCAAGAGCTTCGGGTACGAGCGGTGCGTGGCGGTGTCGGCGGGGGCGTAGTGGTAGGTGTGCCAGAACAGCCCGCCGTTGTACGCCGACTTGTCGCGCGTGGTGTGGTAGATGTCGATGTCGGCGACGTGGGCGGCGAGCGCGTCCATGTGAGCCGCCCAGCGCGCATCGCCCGAGCGCAGGAGCTGCACGCCGAAGCCGAACACGGGGTCGTACTGGTTGTTGTAGTGCGACACCATCGGCTCCGGGCCGCGGTGGTACACGGCTTCGTGGTCGCCGTAGATGTCGCCGAAGTGCCGCCAGCCGTACTCGTCGATCGCCTCGCGCTTCGTCTCGAACGTGTCCGGCCCGTCGAGCGCGGCACCGACGAGCGCGAGGTAGTCGGCGTGCGGGTCGGTGGCTTGCGGCGTGAGGTACGGCACGGCGCCGGTGGCGGCGACCCACTCGGGCGGGAGCGTGACGCGCGGCGGGGTGCGGAACCACTCCAGCGCCTCGGCGGTGGCGTCCGCCCCGAACGCGACCGCGAACGTGTGCGTCTTCTGCTCCCCGCCCTGGAGCTCGTGAAGGTCGGCGCTCTGCTTCGGGAACAGCCGCAGGGTGATGCTGTCGGCGGTCACCTCGATCGCTTTCGGGAAGTTTTCCCAGAAGTGCGGCATGGTGATGCCGAGCCCCGGCAGCAGCACGATGGGCGTGGCGCGGAGCCCGTCGGCGCCGTTGACGCGGTAGCCGCGGAACGTCAGCGGCACCTCGCCGGCGCGGTTGACGTGGTTGCGGCCGCGCCAGTTCTCGCCGCCGCTGGAGTCCTGGTACAGCTCGAACGGCAGCACGAAGGGGGCGAGCGGCGTGCCGCGCTCGGGGGAGCAGAGGAGCACGGGCGGCTCGGGCGAACGGCCGGACTGAGAGCCAGCATCATCCGCCCCTCGCGCCGCCGCGTCAGGTCTCGAAGACTCGACCCGACCTACGTCGGCCCCTGGCAGCGCAAAGGTGAACGACGCATCCTTCAGGTACACCGATCCGGGGTCACCGAGATCCCACAGCCCGCCCGGGTGCTCGGCGCGGCGCGGGTTCCGCAGGGTGAACTCGACACGCACGACGGACAGGCCGGCGAAGTAGTGGAATTGGGCCTCGTACTCCAGGATTGGCTGGGTCGTGTGGTCAGGTGGCCCAACCCGCCCGTCGAGACGGAGAACGGTACTGCGAGGCCCGGTCTCATCGAAGCGGATTCCGTAAGGCCGAACATCCCAAATACGGTCGTCCGCCCAAACGACTTGTATTCTGACGCGCGTCTGGTGATCGGCCGGCCCGTTGGCAGGAGAAACCGAGTCGATGCCCCACTCGAACCGAAACGTTCCGGTATCTACGGCCGGGCCGGCCTTCGAGCCGTCGAGGCGGACGACTGGTCCGTCGGAGCCCGGAGCGTGAGCGACGGGCTGAGTTGACCCGTCGCTCACGCTCCGGGCTCCGACGGACACCGCGTACTCGCCGACCCCCGCCTCGGCGATCCAGTCGAGCCGCACCCACCGCGCCGAGCCGTCGGCCCAGCGGTCGGTCACCTTCGCCTGCACCGGAATCGGCCGCCCGTTGCCATCAGCCAAGGTCAGCCGGGACGGGTCCGTGATCACGCCGCGGGGCCACGGGACGCCGGCCGTCACCGGGCCGCGGCCGGCGGCGGGGGTGGACACTTTCAGCACGACGCGGGGCGATTCCACGGGGCCGCCTTTCGTCCGGGAGGGTCTGTAGTATAGTTCCGTGGTCCGACCGGGCGGGGGGGCGTGTGTCCAAGCAGACGCTGTTCATGATCGCGGTGACCGGCTGCGCGGTCGTCGGGTCGGTCGTCGTCACCCCGTTCATCGGGTTCGCCACGTACATCGCCTACGCCGTCCTCCGCCCACAGTACATGTGGAAGTGGTCGCTCCCGGACGGGGCGAACTGGTCGCTGTACGTCGCCGTCCCGACCATCCTGGCCACCGTCGCGTTCGGCCCGCGCCCGCCGGCCCCCGCCCCCGGCCGCTGGCCCGCCAGCCGGGTCAAGGTGGCGCCGCTCCACGTCGCCATGCTCCTGTTCGGGCTGTCCCTCGTCGCCAGCTACCTCACCGCCCGCGTCCCCAGCGCCGGCGACCAGATGGTGTCCGAGTACTGGCGGATGTTCCTCATGTTCGCCGTCGGCGCCGTGGTGGTGCGGGCGGTCGGGCAGGTGTGGGTGCTGTTCCTGGTGTACGCGCTGTCGCTGGCGTACATCTCCTACGAGATCAACTTCCTCTACTTCGTCCACGGCTACCTGGGCATCGCCCAGAACGGCTACGGCGGGGCCGACAACAACGGCGCCGGGATGCTCCTGGCGATGGGCGTGCCGCTGTGCGCGTTCGCCTGGGAGGCGTACCGCGGGTGGTACCGGTGGGCGTTCGCCGCGTTCATCCCGGTCATCCTCCACGCCGTCCTCATGACGTACTCCCGCGGGGCGATGGTGGCGCTCATCGTCGCCGCCCCGTTCTGGATCCTCCGCGGCCGCTACCGCCGGCCGAAGATCCTGCTCGGCGTTGCCATCCTCGCCTGCGTCCCGTTCCTCGCCGGCCAGCAGATCCGCGACCGGTTCTTCTCGGTCGAGAAGTTCCAGCAGGACGACAGCGCCAACAGCCGGCTGACGAGCTGGAAGATCGGCCTCCAGATCGCCACCGAGAACCCGGTGTTCGGCGTCGGCATCCGCAACTCGCCCCTCCTCACCCGCTCCTACGGCGCGGACATGGAGGGGCGGGTGATCCACAGCCAGTACATCCAGCTCGCCGCCGACAACGGGTTCGTCGGGCTGGCGTGCTACCTGGCGGTGGTCGGGCTGGCGATGTGGAACCTCGAGGAGGTCATCCGCAAGGCGCGGCCGCGGTCCGACCCCGACTCGGTGAAGGCGTACCTCGCCGCGGCCGGGTTCCAGGGGGCGCTCGTCACGTTCCTCGTCGGCGCGGTGTTCCTGTCGTGCGAGGCGTTCGAGCCGCAGTACTGGGTGCTCCTGGCCGCCGCCCAGCTGCGGCTGGCCTACCGCTCGGCCGACGCCCCGTACCCCGGCGGCCCGCCCCCCGAGCCCCCGCGGAGCTGATCGCCCATGAAGCTCTCGGTCTACACCTGCGTCCGCGACGGACTCTACCACGACTACCACGTCGTGCCGATGATCCGCCACCACCTGCCCTTTGCCGACGAGATCGTCGTCCACGACGGCAACTCGACCGACGGCACCGCCGAAGCGATCGCCGCCATCGGGTCGGACAAGGTGAAGCTGTTCCGCTCGGATTGGGGAAAACCGACCGGGCTGGACTGGATCACCCGGTTCAAGAACGCCGCCCGCCAGCGCTGCACCGGCGACTGGGCGATCAACCTCGACTGCGACGAGTTCCTCCCCGAGTGGGACTTCGCCCCGTTCCGCGCGTGGCTCGAGGAGGCGCCGACCGACGCGCTCGTCCTGCCGCTGCGGATGATGAACTTCTACGGGAGCTACCGCGTCTACCACCGGCACCCGGAGAAGGTGCCGTGGCCGGACGTGAAGTGGAACGTCCACCGCAACCGGCCCGACATCGAGGTGTACAACGACGGGTCGAACGTCCGCCGGGTCGGCGACGAGAAGACGCTCGCGCCGGTCGAGCCGAAGTTCGCCGTCCACCACTTCGGTTTCGTGCGGAACCCGGCCCGGCTGCGGCAGAAGTGGCGGAACGTGCTCGCCAACCTGTACGCCCGCCGCGACGGCAAGAAGACCAACCGCTTCGGCCTGCCGACGTTCCTGTTCGACCTGTTCCCGCACCGGTGGAAAGACCCGCAATTCATGCCCGACCTGGCGGTGTACGACGGCCCGCACATCGCCCCGGTGCGCGACGACCCGGCCGAGTTCACCCGCGACCGCGGCGAGCTGTACGACTACCTGACGAAGCGCGCGGCGGGGGCCGGGGCATGACGCGGCCGTTGCGCGTCGGGTTCGTCGTCCACGTCATGCAGGTGGCCGGCGCCGAGGTGCTGGTGCGCGAGACCGTGCGCCGCCTCGCCGGCCGCGTGACCGCGAGCGTGTTCTGCCTCGACGCCGTCGGCCGCATCGGCGAGGAGATGCGGGCCGAGGGCGCCGACGTGACCGCCTTCGGCCGCCGCCCCGGCCGCGACTGGGGCGTGGCCCGCCGCCTCGCCGCCGCCGCCCGCGCGCGCGGCATCGAGGTGGTGCACGCCCACCAGTACACGCCGTTCTTCTACGCGGCGCTGGCGCGGGGGTTGAACCCACACTGTCGCCTCATCCTGACCGAGCACGGCCGCCACTACCCGGACCGCGTGTCGCCGCTGCGCCGCGCCGTGAACCGCCTCGCCCTCGACCGCCTCGCCGACGCCGTGACGGCGTGCTGTCACTTCAGCGCCGAGGGGCTGACGAAGACGGACGGGTTCGCCGGCAACCGCATCGAGATCGTCGAGAACGGCATCGACGTGGACCGCTACGGCCCGGCCGCGGACCCGGCCGCGTTGAAGGCGTCGCTCGGCCTCGACCCCGCGCGGCGCTACATCGTTCACGTCGCGCGGCACCACCCCGTGAAGGACCAGGCGACGCTCCTCCGTGGCTTCGCGGCCGCCGGGTTACCGGGCGTCGACCTGCTGATGGCCGGCGACGGCCCGCTCCGCGAGGAGCTCGACGCGCTCGCCGCGCAACTGCACGTCCGCACGCGGGTGAAGTTCCTCGGCATCCGCACCGACGTCCCCGACCTGATGCGCGCGGCGGACGTGTTCGCGCTCACCTCGGTGAGCGAGGCGGCGTCGCTGACGCTGCTCGAAGCGATGGCCACGGGGCTGCCGTCGGTGGTCACGGCCGTCGGCGGGAACCCGGAACTGATACGACACGACAAGGAAGGGCTACTCTTCCCGCGCGGCGACGCCGCGCGGTGCGCGGACGCCTTCCGCCGCCTCTTCGACGACCCCGCGCTCGCGCAGCGCCTCGGCGCCGCCGCCCGCGCCCGCGCGCAGGAGCGCTACCGCCTCGACCGCACGGTGGACGAGTACTTCCGCCTCTACTGCCGCCTCGCCGGCCGCACGCCATGAGCGCCCCCGCCCCATCACCGCTGCGCGAAGCCGCGAAGCGCGCCGTGCGCGCCGCGGCGCTCGTGCTCGTGTTCCCGCTGCTCCTGGACTACTGGCTCTGGTCCCGAGTCTTCGGCCGCCACACCGCGTTCCGCGGCATCGTGCAGGTCGCCTCACTGTTCCCGGGGCTCCCCGGCATGTACCTCCGCGGCGCGCTGCTACGGCAGGTGCTCGCCGACTGCCACCCGTCGGCGTGCGTCGAGTTCGGCGTGCTGTTCTCGGAGCCCGGCGCGACACTCGGCGCGGGCGTGTACGTCGGCCCGCGCTGCATCCTCGGGCTGGTGCGCGTCGAGAAGGACGCGCTGATCGCGTCCGGCGTGCAGATCCCGTCGGGCGCCAAAACGCACCACTTCGACGACCCCGACGTGCCGATCCGCGACCAGGGCGGCGAGGTTCAGTGCGTCACCATCGGCGAGGGGGCGTGGATCGGCGCCGGCGCGATCGTCCTCGCCGACGTGGGGAAGGGGACCGTGGTCGCGGCGGGGTCGGTGGTGACGAAGCCGCTGCCCGAGTTCGTCGTCGCCGCCGGCGTGCCGGCGAAGGTGATCCGCCAGCGCTTCGGGGGGGGCGAGCCGGATGCCTGACCCCGCGCCGTTGGTCGTGTTCTCGGACGACTGGGGCCGTCACCCGTCGAGCTGCCAGCACCTCGTCGCGCACCTGCTCCCGACGCGCCCGGTGCTGTGGGTGAACACGATCGGCACCCGCCCGCCGCGCCTCGACCTGGCCACGCTGCGCCGGGCCGCCGAGAAGTTCCGGCAGTGGGGCCGGCCGAAGCCGCCGGCCGCCGCCGACGGCAGTGCCGCGCCGCGCGTCCTCAACCCGCGGATGTGGCCGTCGTTCCGCACCCGCTTCGCCCGCGGGCTGAACCGCCGGCTCCTCGGCCGCGCGCTGCGCGCCGCGGTCGCCGAGCTGCCCGCCCCGCCGGTCGTCGTCACCACGCTGCCCGTCACCGCCGACCTCGTCGGTGAGTTCCCCGCGGCGCGGTGGGTGTACTACTGCGTGGACGACTTCGGCGTCTGGCCCGGGCTCGACGGCCGCACGATGCGCACGATGGAAGCGGAGTTGGTCAAAAAGGTCGGTGCCGTGGTCGCGGTCAGCGAGACGCTCCAGGAGCACCTGGCGAAGCTCGGCCGCCCGTCGCACCTGCTGACGCACGGCGTCGATCTCGCGCACTTCCGCCGCGTGCCCGCGGCGTTCCCGGATTCGCTCCGCGCCCTCGACGCGCTCGCCGGGCCGCTCGTGGTGTTCTGGGGCGTCACCGACCGGCGGATGGACGTGGAATTCGTGCGCGCGCTCGCCGGCTCGCTCGAGGCGGGGACCGTCCTGCTGGTCGGCCCGCGGGACGACCCCGACCCGGCGCTGCTCGCGCTGCCGCGGGTGACGGCGCTGCCGCCGGTCCCCTATGCCGACCTGCCGGCGCTGGCGGTGCGGGCCGCAGTGCTGGTGATGCCCTACGCCGACCTGCCCGTGACGCGGGCAATGCAGCCGTTGAAGCTGAAGGAGTACCTCGCCACCGGGCGGTCGGTCGTCGTCCGCGACCTCCCCGCGACGCGCCCGTGGGTCGACTGCCTCGACGTGGCGGGTACGCCGGAGGCGTTCGCGGCGGCGGTGCGGGACCGGCTGGCGGGCGGCGTGCCGGCGGCGCAGACCGCGGCGCGGGCGCGGCTGGAGGACGAGGGCTGGGCGGCGAAGGCGGCGCGGTTCGCGGGATGGCTGGGCGGGTAGGCCGGCTCGGGGCTTGTAGTGGTAGCCGCAGGCTTTAGCCTGCGTCACGCGTGACGCAGGCTAAAGCCTGCGGCTACCAATCCTGCCGACGCCACGGTTGGCCCGACACCGACCGGTCGACGCACCCCTACGAAGCCCGCGCCGGCAGCAACCCGTGGCGCGCCAGCGCTTCCGCCAACCGCCGCGCCGTGTCGTCCCATGTGAAGCCCGCCGCCCGCGCCGCGGCCCGCGCGCCCAGCTCCGCCGCACGCCCGGGGTCGGCCGCGATCTCGCGCAGCCGCGCCGCCAGATCGGCGTCGTCCACGTCGGCCCAGTTCCCGGCGTAGACCGCGTTCCGCGCCGCCACCAGTCGGTGCGGCACCTCATAGCCGACCGTCCCGTCGAAGAACGCGCCGACACCGCCGAACGTCGCCGACACCAGCGGCCGGCCGCACGCCATCGCTTCGAGCAGGTGGAGGCCAAAGCCCTCGCCGTGCGAGGCGTTCACGAACGCCGTCAGCCCGTGATACCACCCCACGAGTTCCGCCGGACTCAGCGCACGATTTGTCACCTCGACGCGCGGGTCGCCGTGAGTGCGGACCGGCGGCGACGCCGGCGTGATTTTCACCCGCAGTCGCACCGCGGGGTCGGTGGGGAAGGCGTGCCGGAATGCGTCGATCACGCGCTGCACGTTCTTCCGCAGCCCGCCCTCGTCGAGTGCGCCGGCGGTGCCGAACACGGCCCGCACGCCGGGGTCGAGGGGCTGCGGCGCGGGGGCGAAGGCGGTCGGGTCGTACCCGAGCGGCACCACCTCGACCGGGACGCGCACGCCGGTCGCGCGGAAACACTCCGCGCCCCACGCGCTCGGCACGATCACCAGCGCGCAGCGGTTCAGCGCCGACACCGCACCCGGCGGGAGGGTGTCGGTCTCCCACATCGTCAGCGCCGCCGAGCGCGGGCACGGGGCGAAGCGGTGGAGGATGTGCGGCGGCGCGGCGATGAGGCGCGGGGCGGCGGGGAAGTCATCCGGGTCGGCGGGGCGGTCGGCGGCGGTGAAGAGTGCGGGCGCCAGCACCGCGGCCGGGTCGCGGAGGACGTTCACCCCGCGGCCGATCAGCCCGCGGGCGACGGCGGCGACGACGTGGTCGTACCCGCCGGGCTTCAGCGCGATCCCGGCGAGCGCGAGCGGCGGGCCGGGCCGCGGGGGGACGGGGGCGGGGCGCTCGCTGAGGAGCTTGGCGGCGAACTCGCGGACGCGGCCCCGCGCGAGGAGCCGGCCGCCGCGGGCGAGCGCCGGCCACACGGCGCCGACCGTCCGCACCGCCCGCCACTTCCGCCGTACCGCCCGCACCACGCCCATGACGCACCCCCGCGGAACCGCGACAGGGTGCGGCATTGCCGGCGGGGGTGTCAAGGCGGACTCTTCGAGGCGAGCCGTGCGCTCGCCACCCTCCCCCCTTGAGGGGGAGGGTCGCCGCGCTTCGCGGCGGGGAGGGGGGCACCACCTGTGACGGGGACCGGGGGCTCCGCGCCACGGACTCCGCGTCAGGTGGTGCCCCCCTCCCCAACCCTCCCCCTCAAGGGGGGAGGGAGCCGGCCGCGGAGCGGCCGGACGAAGACACCCGCAACTCGCACTCCCCCTACTCCAGCGCCAGCGTGCCGACGAGGATCAGCGACGGGCGCGACGACTGGACGTTCTTGACCCGCACCGTGTACGACTCGTCCGGGTTGGTGCGGAAGTCGAGCCGCGGGAGCGGCGGGTCGACCCGCTCGTCCTTCTTCAGCAGCCGGCCGGTCTGGTCGTACAGGTACAGGTCCACGTCCTTCGTCGTCTGGTCGGCCCCGCACACCCAGTACCGCTTGCCGCCGCCGGGGGTGATGCCGCTGATCGCCACGTCGGCCCCGCTCGGGATGATCGCCCCGTACACGCCCCACTGCGCCGGCCCCCTGCTGAACTCCACGACCTCGGGCACCTCCCGGTCCACCTTGTTCGCCTCGTCGATCAGCCCGGAGAAGGCGATCACCTGGTTCTTCGCCGGCACCTCGTACCCGCCCTTGCGCAGGATGCCGAGCGACCCCATCCCGCCGGCCGGGCCGCCGTCCTGGAGGACCATCTTGATCGTGTACCGGGCGTTCCGCGGCGGGGTGAACTCGACGATCGGGATGTTGTCCTCGAGCGTGTCCTGCACCACCACCTTCCCGTCCGCGTCGAGGATGAAGACGTCGAGGTTCCGGGTGCCGTTGTCGCCGCCGCCGACCACCGCGTACTTCACCCCGCCCTCGAAGTCGCGGTAGAACTGCAACTCCTGCCCCTTTTGGAAGTGGCCGGACAGGAAGCAGATGCCGTTGACGTACCCGTAGTTGGTCTTCGCGGTGATCCGCTCGATGCTCGACAGCACCCGGTTGGACGACTCGTCGAACCGGCGGCCCGGCGCCCAGGTGTTCTCCTGGGCGGCGGACGGCCCGGCGGGGAGCGCGAGCCCGGCGGCGGCGGCGAGGGCGGCGAACCGAAACGCGGTCATGGCGAGGCTCCTGCGGCCGGGGGCGGCCGGACCCGTAGTGCGGCGCCATTCTGCGCCGGCGCCGGTGGGGTCGCAATCCCCGCCGGGCGGATTCCCGCCCCCGCCGGGGCTACGCCGCGCCCTCACGCCCCGGCCCGAACCCGTCGTCGCCCAGCAGGGCGAGCATCCCCCAGAACCCGAGCACCGCCCCGGGGACGCAGCACAGGTGCGGCACGTTGAGGGCCGCGGCCAGGCACCCGAGCTGCGCCAGCCGGTAGTTCCGCCGCCGCACCATGCTCACCCCGCCGGCCGCGGACAGCCCCGCCAGCGCCACCGCCGCCGGCCACACCCACCGCAGCTTCGGGGCGAGCTCGGCCGCCGCGGCCTCGTCGTCGGCCGCCGCGTTCGCCTCCCCCTCCCCGGCCGGCGGCGCGAGGCCCAGCCGGCGCACGTCCGGGAGGCGCTCCTTGAGCCACTCCTTCCCGCCGTCCGGCTTGCCGAAGAACTGCACCAGCACCCACCCGTTGAGCCCGACCGACACCACCCCGACGAGGACCAGCCCGGCCCCGGCGAGCGTGAGCATGAGCCCGTTCCGCTCCGGCGACGGGCCGGCGACGCGGGCCGGCGCGGAGACGAGGACCGGGGCGGTGAGCCGGCCGTTCTCGCGCACCGGCGCGGTGAACGTCGCCTTGCACTCGGGGCATTGAACCGTCTGCCCGAGCCAGTCGGTCGGCACCCGCACGACGTGCCGGCAGGCGGGGCAGGAGATGACTTCGGTGTCGGGCATGTCGTTCGTGAAGGGGTGAAGGGGTTGGCGGTCCGGGGCGGCCGGCTCGGGGCTTGGTGTGGTTTCGGCGGTGGTGTATGGTTTGGTAGCCGCAGGCTTTAGCCTGCGTCACGCCGAGCGCAGGCTAAAGCCTGCGGCTACCAAACCGGGACCGCCACACAGCCCGGCTCATCGGCCCTCACACGATCCCCGCCGGCCGCGGCCGGATGCCGGACAGCGGCACCGGGCAGAGGTGCTGCACCGGGTCGGGGCGGCGCGGCATCAGCAGCTTCGCCACCAGCGCCGTCCACCCCGACTGGTGGTTCGCGCCGATGCCGCTGCCGTCGTCCCCGTGGAAGTACTCGTAGAAGAGGACGTGGTCGCGCCAGTGCGGGTCGGTGTGGTACTTCGGGTGCCGGCCGAACGCCGGGCGGCGGCCGTCCGGCCCCCTCAGGAACAGCCCCGCCAGCCGCCACGCCAGGTCGTCGGCGATGTCCTCCAGCGTCAGCTTCACCCCGCTCCCGAACGGGTGCTCGACGGTGAAGTCCGGGCCGTAGTAGTGGTGGAACTTCTGGAGGCTCTCGATGATCAGGTAGTTCACCGGGAACCACACCGGCCCGCGCCAGTTCGAGTTCCCGCCGAACAGCCACGAGTCGGAGTCGCCGGGGACGTACTTCACGCTCAGCACGTCGTCGTTCACCTGGAACGTGTACGGGTTCTCCTCGTGGTACTTCGACAGCGCCCGCACCCCGTAGGGCGACAGGAACTCGGTCGGGTCGAGCATCCGCCGCAGCAGCTTCTTCATCCGGCTGCCGCGGAGGAGGCTCAGCAGCCGGCGCTCGCCGACCCCGGGCTCGGTCCACCGCGACACCAGGTTGGCGAGGTCCGGGCGGTGGTTCAGGAACCAGTCCATGCGGCGGGTGAAGTCGGGCAGGCGGCGCATCGTCTCCGGTTCGAGCGTCTCGACCGCGAACAGCGGGATGAGCCCGACCATCGACCGGACGCGGAGCGTCACCGGGCCGCCGCAGTGCTCGCCGTGGAGCTGGTCGTAGTAGAACCCGTCGGCCTCGTCCCACAGGCCGACGCCGCGGTTCCCCATGTCCGCCATCGCCTCGGCGATGTGGAGGAAGTGCTCGAAGAACTTGCTCGCCAGGTCCTCGTACACCTTGTTGTGCAGGGCCAGCTCCAGCGCCATCCGCAGCATGTTCAGCGAGAACATCGCCATCCACGCGGTGCCGTCGGCCTGGTTGATGAACCCGCCCGTGGGGAGCGGCTTGCTCCGGTCGAACACGCCGATGTTGTCGAGCCCGAGGAACCCGCCCTGGAACAGGTTCCGGCCGAGCGCGTCCTTGCGGTTCACCCACCACGTGAAGTTCAGCAGCAGCTTGTGGAAGACGCGCTCCAGGAACACGATGTCGCCGCCGTCGCCGCGGCGCTTGCGGTCGATCTGGAACACCCGCCAGGTCGCCCAGGCGTGGACCGGCGGGTTCACGTCCGAGAAGTTCCACTCGTAGGCCGGCAGCTGCCCGTTCGGGTGCATGTACCACTCGCGCGTCAGCAGCACGAGCTGGTTCTTGGCGAACTCCGGGTCGACGAGCGAGAACGGGATCATGTGGAACGCCAGGTCCCACGCGGCGTACCACGGGTACTCCCACTTGTCCGGCATCGAGATGACGTCGTCGTTGTACAGGTGCTCCCAGTCGCCGTTGCGCACCTTGCCGCGGCCGGGCGGCGGCTTCGGCGGGGCCGCGTCGCCGGCCTCCCACGTCGCCACGTCGTAGGCGTAGAACTGCTTCGTCCACAGGAGCCCGGCGAACGCCTGCCGCTGCACCAGCCGGGCGTCCGGGTCGTCGATCCCCTCCTGGAGCTCGGCGTAGTAGGCGTCGGCCTCCATCTTGCGCTGGGCGAACACCTCGTCGAAGTCGGCGAACGGGTCGGGGATGACGTCGTCCGGCATGTCGGGCGCGTGGAGCAGCCGGGCGCGGACGGTGACCGACCCGCCGGCCGGCACGGTGAGCGAGTACCACCCGCCGACCTTCGTGCCGACGCCCATCGGGTTCACGGCCTTCACGTCGCCGCGGACGATCCGCTCGTGGAAGGCGTCCTTGAAGTACCCGGTCTCGGCCGAGCCGAACAAGAGCGGCGTGTTCGTCTCGTTCTCGGTGAAGAGCAGGTGCGGCTCGCCGTCGAAGTGGAGGCGGAAGTCGAGCCAGGCGGGGTGGTCGAGGTGGGCCGCGGCCGGGCCGCACCGGACCGCGCGCGGGCGCGGCGCGCTGTCGGCCCAGCTCCAGGTGTTGCGGTACCACGCCTGCGGGACGAGGTGGAGCGGGGCGTCGTCCGGGCCGCGGTTGTGCGCGGTGATCGTGACGAGCAGGTCCATCGGCGCGGCCTTCGCGTACTCGACCTCCACGTCGAAGTAGCGGTCGTCGTCGAAGATGCCGGTGTCGACCAGCTCGAACTCGGGCTCCTGGCGGGTGCGGCGGCGCGCCTCGGCGAGGAGCAGGCTGTAGGGGAACTCCTGCTGCGGGTACTTGTACAGGAACTTCATGTACGAGTGCGTCGGCGTGCTGTCGAGGTAGTAGTACGCCTCCTTCACGTCCTCGCCGTGGTTCCCCTCCGCGTTGGTGAGGCCGAACAGCCGCTCCTTGAGGAACGGGTCGGCGCCGTTCCACAGGGCGAGCGACAGGCACAGCCGCTGGCGGTCGTCGGACACGCCGGCGAGGCCGTCCTCGCCCCACCGGTAGGCGCGGCTGCGGGCGTGGGCGTGGGGGAAGTAGTCCCAGGCGTCGCCGCGGGGCGAGTAGTCCTCGCGGACGGTCCCCCACTGGCGCTCGCTCAGGTACGGCCCCCACTTCTTCCACCACGCCGTCTTCTGCTCGGCCTGGGCCAGGCGGGCGCGCTCCGGATTCATCGGTCCCCTCGATCGGCGGTCTGTTCACAGATGGTAGCCGCCGGGGCGGCCGTGCCAAGCTCCGGCCCCGCGTTTCGCCCGCCCCGCCGGTGACAGCGGTGTGTCAATCCGAACGTCGGCCGGCGTGGCTCAGACATTTCTCACGGCGACGCCGGCGCCCGGTTCCCGTTTCCCGGTGCGGGGCCGCACGGCCCGCGGCACGGGAGGGACCGGACATGCGTGGGGTGCGGGCGGCGGCGGCCGCGGCGGCGGCGGTGGCAGTCGGTCTGGTGGCCGCCCGGCTCCAAGGCGGGGGCGCGGGGGCGGAGGCCGCCCGGCTGGAGGTGATGAGGCAGGAGCGCGACGCGCGGTCGGAGTACCTGCACCGGCTGGTGACCGAGTTTGTCCGCGGGCGGCTGTCGCTCGCCGAGGCCGTGGACTTGCTCCTCGACGCGGGCCGCAGCTACCCGGACTGGCTGGAGACGCTCGACCGGCAGTACCCCGACGCCCCGGACCGGCGCGCCCGGGTCGCGCGCACGCTCGTCGCCGGGGTGCGGGCCGAGTCCGATCGGGGTAGTGGGGCGGCGGGCCGGGTGGCCGCCGAGTACGCGGGGATGACCGCCGGCCCGCACTGACCGACTGGACCGGCGAGCGCCGCCCGCGCACAATGGCCGGTCGCCGGGGCCGACGCGGATCGGCCGACGCACCACTACAAAGCCCCGAGTCAAAAACCCGGAGCCAGCTCATGCTCTCCCGCCTCCTCCTCGCGTGCGCGGCGCTTGCCGCGGCCGGCGCCCCGGCCTTCGCCCAGCCCGCGGACAAGCCGAACATCCTCCTGATCCTGTCCGACGACCACAGCGCCGCGCACGTCGGTTGCTACGGCAACAAGGACATCCGCACCCCGAACCTCGACGCCTTCGCCAAGACCGCCACGCGGTTCGAGCGCTACTACGTCGGCACGCCGCAGTGCGTGCCGTCGCGCGCCACCATCATGACCGGGCGGTCGGCGATCGCCGTGCAGAACACCCGCTTCTCGGCACCGCTCGCCGCCGAGTACCACACGTTTCCCGAACTGCTGAAGCAGCGCGCCGGGTACTTCGCCGGCGTCGCCGGGCGGTCGTTTCACCTCGACGGGGCGGCGACGCCGCCCGAGACCGAGGAGGTGTTCCGCCGGTTCGACCTCCGCACCTTCCCGCGCCGCCTCGACTTCGTGAAGACCGCCGGCGCCCGCGAGCAGATCCTCACGCAATTCCGCGAGTTCCTCGACGCGGTGCCGAAGGGGCGGCCGTTCGTGCTGCAACTGTGCTTCTCCGACCCGCACCGGCCGTACACGCCCGGCGGCGTCCCGACGCCGCACGACCCGGCGCGCCTCACGCTTCCGCCGTTCTACCCGGACACCCAGCTCGTGCGGCGGGACTACGCCGCGTACTACGACGAGATCGCCCGGTTCGACGCCGACGTCGGCACGGTCCTGGAAGAGCTCCGCCGCCGCGGGCTGGACGCGAACACGCTGGTGGCGGTGTCGGGCGACAACGGCGCGGCGCAGTTCCGCGGGAAGGGGACGCTGTACGAGTTCGGTATCCACTGCCCGCTGCTGGTGCGGGGGCCGGGCGTGCGCGCCGGCGCCGTGGCGCCGCAGCTCGTCTCGGGCGAAGACCTGGCGCCGACGTTCCTGTCGGCGGCCGGCGTGGACGTGCCGCGCGAGATGAGCGGCAAGAGCGTCCTGCCGCTGCGCCGCGGCGAGAAGCACGAGGCGCGGAAGCACGTGTTCGCGCAGCGCGGGGCGCACGGGTCCGGGCTGCCGACCAACTCGGCGGCGTTCGACCTGGGCCGGTGTGTGGTCGCGGAGCGGTACAAGCTGATCTACAACGCCCTGTGGCAGATCCCGTACTGGCCGGTGGACTTCGCCGGCGACCCGATGTGGAAGGAGCTGGAGGAGCAGAACCGCGCCGGGACGTTGGCGGAGCCGTTGCGGAAGATGTACTTCGCGCCGACGCGGCCGATGTTCGAGGTGTACGACCTCCAGACCGACCCGCACGAGCTGACGAACCTCGCCGGCCGTCCGGAGTCAGCGCCGGTCGAGCGCGAGCTGAAGGCCGCGCTCCAGGAGTGGATGATCCTCCAGCGAGACTTTGTGCCGCTCCCGGTCCCGCCGGGGGCGGCGGCGAAGAAGAAAAAGAAGGATTAGGTACTCAAGCCTGCGGCTACCAACCAATACGCCACCGCCGGAACACTACGATCGCCGGCGCGATGGACCGGCCGCCGTCATCCCTTCGCCGCGCGGTAGCGGCAGATGAGCGCGTTCGTCGAGGAGTCGTGCTTCAAGTCCGGCTCCGCCGGCGCCTCCAGCTCCGGCACGATGCGCTGCGCCAGCACCTTCCCCAGCTCGACGCCCCACTGGTCGAACGAGCCGATGTCCCACACCACGCCCTGCGTGAAGACGCTGTGCTCGTACAGCGCCACCAGCGTCCCCAGGGCGAACGGCGTGAGCTTTTCCACGAAGAGGACGTTCGACGGGTGGTTCCCCGGGAACGTCTTGTGCGGCACGAGTGCGTCGGCCACGCCCTCGGCCTTCACCTCGGCGGCCGTCTTCCCGAACGCCAGCGCCTCCGCCTGCGCCAGCACGTTCGCCGTCAGCAGGTCGTGGTGCCGGCCGACCGCGTTCAGCGACTTGGCGAAGAACAGGAAGTCGCACGGGATCAGGTTCGTCCCCTGGTGGATGAGCTGGTAGAAGCTGTGCTGCCCGTTCGTCCCCGGCTCGCCCCAGTACACCGGGCCGGTCGAGTAGTCCACCTCCGCGCCGGCGAGCGTCACGCGCTTGCCGTTGCTCTCCATCGTCAGCTGCTGGAGGTACGCCGGGAACCGCTTCAGGTACTGGTCGTACGGCAGCACCGCGACCGACTGGGCGCCGAAGAAGTTGACGTACCACACGGTCAGGAGCCCGAGCAGCGCCGGCAGGTTCTTCTCGAACGGGGCGGTGCGGAAGTGCTCGTCCATCGCCCGGAACCCGTCGAGCATCTGGCGGAACCCGTCCGGCCCGGCCGCGAGCATCGTGCTCAGGCCGATCGCCGAGTCCATCGAGTACCGCCCGCCGACCCAGTCCCAGAAGCCGAACATGTTCGCCGTGTCGATGCCGAACTTGCTCACTTCCTTCGCGTTCGTGGACACCGCAACGAAGTGCTTGGCCACCGCCGCGTCGTCCTTCAGCGCGGCGAGGAGCCAGCCGCCCTCACCGTCCGGGAGGAAGGCCAGTGCCGCCGCCCCGTCCGCGCCGCGGACCTCGCCGAGCGCCCGGCCGGTGTCGGCGTCCCACAGCCGGGTGGTCTCGCCGGCGGTGGCGGCCGTCTTCCCGTCCGGCGACAGCGCGACCGCGGTCGGGGGATCGCCCGCCTCCCACCCCTGGTCCGCCCGCGCCTCGGCCGGGTTCCACACGACCACGGCCCCGCCGGCGGTCGCCGCCAGCACCCGCCGCCCGTCCGCGCTCACGGCCAGCGCCGCGACCGCCCGGGGGAGCGACGGGGCGTCCGACGCGGCCCGCGGCGCCCCATTCGGCCCGACGGCCCAGACGTGGAGGCGCTCGCCGACCGCGGCCGACACCAGCCCCGACCCGCCGGCCACAAACCCGACGTGCGCTACGGCCTTGGTGTGCGCCTTTGCCCCGCCGAGGAGCCGCCCGGTGGCCCGTTCCCACACCGCGACCGTGCCGTCGGCGTGGCCGGTGGCGGCGCGGGTGCCGTCCGGGCTCACCGCCAGCGCCGTCGCGGACCCGGCCGGGCACGGGACCGACACCCGCTCCACCCGCCCGAGCTGGGCGAGGTAGCCCCAGGTGAACCCGGGCGGGTCGCCGTTGAGCCCGGCCGCCGCCTGCGCCGCGGTGAGCGAGTCGGCCATCTGCTGCGCGTCGCCGGCGCGCCAGGCGAGGAAGGCGTCGCGGATGTGCCGGGCGTGGTCGCGCTCGCGGTCGGCCCGGTAGCGGGCGGCCTGGGTGAAGTCGCGGTCGCTCCGCAACTGCTCGGTCTCCCGCATGTGCCACACGCCGATGGTGACGAACACCAGCGCGATGGCGACGACCACCCCGAGCGCGACCCACTGGTCGTTGCGGCGGAGCCAGCGGGCGGCGCGGCCGGTCCACTTCAGCGGCCGGGCGAGCGTCGGGCGGCCGTCGAGGAACCGGCGCAGGTCGTCGGCGAAGTCGATCGCCGTGCGGTAGCGCTTCACCGGGTTCCGCGCCATCGCCTTGAGGCAGATCGCCTCCAGGTCGCGCGGCACGTCGCCCCGCAGTTCGCGCGGCGGGACGAGCCGGCCGTCGATCGCCTGGCGCAGGATTTCCACGTCGGTCGCGCCGTCGAACGGCGGGCGGCCGGCGAGGAGTTCGTAGAGGATGACGCCGAGGGCGTACACGTCGGCGCGGACGTCCACGTCCTCGTGCCGGGCCTGCGCCTGCTCGGGCGCCATGTACCGCGGCGTGCCGAGCACCTGCCGCGTCGCCGTCTCGCCCGGCACCGGCTCCATCAGCTTGGCGAGGCCGAAGTCCACCACGCGCGGGACGAAGTGCTCGCCGCGCAGCGGCACCGACCCGGGCGGCGGCCCCTGGTCGAGCGGGAACCCCTTCGACTCCATCAGCAGCACGTTGTTCGGCTTCAGGTCGCGGTGGAGGACGCCGCGGTCGTGGGCGTGCTGGACGGCGTCGCCGACGGTGGCGACGAGCCGCGCCGCCTGCCGGACCGGCACCGGGAACGCCTGCCGGTCGAGCCAGTCGGCGAGGGTGCGGCCGGGGCAGAAGGCGGTGGCGACGAACGACAGCGGGCCGATCTCGCCGGACTCGTAGACGGGGACCAGGTTCGGGTGGTCGAACTCGGCGGCGGCCCGCGCCTCGCGCGCCAGCCGGCGGCGGGCGTCCGGGCTGAGCATCATCTCCGGCCGCGGCACCTTGAGCGCGACCTCGCGCTTGAGCTTCGGGTCGTAGGCGAGGAAGACGATCCCGCACCCGCCCTTGCCGAGCTGCTTGCGGAGCTCGTACCGGCCGATCCGGTGCGGGCCGGACGGCACCGGCGGCGGGGTGCGCGTCACGTCGGGGAGCACGTCGCTGAACGACCCCTCGTTGACGAGCGACTGGAGGCCGAGGGTGGGCGCCTTCCCGTCGGCCGCGCCGATCCCCTGGTCGTAGGCCGCGAGGAGTCGGGCCAGGTGCTCGTCGAGTTGCAGTGAATCGGCCGGGGTCATGCGGTCAAGAACCGTGACGTGGTGCCGGGGGCGGCGAGTCGCCCACGGGCCAGTGTACCATAACTGACGCCGCCCGACGCCCCGCGATTCAGAAAGGACTGCCCCGATGAAGGCGTTCGTACTCCGCGGCGGGTTCGGCCTCGACCACCTGACGCACGAGGACCGCCCCGACCCGACGCCGGGCCCGGGTCAGGTGCTGGTGCGGGTGCGGGCGGCGTCGCTGAACTACCGCGACCTGATGGTGGCCCGCGGCGAGTACAACCCGAAGCTGCCGCTGCCGCGCGTCCTCGGCTCGGACGGCGCCGGCGAGGTTGTCGCCGCGGGGGAGGGGGTGGTGAAATGGAAGCCCGGCGACCGCGTGATCGGTTGCTTCTTCCAAGACTGGGCCGACGGCCCGGTGAGCGAGGCCGCCGCCCGCTCGGCACTCGGGGCGGACCGCGACGGCGTTCTGGCCGAACTCGTGGTGTTCGAGGAGGGGGGGCTGGTCGCCGTGCCCGATCACCTGAGTTTCGAGGAGGCGGCGACGCTACCGTGCGCCGCGGTGACGGCGTGGCACGCGCTTCACGTCGCGGGCGTCGGCGTCGGTTCGACGGTGCTCGTCCAGGGCACCGGCGGCGTCTCGATCTTCGCGCTCCAGCTGGCGAAGGCGCTCGGTGCCCGCGTGCTGCTGACGACCCGCAGCGCGGACAAGGCGGACCGCGCGACCGCGCTCGGCGCCGACGCCGTGTGCGTCACCGCCGACGTGCCGGCGTGGGAGAAGTGGGCGTGGGATCAGACGGGGAAGCACGGCGTCGATCTGGTGGTCGAGGTCGGTGGTGCGGGGACGATGGAAAAGTCCTTGCGCTGCGTGCGCTACGGCGGGCACGTCGGGCTGATCGGCGTGCTGTCCGGGCCGGGCACGTTCAACCCGATCCTGGCCGTGATGAAGGGGGTAACCGTCCACGGCATCTTCGTCGGCTCGCGGGCGCGGTTCGAGGCGATGAACGCGGTCATCGCGGGGAAGCAGATCCGCCCCGTGATCGACCGCGTGTTCCCGTTCGCGGCGGCGCGGGCGGCGTTCGACCACCTCGCGGCCGGCGGGCACGTCGGGAAGGTCGTGTTAACCCTGTAGCCGCTCGCCGGCGGAACCCGTATCTCGGCTGTTTCGGCGCCCCCGTCCCGGAGACAGTTGGCATGGGCTTCCGCTGCGGTATCGTCGGCCTCCCGAACGTCGGCAAATCGACCCTGTTCAACGCCCTCCTCTCGACCATGCAGGCGCAGGCGGCGAACTACCCGTTCTGCACCATCGAGCCGAACGTCGGCCGGGTCGAAGTCCCCGACCCGCGGCTCGACACGCTGGCGAAGATCGCCGGCTCGGCGAAGCTCATCCCGACGCAGCTGGAGTTCGTTGACATCGCCGGCCTCGTCCGCGGGGCGAGCAAGGGCGAGGGGCTCGGCAACCAGTTCCTCTCGCACATCCGCGAGGTGGACGCGATCCTCTACGTCCTCCGCTGCTTCGCCGACGGCGACATCGTCCACGTCGAGGGCGGCATCGACCCGCTCCGCGACGCCGACATCGTCGAGATGGAACTGATCCTGGCCGACCTGGAGAGCCTGGAGAAGCGCGTCCCCTCAACGCAGAAGAAGGCGAAGGCCGGCGACCGCGACGCCCAGGAGCAGGTCGGACTGATGGAGCGCGTGCTGAAGGTCGTGTCCGACGGCAAGCCGGCGCGGTCCGTCGCCACGCGCGACGATTCCGAGCGGAAGCTGCTGGCAAACATGCAGCTGCTCACGACCAAACCGGTGATGTTCGTGTGCAACGTGGACGAGTCGTCGGCGGCGACCGGGAACGTGCTGTCGGCGCAGGTGGAGGCGATGGCGAAGGAGCGCGGCGCGCCGTGCGTGGTGGTGTCGGCGAAGATCGAGTCGGAGATTTCGCTCCTCCCCGAGTCCGAGAAGGCCGACTTCCTCGCGGCCATCGGGCTCGCCGAGACGGGGCTCGCGCGGGTCATCCGGGCCGGCTACACGCTGTTGGACCTGGTGACGTACTTCACCGTCGGCCCGAAGGAGGCGCGGGCGTGGACGATCCCCGCCGGGATGCTCGCCCCGCAGGCCGCCGGGGTGATCCACACCGACTTCGAGAAGGGGTTCATCCGGGCCGAGACGGTGTCGTACTCGGACTACGTCGAGTTCGACGGCGAGACGGGGGCGAAGAAGGCGGGGCGGTTCCGGCTCGAGGGGAAGGAATACCCGGTGCAGGACGGCGACGTGCTACACTTCCGGTTCAACGTCTGACACCGCCCGCTGCGTCGCACCGGTGCGACGCAGCGGGCGGCGGCGGGGTCAGTTCGGCAGTTCCTTGATGTAGATGTTCTTGAACCACAGCGGGTCGCCGTGGTGCTGGAGCTCGATCGGACCGGCGGCCGGCAGCGGCCGGCCCTTGTCCCAGTAGTTCGGCAGCGCCGCCCGGTCCACCACGAGTTCGCCGTTCAGCTTCACCGTCACCTTGTCGCCGACCATCGTGATGTGGAACGTGTTCCACTGGCCCACCGGCCGGTCGGCATTCTTCAGCGGGATCTTGCCGACCTTCTTCCCCGCCGCGAGCGTGGCGGCGTCGTCCTTCGTGTCGGTGCCGGGCGGGTACGGGGTGTTCCACAGCCCGCCGGACCCCGAATTCTTGTCCACGCCGCGAGCGCCCGGGCTCGTCTCCGAGTCCCAGATCTGCACCTGCGGCTGGCCGCGGAGGTACAGCCCGCTGTCCCCCTTCGCCTCGATCTTCCAGTCGATCAGCAGCTCGAAGTTGGCGTAGTCCTTCTCCGTCACGAGGCTCACGCCGGACTTGCCGTCGTAGGCGATGACGCCGTTCTCGACCTTCCAGTGCCCCTCCGTCTTCTTGGTGCGCTCCGCCCGCAGCGCGGCGAGCTTGTCCGAGCCGAGCTTCGCCCGCTCGGGCATCGTCGTGTGCCCGACCCACCCCGTCAGATCCTTGCCGTTGAACAGCGCCACGAACCCGGGCGGCGCCTTCGGGGCGTCGGCCGCGGTGCCACGGGGCGTGAGCGAGGCGACCCCGGCGGCGGTGACCGAGGCGAGGAGCAAGGCGGCTCTCATGGTTGTGAACTCCGGCGGACGGGAGCAGGTGGCAGGACACCCGGGGCGGGTGCCGGGTCAGCGTAAGCCCCGGCCCCGGCCCGGGCAACCGGAAACCCGCCCGCCGGTTCAGGTTGACACCCCGCGCGGGGGCGGGTAGAACCACGAATCCGGCCGGAGGACTCGGGCCGGTCGTAGGGCACCCGCAGGACGCGCTTCATGCCGAAGACCCTCCCCGCCGTCCCGATCGTGGTGAGCCCGCCGGCGGTGGTGGACGTGTCCGTCTGCATCGCCAACTGGAACTGCCGCGAGCTGTTGCGCCGCTGCCTCGAATCCCTGTACGACCAGCCGCAGGGCGTGTCGTTCGAGGTGGTCGTGGTGGACAACGCCTCGGCCGACGGCGCCGCCGACATGGTGGCCGCCGAGTTCCCCGGCGTGACGCTCGTCCGCAACCGCGAGAACCGCGGGTTCTCGAAGGCCAACAACCAGGCCGCCGCGCTCGCCCGCGGCCGCTACCTGTTCTTCCTCAACAACGACACCGTCGTCCCGCCGGACACGCTGCGGAAGTTCCTCGAATTCGCCGAGGCCAACCCGTCGGTCGGGATGGTCGGCCCGCGGCTCCGCGGCGGCGACGGGACCGCGCAGATCTCCTACCGCCGCCGGCCGACGCTCGGGGCGCTGCTCCACCGCGTCAGCCTACTGCGCTGGACCGGGCTGTTCCGCCGCGCCTACTACGACTACCGCCGCGACACGTTCGACCCCGAGGGCGTGCGCCCGGTCGAGGTGCTGATGGGCGCCGCCGTGTTCCTGCCGCGGGCGGTGTTCGAGGACAGCGGCCGGTGGGACGAGCAGTACCGGTTCGGCGGCGAGGACATCGACCTCTCGACGCAGGTCGGGCGGCGGCGCGAGCTGGTGTACGTCGGCGACGTGGAGGTCGTGCACTACGGCCGGGTGTCGAGCCGGAAGAACATCGGGTTCTCCGCACCGAACGTGGCGATCGGCTACGTCCACTACTTCCGCAAGGCCGGCGCCACGCCGACGGCGCTGGCCGTGTACAAGCTGTTCGTGACCGCCGACGCGCCGGTGCAGTGCCTGGCGAAGTGCGCGCAGGCGGCGACGCGGTTGCTCCGTGGCCGCACCGACAAGGCCCGCAAGAGCTGGCTCGCCGCCCGCGGGCTGTGGCACTTCATGACTCGGGAACTCGTACGATTCTGGCGGGCGTGACCCGGTCGGTTGTAGCGGCGGTGCCGACTCGGCTATGATGGGGCAACGCCGCGCCGCGGCCGGGCCGCTTGAGTCACCGCGCCCGGCCGGGTACGCTGGTGTGGGAGGGATCCCCGGAGCGGACCCGCACCACACCCGGGATCCCCCGTGAGTACCCCAAACAACTCGTTCACCGCGGTCGACCGCGACCTCCTCAAGCGGTGCCTCGCCAAGGCGCCCGGCTCGTGGAACGACTTCGTCGACCGGTTCATCAGCCTCATCTACCACGCCATCCAGTACACCGCCCACCTCCGCAGCGCCCGGGTCGGCCCGGAAGACCTGGAGGACATCGCCGCCGAGGTGCTGGTGAAGCTCGTGGACGACAACTTCCGCGTTCTCCGCGAGTTCCGCGGGGAGTCGAGCCTGGCGACGTACCTGACCGTCATCGCCCGCCGCATCTGCGTGAAGGAACTGGCGCGCCGCCAGCAGGTGCTCGGGTCGATCAACCGCGGCGAGTCGCGCCTCCCCGAACCGGAGGCGGACGACGCGCCGGCGGCGGCGAAGGGGATCGAGCGGCTGGAAGAGGTGGACGGGCTCTTGAAGCGGCTGAAGGGCCGCGAGCGCGAGATCGTGCGCCTGTACTACCTGGAGGGGCGGACCTACGAGGAGATCAGCACCGAGACGGACGTGCCGGTGAACACGATCGGCGCCGTCCTGTCGCGTGCCCGGAAGAAGCTGCGGGAACTCGCCAAGCTGTCCACCGACGCGACGAAGCTCGCCCCGCCCGAGCCGACGTCGAAAAAGGTGCCGAAGGCCAAACGCCCCGGCCCGACGAGTTGACGGGGGAGGCGCCATGAGCCACGCCACCTCGGACGCCGGAGTCATCTACCCCGACTCGGACGGGAAGCCGATGTCGGACAACACCATCCAGTTCCGCTGGATCGTGACCGTCCAGGGAAATCTGGATCTTCTCTTCGCCGCTCGGGCGGACGTGTTCGTCGCCGGGGACAACCTCATCTACCCGGTCCGCGGGAGCAACACGATCCGCCAGGCGCCGGACGTGTACGTGGCGTTCGGCCGCCCGAAGGGGGACCGCGGCAGTTACAAGGTGTGGGACGAGGGCGACACGTTCCCGCAGGTGGTGTTCGAGGTGCTGTCGCCGGGGAACCGCGCCGGCGAACTCCGCCGCAAGCTCGCCTTTTACACGACTTACACGACCTACGGCGCGGAGGAGTACTACGTCATCGACCCGGACCGCGGAACACTCCGCGGCTACGCGCGCGGCCCGGCCGGGCTCGACCCGATTCCCGACGTGAACGGGTGGGTCAGCCCGCGCCTCGGCGTCCGCTTCGAGGACGATCCGGAGCTACAACTGTACGGTCCGGACGGGCGGCGGTTCCTGTCTTTCGTGGAACTCGGGGAGCTGGCGAATCAGGAGCGCGGCCGCGCCGAGGCTGAGACCCGCCGTGCCGAGGCCGAGAAACGCCGGGCGGAAGCCGAGCAGCAACGCGCCGACGCGGAGCGGGAGCGGGCGGAGAAGTTCGCGGCGAAACTGCGGGCGCTCGGGCTCGACCCGGACGAACCGTAGCCGAGCTACGCCAGATCCCACATCACCAGGCGGCCGTGGCGGGCGCCCGCCACGGCCGTCAGCCCGTCCGGCGCGACCGCAAGGCAGGTAATCCCGTCGAGCCGCCAGCTCCACTCGACGTCGAGCGTGCCGGCGTCCACATCCCAGAGTTGTACTCGTTCGCGCGGCCGCTTCACCAGCAGCCCGCGTCCGTCTGGCGTCAGCGAGAACGGGGGACACCACGGCTTCCCAGCAGGCCAGCAGTTAGGCGGCGGGAGGGTAAAACACGCCTTCTCGACCGGCCGCGGGGCGGGTAGCTCATCCGAGGCGACCGGCCGATCGACCGCGGGCGTGAGATCGAAGACGGCGACCGAGGTTCCGGCGGCGAGCGCGGCCCGCGGGGCGGTAGCGAAGCCCACGACGGGCGCCGCGTGCTGCCCCGGCACGTTCGGACGGTTCCGCGCCGGGTGGTCGAGAACGTGGGACTCCTGCCCCGACAGGAGATCGACCACGATCGGTCGCCCGGTTGGCCGGAAGGCAACCGCCCACCGGCCCTCGTGCGAGACTTCGCCGGACTCGCCCGCCGTGACGGACCAGACCGTCCGGCCGATCATCGGCTCACCGGGATGAACGAGTAGTTCGAGAATCGCCCCTCGGCCGACTCCGAGCAGCACGTCACCCGTTGAGCCCAGCCGGAAGCCCCGCATGGATTGGTAGTGGGTCGAGCCGAGGCATGCGCCGGTCGCCGCGTCGTACACCGCAATGCCCTTCAACCCGGCGGCCGCGATCCATGCCCCACCGTGGCAGAACGTTAGACCCGTGTAATCCGTCCAGCGTGGGCTGCCGACCGTGCGCACCGCCGCGCCGGCGCGGTCGTACACGGTAACGCCGTGGTTCGGCTGGGCGGTGGCGAACCAGTTCCCGCACGGGGAGAAGGCGACCCGACAGACGGGGTGACCGGACGCGGTGCGGACGGCGTGCATGGCACCCCATCAGACGCCGCGCCGGCGGGATCGGTTCGCGGGTCAGTCGAGCTGGTACGGGCTGTCCGCGTCGGCCTCGTGGCGGATCTCGTCCACCGGGTCTTGCTTCAGCCACCCGGCGTAGAGGCGGTTCGCGCCGTTGAACACGAGCCCGTCCTTCCCGCCGACGTTCTTGTAGGCGTGGACCACGCCCGGCGGCACGATCAGCGCGTACGCCGCGTCCTCGCCCACCTCGCGGATCTCCTTCTTGCCGTAGGTCGGCGAGTCCTTGCGGGCGTCCCACAGGTAGACGCGGAACGTGGACGGGCCGACGAAGCAGAAGTAGTCCGACTGGTCGACGTGCTCGTGCGGGCCGCGGGCGACGCCGGGCTTGGTCTGCGACACGTAGGCCATGACCGGGTGGTACTTCGGGTCGATCAGGTCGTTGCGGAACAACTCGACGAGCCACCCGCGCTGGTCGTGGTAGAACTTGAGCGGCACCCACACCACGTCGTGGATCGGGCCGCGCTCGGCGTATTTGGGCAGGGGTACGTTCATCCGGCGGGCTCCTTCCGTGGACACGGGATGGGGCCATTCTCCCGACGGTCCGCCGGGAGTCAACCTCGACCGGCCGAGCGCCGGCCCGCGGGCGGGCAAGACAATGAAGATGCGCCGTCGGCCGTTGCCCGGGTGGGCAGGGTCGGTTATTCTCAGGTCGCTCAGCCTCATCCGAGGGTGCCCCATGTCACGCTCCGCTGCCGCCGTTCTGCTCCTCGCCGTGGTCGGACCGGCCGCCGCCCAGCAACCGCCCCCCGCCGTCCCCGGTTCCGGTCCAGCCCAGCCCGTGCCCCCGGGCCGAGTCGTACCCACCGTACCGGCTCAGCCCCCGCTGGCGGTTCCGGCCCAACCTCAGAACTTCGTCGTCCCGCAGGGCGGCCTTGTCATCCAGGGCGGCTCTCGCGGCGCGGGCGCATCGGCGCCGAAACTGGTGGTCGCCCGGGTGAACGAGGGGGCGCTGGTCTGGTCCTCGACCGAGGTGGTACCGGTGAACCGGCAGATCGACATTCCGGTGAACGAGAACGGGCAGCAGGTGATCCGCAAGGCGATGACCACCAGCATGCAGCAACAGACGCGGGAGAACTCGATCCCGCTGGACGGCCTTAAGGCGCGCGACGCGGCCGGGAAGCGGATTCAGCCACTCGCCCTCGAAATCCGCCTTGGGAAGGGGGCGGGGGTGGTGCTCCACACCGGGCCGATCGCAGACGAGATCAAGGCCATGTTCAAGAGTGATGCGGTATTCGTGGAAGTCCCCGGCGGGGTCGGCGGGTTCGCCCAGCCGGCGTTCGCCGCGCCGGGCGGGTTCGTCGACGGTGTGACGTCCGAGTTCGCCCGCCCGGCGCCGGTCCCGGGCGGGGCACCGCCGCAACCGGGCTTGCGTGTGTTCCCGGCCCCGGCCGCTCCGACCCCAGCACCGCCCGCCACCCGGCCGGCACCTCCACCCCCCGCGGACCTGCTCCCGGCGCCGCGGCCGTGAGTGCGGCGAACCTTGTCACTCCCCGATCGGACGCGCCGTGTCCCGCCCGCAGGCCCCGTGCTGCTACTCGCCCGCACGGCTGGCGTCGTCGCGGCGCTGCCGTCGAGCCCGGGGCCGCAGATCGTAACCGCCAAGGTGAGCGACGGGCCGGCTCGGCGACGGCGCCCCGGTGGTGCTTCACACCGGCCCGCTTTCCGAGATCTACCGCCGCGTGCTGAAGGACGACGCGGTGCTGGTCCAACTCCCCGGGCGACCCTCGCCGGCGTCGCGCTGACCCGCATCAGTCCACGTCGATCACCACCACGCCCCGCGTCCCGCCCACAGCCAGCAGAAGGCCGTCGGGCGAGTACGCGACGGACATGACCCGCCCCACCCCGAAGTCGAACGACTTCCCGCGGTCGCCGGACAACGGGTTCCAGATCGTCACCCCGTTCCAGTTCCCGACGGCGAGCACCGCCGGGGGGAGGCGGGAGCACCGCGACGGGCGCCCGCTCGCGCAGGTGCCAGATGTGGATGCCGGTCGGGTTCGCCGTGGCGACCCACTCACCGACCCGGGCGACGGCGAGTACCGCGGCGTCGCTCAACCGCGGAGCCACGATCGGCCGCCGGTCGCCGGGGTCGAACGGGCAGGCCCGCATCCCGAAGCCGCCGATCATCACGAACAGGTCGCCGAGCCGGTACGTCCCGTCCTCGGTCCCGAGCCGTTGCGGTTCGGGGTTCACGACCCGCATCGGCCCGGCGTCGGTCAGCTGCCACCGAAGGATGGCGTGCCGCGGGAACCGGAAGAAACTGCCCTCGTCGAGCGTGTTCGAGATAACCGTGTTGCCGTCTGCCGAGAACGCGAGGCACGGGGTCCAGGCCGGTCCGCCCTGTGCCCCGGGTGGTGGTGACCCGGGCGGCCACAGCGGGAGCGCATCCGGAGCGACGGCGCCGTTGTCGGCGAGCGAGTGGAACCCGACGGCGGGCGGGTCGGTCGTCAGCTTCGCCGCCAGCCACCCGCGCCAGCCGGGCGCGGTCGGTGGCGGGCCGATGAACGCGAGCGTCCGCCCGCCCGGGTGGAACGCCACGTCGCCGACCCACCCCGAGCGCTTCAGGCCCGTGAGCCCCCACCCGCGGCTCGCGCACCAGCACCACACTTCCTCCGGGCCGGCGCCGGCGAGCAGGTCGCCGTCCGGCGAGAAGGTCAGCGAGCGGACGGGCGCCCGCGGGCAGCGGAGTCGGATCACGGGACGGCCAGGTTAGAACGGCGGGCCGTCGGGGTCGTCGAACAGCGACGGCGGGCCGGGCTTTCGCTTCGGCGCCTCCGGCGGCTCGACCCGCTGCGGCACCGGCTTCTTCCGCGCCGGGCGCGCGGCAGGCTCGGCGCACGGCGCCTGCGGCTTCGGGGTCGGTGTCTCGATTGCCGGCGGCGGGGTGCCGACGGGGAGCTGGTGCCTTGCCTCCAGCGTGCCGAGCACGGCCTCGGCGCGGGCCAGCACCGCCTCCGGGAGGCCGGCCAGCCGGGCGACGTGGATGCCGTAGCTCTTGTCCGCGTTCCCCGGGCCGATCTTGTGGAGGAACACCACGTCCTTCTCGTGCTCCTGCACGGTGACGTTGTAGTTTCGCAGGTTCGGGAGCGTCGCCGCGAGTTGGGCGAGTTCGTGGTAGTGGGTGGCGAACAGCGCCCGGCAGCCGACCGCCCCGTGCAGGTACTCGGTGATCGCCCACGCCAGCGACACGCCGTCGTAGGTGCTCGTGCCGCGGCCGATCTCGTCGAGGATGACGAGCGAGCGCGGGGTGGCGTTGTTGAGGATGTTCGCGGCTTCCGTCATCTCGACCATGAACGTGCTCTGCCCGCGGCTCAGTTCGTCGCTCGCCCCCACCCGCGTGAAGATGCGGTCGGTGAGCCCGACCGTCGCCGCCTTCGCCGGGACGAAGCTGCCGACGTGCGCCATGAGCGTGAGCAGTGCGACCTGGCGGATGAACGTGCTCTTGCCGCTCATGTTCGGCCCCGTGATGAGCCAGAGCGTGCCGGCGCCCGGGCCGAACGCGGCGTCGTTCGGGACGAACGTGCCCGGCGGGAGGATCACGTCGAGGACCGGGTGACGGCCGTCCGTGATGTCGAGGACCGGCTCGTCCACGAGCACCGGGCGGACGTAGTTGCGCGACGCGGCCAGTTCGGCGAGGGCGGCGAGGAAGTCGGCCGCGGCCAGCACGTCGGCGGCGTTCAGGAGGCGGTGCGTCTGCGCGGCGACCTGCTCGCGGCGTTGCGTGAACAGTTGCAGCTCCAGCGCCTGGCTCTTCTCCTGCGCGGACAGCACCTTCTCCTCGTACTCCTTCAGCTGCGGGGTGATGTACCGCTCGGCGTTCTTGAGCGTCTGCTTGCGGGTGTAGTCGGCGGGCACGCGCGCCGTGTTGGCGTGCGTCACCTCGATGTAGTAGCCGTGGACCTCGTTGTACCCGACCTTCAGACTGGCGATGTTCGTCCGCGTGATCTCCGCCGCCTGGTAGCGGGCGATCCACCCCTTCCCCTCGCTCGACAGCTTGTGGAGTTCGTCCAGCTCCGGGCTGTACCCCTCCTTGATGACGCCGCCATCCTTCGCGCTGAACGGCGGGTCGTCCTTCAACGAGCGGTCGAGGAGGTCGCGCAGGTCGGGGCAGAGTTCGAGGCGCTGTTCGAGCGCCGCGAGCAGCGCCGACTTGCGGCCCGCGAGCTTCGCCTTGACCGCCGGCAGGAGGCGGAGCGTGGCGGCGATCTTCGCCAGGTCGGGCGGGGTGGCGCGGGCGGTCGAGACGCGCGTCGTGAGGCGCTGGATGTCGGAGCAGGCGTCGAGCAGGCCGCGCAACTGCCCGCGGAGGGCGTGGTCCTTCACCAGCTCCTCGACGGCGTCGAGGCGGGCGGTGATGGCGGTGCGGTCGGTGAGCGGGGCGAGGAGGCTGTCGTGCAGCATCCGCGCGCCCATCGGCGTGACCGTGCGGTCGAGCACGGCGAGGAGCGAGCCGTCGCGCTGGGCGTCGCGGAGGGTGCGGGTGAGTTCGAGGCTGCGCCGCGTCACCTCGTCGAGCGTGAGGAGCGCGTCGGGGCGGTGCGGCTGGAGGCGGCGCAGGTGGGCGAGGCTTGCGCGCAGCGTTTCTTGAAGGTAGATTACGACCGCGCCCGCGGCCGTGAGGCACGGCTGCGCGTCGTCGAACCCGAAGCCGGCGAGCGTGGAGACCTGGAAGTGCGTCTTCAGTGCCTGCACCGCCGTGGTGGGGTCGAAGGTCCAGTCGGGGCGCGGCGAGCGCGTCCGCGGCATCACCACGCCCGCCGCCTCGGCCACGCCCCCGGCCTGCCCCTCGGCGAACAGCACCTCGGACGGGTTGAGGCGCGCGAACTCGTCGGCGAGGCGCGCCGCGGGCACGTCGGCGGCGCCGAACGCGCCGACGCTGAGGTCGACCCACGCCACGCCGACCACGTCGCCCTTCGCGCACCACACGGCGACGAGGTGGTTCGGCGCCTTCGGGTCGAGCAGCGCCTCCTCCGTCACCGTGCCCGGCGTGACGACCCGGTTCACCTCGCGGTGGATGATCTTCTTCTTCGGGTCCGGCTCCTCCATCTGCTCGCACACGGCGACCCGGTGCCCGCCCTTGATGAGCTGACCGAGGTAGTGCTCCAGCCGGTGCACCGGCACGCCCGCCATCGGGATCGTGCCGTCGCGCTTGGTGAGCGTGAGGCCGAGCACCTTCGACCCGAGTTCGGCGTCCTCCTCGAACAGCTCGTAGAAGTCGCCGTTGCGAAAAAGCACCAGCATTCCCGGGTGAAGCGCCTTCGCGTCCCGGTACTGCTGCATCATCCGGCTCATGGCTCGTCGGCTCGCGCTCGCGGTGTCGGAAAGGGAAGTGTATCGGCGCGCGGGACCGCGCGGAATGACGGCAGCGGGGGTGTGCCCGCGCCCTGTCGCGCCGGTGTTGCGGAAAAAAGTGGGAAAAACCGCGCAGTGACAGCGGACGGTCAACTTGTTTTTCACCGACCCCGCGTTACGATCTGTTCTTAAGGTGCACGTCGCGCGGTGACCCGCCGCCGAGACCACCCCCCGCAGTGCCGGTCGTCAGCGGAGACACCGGCCCGGGTCAGCGGACCCGTGGAGGCGAAACCCGGTATGGCCGAGCCCGACACCCGCCCGCTCACGACGGCCGGGACCGGTATCGAGGACGACGAGCCCCCGAGTCGCCCGCGGCGGCACGCGGCCTGGGCGGATGTCCCCGACCACCTCTGGACCGACTGGCGGTGGCAGACCCAGAACTCGGTCCGCTCCGTCCGCCAGCTCCGCACCCTCCTCACCTTCTCCCCCGCCGAGCTCGAGGCCATCGGCCGGATCGAGAGCGAGTACAAGCTCGCCATCCCGCCGTACTACTTCTCGCTCATCGACCCGGACGACCCGTTCGACCCGATCCGCCTCCAGAGCGTGCCGTCGCCGCTGGAGAGCCAGAACCAGTCGGGGTACGAACTGGAAGACCCGCTGGAGGAGGACAAGGACTCGCCGGTGCCGGGGCTGACGCACCGGTACCCGGACCGGGCGCTGCTCATCACCACGCCCAACTGCTCGATGTACTGCCGGTACTGCACCCGCAAACGCGCCACGCTCACCCGCGGCGGGTGGCTGCCGCGGGTGGACTTCCTGTCCACCGTGTCCGGCGGCGGGTACACCGGGGCGTTCCT
>JAFKFQ010000284.1:0-25616 GCA_017308215.1 bacterium | reverse complement strand
CGTGATCGTGTCCGGCGGCGACCCGCTCACGCTCCCCGTCGGCAAGCTCCGGTACTACCTCGAAAACCTCAAGGCGATCGACCACATCGACGTCATCCGCGTCGGGACGCGCGTGCCGGTGACGCTGCCGCAGCGCCTCTTCGACCAGGAACTCATCGACCTGCTCGCGTCGGCCGAGAAGGTGTACATCCAGACGCACTTCAACCACCCGCGCGAGATCACGCCCGAGGCGGCGCGCGTCGTGAAGTCGCTGTTGAAGGCCGGGATGCCGGTGAACAACCACTCGGTGCTGCTGAAGGGCGTGAACGACGACCTCGGCACGATGCGCGAGCTGCTCCGCGGGCTGCTGCGGATCAAGGCGCGGCCGTACTACATCTTCCACTGCGACCCGGTGACCGGCGCCGGCCACTTCCGCACCAGCGTGTGGAAGGGGCTGGAGATCATGGAGGGGCTGCGCGGGCACACGAGCGGCATCGGCATC
Organism: bacterium; assembly: GCA_017308215.1. Taxonomy (GTDB): domain Bacteria; phylum Planctomycetota; class Planctomycetia; order Gemmatales; family Gemmataceae; genus Urbifossiella. The sequence continues at coordinate 25,135 of JAFKFQ010000284.1, read as the reverse complement.
CCGACCTACGTCGTGGACAGCCCGCACGGCGGCGGCAAGATCCCGATGATGCCGAACTACCTCGTGAGCATGGCCGACGACGCGGTCGTGCTGCGGAACTACGAGGGGATGCTGATCCGCTACCAGGCCGAGGACAAGCCGGGGCTCGCGGCCGCCGCCGGCCCGCGCACCCGTGGCGTGAGCGCGTTGCTCCAGGGCGACAAGACGCAACTCGTGCCCGAGGGGAACGAGCGGATGGCGCGGCGGCGCAAGCTCGACGTGCTCGACCCCGGCTACGATGTCGGCTGCGGCGGCGGGCCCGAGGTGCCGCCCGGCATCCTCCCGCTGCCGGCGGTGAACGCCGCCACCAACTGCGGCTGAGCGCCAAGACCGACAACCTCGAAAGCCCGGGGACCGTAGTCCCCGGGCTTTTGTCATGGAGGCGGCGATGAAGATCGGGATCGCCTGCACGCTCAAGCCCGACGGCCCGCCCCCGCCCGGCGCCGGCGACGACTGGGCCGAGGAGTTCGACTCGCCCGCCACCGTCGAGGCGGTGGCGAAGGTGATGCGCGACCTGGGTCACGAAGTCCGCACCCTCGGCGACGGGCGGGCGTTCCTCGAAGCGGTCCTCGCCGACCCGCCCGACCTCGTCTTCAACTTCGCGGAAGGGCAGGGCGTGTCGCGGTCGCGCGAGGCGCGGGTGCCGGCGGTGTGCGAGATGCTCGGCATCCCCGTCACCGGCTCCGACCCGCTCGCCCTCGCCGTCGCGCTCGACAAGGACATGACGCGCCGCCTCGTCGAGGGCGCCGGCGTCGCCGTGCCGAAGGGGTTCACGCTCGCCCCGCCGCCCGGCGAGTACGACGGCGACCACGCCGAGTTTCCCGCGCTGCTCGACGCCGCCGGGCTGGCGTGCCCGGTGATCGTGAAGCCGGCGCTGGAGGGGTCGAGCAAGGGCATCCGCTCCACGGCACTGGTGCGCACGGCGGCGGACTTCGGTCCCGCGGTCGTGGCGCTGTGGAAGGAGTACCGCCAGCCGGCGCTCGTGGAGGAGTTCATCGTCGGCGACGAGGTGACGGTCGGGATGGTCGGCAACGACCCGCCGCAGCCCCTCGGCGTGATGCGTGTGGTGCCGACGGAGCCGACGCCGGACTTCGTGTACAGTCTGGAGGTGAAGCGGGCGTGGGACGGGGTGGTGGGCTACGAGGCGCCGGCGAAGCTGCCGCGCGACGTGTACGCGGCGGTGGAGGCCGATGCGCTCACCGCGTTCGCGGCGCTCGGCTGCCGCGACGTGGCCCGCGCCGACTTCCGCGTGCGCGACGGCGTGCCGTACTTCCTGGAGATCAACCCGCTCCCCGGGCTGAACCCGGACAGCGGCGACCTGTGCTACCTCGTCTACCGCATGGGTCACACCTACGCCGACCTGATCCGCCTCATCCTCGACGCCGCCGTGACACGCTGCGGGCTGGCGTGACACTGTGGTAAACGGATCCCACCCACGCGGAGGCCCGCCGTGAGCGCGGACCCGAAGCGGTCCGTTCGTGCCGGCTGTGCGGGCCGCCGACGCTCGCCGCTCGCGCCGGATTCGCCGGGACCACTTCCGCCGCCGCCCCGGTCCGCGATAACGTCAGAATGGTGAAGACCGCCCGGCGCCGCCGCAAGACCGCGATGCCCCCGCGTATCCTCGTCCTCTACAACGAGCCGGTCCTCCCCGCGTCCCACCCGGACGCCGGGGCCGAGCACGACATCCTCGACACCGTCGCCGACACGTTCAAAATCCTCGTCGCCGCCGGCTTCGAGGCTCGCAAGATCGGGATCAACCACGACCCGCAGGCGTTCCTTGACGAGGTCCGCGACCACCCGCCGGACGCGGTCTTCAACCTGTTCGAGGGGATCCCGACGCAGCCGGGCACCGAGGTGTCGGTGGCGGCGCTCCTGGAGTGGCTGAATCTGCCGTTCACCGGTTGCCCGTCGCCGTGCCTTGCGATCGGGCGGGACAAGGTGCGGGCGAAGCACCTCCTCACCGCGGCGAAACTGCCGACGGCGCCGTACCTCGTGGTGCCGGAGGGCGACCCGGTCCCGCGCTGGCGGCGCGGGTGGCCGGCGATCGTGAAGCCGGCGGCGCAGGACGCCAGCGTCGGCATCGACCAGGGGAGTGTCGTCAACTCGCAGGCCGAACTGGCGGCGCGCGTCGAGCACGTCCGCCGGGCCTACGGCGGCGACTGCCTCGTCGAGGCGTTCGTGTTCGGCCGCGAGCTGCACGTCAACGTCATGCAGGTGAACGGAGCCCCGGTGCCCGAGGTACTCCCGCTCGCCGAGATCGAGTTCCACGACACGCGCCCGGGCCGGTGGCCGGTGTACACGTTCACCGCCAAGTGGGACATGGAGAGCGACGAGTACAAGAACGCGCCGCTGAAGGCGCCGGTGTACATCGACCCGCCGCTGTTCGCCAAGCTGGAAAAGATCGCCCGGCGGGCGTTCCGCCTGTTCGAGTGCCGCGACTACGCCCGGCTCGACGTGCGGATGACGCCCGAGGGGAGGTTCGCGGTGCTGGAGGTGAACCCGAACCCGTACCTGAACAGCCTCGCCCTCGTGAACGGCATGATGGCGACGGGCCGCACCCACGAGTGGACGGTCACGCACATGGCGCTCGCCGCGCTGGCCCGGGCCGGGAAGCTGCCGGCGGCCGGCGAGGTGCGGGTGCCGGTCGACGTGGTCACCGGAGTATAACCGATGTCCGCCGTCGCACTACCCGTCGTCAACGCCGACGCCGCCACCTTCGACTGTACCTTCGGCCGCGGGTGCGACGGCATCTGCTGCCGCAACGGCCGTCCGAGTGTGGACGCCGCCGAGGCCGCACGCATCGCCGCGCTGCTGCCGCGGGTGCTGCCGCTGTTGCGCCCCGAGGCGCGGGCGGTGGTCGAGGCCGACGGGTTCCTGAGCAACCGGAAGAAACTCGGCCAGCCGATGCTGCGCGTCGCCGGCGGGTGGTGCGTGCTGTTCAACGCCGGTTGCACGCTGCACGGGATCGGCGCCGAGGACGGCGACCCCCTGGCGTACAAGCCGAGCCAGTGCGCCCTGTTCCCGCTGGAGAAGGGCGACGCCGGGTGGTACGTCCGCCAGTGGGGCTACGAGGGGGAGCAGTGGGATCTGTTCTGCCTGAACCCGGCGAACACGGCGCGCCCGGCGGTGGAGACACTGGCCGGGGAGCTCGCCCTGGCGGCACGGTTCGAGGTTACGGCAGACCCGGCCGCGCCGCGGTAAATCGGGCTGTCCGCCACTTGACAGTGGCGGGCAGTCCTAGAATGATGCGTGGTAATCCCTTGTGCGGACTCGTCGCGTGCCGAGCCGTGAGCCGACTCGCGACGGTCGGCCGGGCGCGTCCCTCGGAGGTCTGAAATGGCGTCCCAACCCGCCCGCCGGCGTCGACTCGAAGTCGAGGACATCGGGGACATCGCGGTCGTCAACTTCGTCGACAAGAAGATTCTCGACGAGCAGAATATCCAGATGATCGGCGACGACCTGTTCCGGCTCGTGGATGAACTCGGCCGGAAGAAGGTGCTGCTCAACTTCCAGAACGTCGAGTTCATGTCGAGCGCCGCGCTCGGCAAGCTCATCACCCTCCACCGCAAGCTCCAGGGCGCCGGCGGCAAGTTGGTGCTGTGCAAGATCGCCAAGGACATCCAGGACGTGTTCCGCATCACCAAGCTGGACAAGATCCTGGACATCAAGCCCGACGAGCAGTCCGGGCTGCAGGCGTTCTGACCCACCCGCCCCTGGTGCCCCCGATGAGCGGCGACCACCCCCCGGGCGGGTACGGCGTCGAGTACGAGTTCTTCAGCGATCTGGGGGAGGTCCGCCTCCTCCAGGACCGGTTGGAGACCGCCCTCGCCACCGTCGGGTGGAACGAGTCCGAGCAGTTCGCCGTCAAACTCGCCGTCGAAGAGGCGGCGGTCAACGCGATCAAGCACGGCAACGAGATGGACCCGGACAAGCGGGTCAGGGTCGGGTACACGATCACGGACAAGCAGTTCGACATCCGCATCGAGGACGAAGGCCCGGGGTTCAACCCGGCGGACGTGCCCGACCCGACGACCGACGAGGGGCGCGAGCGCCCGTGCGGCCGCGGCCTCCTGCTCATCAACGGGTTCATGGACGAGGTGAAGTACCACGGCCGCGGAAACGTCGTCACCATGACCAAGCGCCGCGGCTCCGAACCGACGGTCGACTGCGCGCCGCTCCTTCCTCGCGTCCGCCGCCGGCACCCTCGCCGCGCCGGCGATCCTTTCGGCGCGCCAGCCGAACGAGCGGCTCAACATTGCGGTCGTCGGGTGCGGCGGGCGCGGGGCCGCGAACCTGCGCGGCGTCGCGTCCGAGAACATCGTCGCCCTCTGCGACGTGAGCCGCGCCGCCGTCGGCACCGCCGCCGCGGCCCACCCGCGCGCCGCGCAGTTCACCGACTTCCGCCGCATGTTCGACGAGAAGGCGAGCGAGTTCGACGCGGTCGTCGTGAGCACCTGCGAGCACACGCACGCCCACGTCACGCTGCGGGCGCTGCGCTCCGGCAAGCACGTCTACTGCGAGAAGCCGCTGACGCACAACATCTGGGAGGCCCGCCTCATCCGCACCGAGGCGGGGCGGACGCGGCTCGCCACGCAGATGGGCACGCAGATCCACGCCGGCGACAACTACCGCCGCGTGGTCGAACTGGTGAAGGCCGGCGCGGTCGGCGCCGTGACCGAGGTTCACGTCTGGGTCGGCCGGACGTGGGGCTTGCAGTCCGCCGAGGACGCGAAGAAGAACGGCGACATCGTCCACGTCACCGACCGCCCGACCGAGGACGTGCGCCCGCCGGCCGATCTCGACTGGGACTTGTGGATCGGCCCGGCGCCGATGCGGCCGTTCAACCCGGTGTACGTGCCGGGGCCGAAGTGGTACCGCTGGTGGGCGTTCGGCAACGGCACCATGTCCGACCTCGGCAGCCACTGGAACGACTTGCCCTTCTGGGCGCTCGACCTGCGGGCGCCGACGAGCGTGGAGGCGAGCGGCCCGCTGCCACCGCACCCCGAGATCGCGCCGGCGTCGATGCAGGCGACGTACCGCTTCCCGGCCCGCGGCCCGCTGCCGGCGGTGACGATGACGTGGTACCAGGGGGCGAACAAGCCGCCGCAGTGGGCCGCCCGCGCAATCCCGCAGTGGGGGAGCGGCGTGCTGTTCGTCGGCGACCGCGGGATGCTGCTGTCCGACTACTCGCGCCACGTCCTGCTGCCGGAGGATCGCTTCGCCGGCTTCACACGCCCGCCGCAGTCGATCCCGGCGTCGCGCGGGCACTATGCGGAGTGGGTCCACGCCTGCAAGACCGGCGCGCCGACGACGTGCAACTTCGAGTACGCCGGCTGGCTGACGGAGGCGAACCACCTCGGCAACGTCGCCTACCGCGTCGGCAAGCGGCTCGACTGGGACGCCGACGCGCTGAAGGCGCCGAACTGCCCCGAGGCCGACGCGCTCGTCCGCCGCGAGTACCGCCGCGGGTGGGAACTGGTGTGAGGGCATTCGCGTGTTTACCGAAGAGATCGTCCCCGCCGCCGGGCCGCGGCTGAACGTGGCGAGTGGGCCGCGCAACGGCCCGCCGCTGTGGCTCGTCCACGGCCTGATCCGCCGCTGGCAGGATTTCGGCCCGCTCCTCCCGGCGCTCGCCGCCCGCTGGGCCGTCCGCGCCATCGACCAGCGCGGGCACGGCCTCTCCGACCGCGCCGCGTCGTACCTCGTTCCCGACTACGTCGCCGACACCGTGTCGCTGCTGGGCCTCGAAGAGGCGCCGGCGGTGCTGGTCGGGCACTCGCTCGGGGCGCTGGTCGCGCTCGGGGCGGCGGCACGGCTGCCGGCGGCGGTGCGGGCGGTCGTGATGATCGACCCGCCCGGCCGGGGCTTCCTGGCGCGGGTGAACCAGACGGCCTACGGGCCGACGTGGGCCGGGATGCGGGCGCTCGCCGACCACCCGCGGCCCGTCGCCGAGATCGCCCGCGCCCTCGCCGCCATCCAGGTGCCCGGCCCGGCGGGCCGGCCGGTGCCGCTCGGCACCCTCCGCGACGCGGCCTCACTGCGATTCGTGGCCCGCTGCGTCCGCGACCTCGACCCGTTCGCGCTGACGCCGGCGCTCGACGGCAGCTGGTTCGGCGGGCTCGACCCGGTGGCGGAGGCGGCGCGCGTCCACTGCCCGGCGCTCCTCGTCGTGTCCGACCCCGCGTGCGGCGGGATGCTCCCCCCAGCCGACGCCGACCCGCTCGCCGCCGCGCTCGCCGACGTGACGCGGGTCGATCTCCCCGGCGTCGGGCACCTGCCGCACACGCAAGACACGGCGGCGACGCTGCGGGTGCTCCACGCCTTCCTCGACTCGCTCTGACCCGACGGACCCTCTCCCATGAAACTCGCGCCCGGCACCACGGTCATCACGAACGGGCAGCTCCTCGATGGCAACGGCGGGCCACCGGTCCCAGACGCCGCGGTCGTGGTGCGCGACGGTCGCGTCGCCTACGCCGGCCCGGCCCGCGGCGCGCCGGCGGTCGAGCCCGCCGCGCGGCGCATCGACGCGGCGGGCGGCACGATCATGCCCGGGCTCGTCGAGGCGCACTTCCACCCGACGTACTTCAACGTCGCCGCGCTCGAAGACCTCGACATCAAGTACCCGGTCGAGTACGTCACGCTGCTCGCCGCCGCGAACGCGAAGCTGGCGCTCGAGTGTGGCTACACGTCGGCCCGCAGCGGCGGCAGTCTGTTCAACATCGACGTGTGGCTGAAGAAGGCGATCGAGAGCGACATCTGCCCCGGCCCGCGGCTGGCCGCGAGCGGGCGGGAGATCTGCGGCGTCGGCGGGCTGATGGACTGGAACCCGGACTACCGCAAGATCGGCATGGAGGGGCTGGTGCTCCTGGTGAACGGCCCGGACGAGGCGCGGGCCGCCGTTCGCAAGCTCGTCAAGGACGGCGTGGAGTGGGTGAAGACGTACCCGACCGGCGACGCCGCCGCGCCGGACACGAACGACCACCACACCCTCTGCATGACGTTCGAGGAGATGCACGCGGTGGTGGCGACGGCGCACAACCACGGGCTGAAGGTGACCGGCCACTGCCGGGCGACGGCGGGGATCAAGAACGCGCTGCGGGCCGGGTACGACGCGATCGAACACGGCACGTTCATGGACGCCGAGGCGCTGGACCTGCTGCTTTCGCGCGACGTGCCGTGCGTCCCGGCGCTGTACTTCGAGTGGGCGAGCGTCGAGCGCGGGCCGGAGTTCAAGCTGCCGCCGCGGGTGATCGACGGCCATAAGGAGACGCTGGAGGCCGGCGCCGAGAGCGCGCGGATGATCCTGAAGGCCGGCGGCCGCCTCGGCATGGGCGGCGACTACGGGTTCGCGTGGAACCCGCACGGCGACTACGCCCGCGAGCTGACGTTCTTCGTGAAGTACGTCGGCCTGTCTCCGCTGGAGGTGGTGAGGTGCGCGACGCGGACCGGCGCCGAGATCCTCGGCCGCGCCCACGACCTCGGCACGTTGGAGCCGGGAAAGCTGGCAGACGTGTTGGTGGTGGACGGCGACGTGGCGGCGGACGTCGCCCTGCTGGAGGACCGCTCGCGCTTCGTCGCCGTGATGCAGGGCGGCGCGGTGAAGGCGGAGCGGCTCGCTGTGGTGCCGTCGTAGTCTTCGTAGGTCGGGTCGAGTCTGCGAGACCTGACGCGGCGCCGCGGAGCGGTCGCGGTATAGGTGAACCCGGACCCACGAAGGTTCGGGCTCCTGGCGTACTCGACACGGCGAATATCTTGCGGCGTCAGGTCTCGCAGACTCGGCCCGATCTACGGGGTGCTCACTTCCCTGCCTTCAGCTCCTCGATGCGCACGTCCTTGTAGTACACCTTCGCCTTCGCGCCGCCGTGGATTTGCAGGCCGATCACGCCGGTCCGTTCGATCTTCTCGTCCGCCTCCGTGTAGTCCACGGTGAGAGTACCGTTGAGCCACAGCCGCACCCGCGGCCCCTCGCAGCGGATCGTGTACTCGTTCCAGTCGTCGTGCTTTACGACCCCGACAAGTAATTTCTCGTCCGGCTTCGCCAGTACCTTGTTCCGCCGCGACTCGTCGTAGAGCGCCCCCCAATACTGCTGCCCCACGTCGGCCTGGTAGCCGCTGACCTCGTGGTGGTTCGGGATGCGCTTGGTGCGGAACTGGACGCCGGCGTTGGCGCGGGCCTTGTCGCCGACGAGCTTGAACCGCAACTTCAGCTCGAAGTCGCCGTAGGTCTTGGTGGTGCAGAGGAATTCGTTCCTCTTCACTGGTTCCGAAAGATTTCCTGCCACGATGCAGCCGTCTTCGATCCGCCAAGTGTCCTTGATGTCACCGTCCCAACCTGAGAAGTCCTTACCGTTCCAGAGCGGCACAGGATCGGCGGCAAGACTAACGCCGCTCAGCAGCAAGATTAAAACCAGTGCAGACCGCATGGTGACTCCTGTGTGCTAATCCAGAAGCGTTAACTTGCAGGCTACCAGCCAACAGGGTTGCTCATTGGTGCCTTCTCCGTGCCCAGGCGATTCGAGGCCAGCCGGCCCGGAGTGGGACCGGCTCATGTACGCCGAGCCGGCCGGCCAGCTGCGGGTCTACTTCGTCGAGCGTGTCGGCCCGCCCCGGGTCGGGCTGCGTCTGGCCGGCCTCCCGTTGTCGGTCGTCGCCCTGCCGATGGCTCCGACCCGGAGGGAACCCGGACTCGACCGTGGGAACTGGCTGGTGATGACGTTCCACGTCTCCGACACGAACGGCACGAGGGCCATCCCGGAGGCCGTCCGTGTCGCCCGGCGGCTGGGTAGCCGGGTAGCGGTCGGGGTGCGTCCGTGCTTCTACCAAGAAGAGGCTGATACCTGGGCGGGCGGGTGGGGTGATGACCCGAACACCCCGCTCTGGCTGGTGCTTCGGGACGGGCAGGAGGTCAGGCGGGAACGGGGGCCGCTCACGGCGGACGACATCGAGCGGTTGACCCGCGATGCACTCGGCCGGTGAGTCGGCTCGCAGACGGCCGCTCACCCGTCCGCCGCCCCCGCCGCATCGACGCCACCGAGAGCAGCTCCCGCCGGTCGGCCTCCCTGCTCACCCCGTCCAGCCCCGGAACTCGTGGCGCTTCAACTCGACGCCCCGCCGCAGCGCGGACACCCGCGCCAGGACGGCCCACCGGGGGCCTTCCCGACCTTCTCGCGGACCCGTTCGATTACCTCGTCGAAGGACCCGGCCGCGTTCCAGGTGCTCGTGAACACGTCGTCGGCCATCCCGCCCACCCGTGCCATCATCATCGCGCCGCACCCCGTAGGTCGCCCGGCGCTACCGGCCGGGGCGTCACGTTACCGGATGAGGGGCCGGTTCGGGACTCGCCCTACGGGGTGCGAGCAGGCCGGTGTGTCGGGCAAGGGTGGTGCCGCCGGACCACCTCTCCCACCCGCGCTCGGCACACGAATCCGCAGCCCGGTGTCGAAAACCGGCCGGGCCGTTCGTCTACGTGGTGAACCGCTCGACACCGCCACCACACCGCACCAGGGCTCACCCATGCACGCTTACCCCGTCAGTCTCCGCAGCCTGTCTTGCGCCGAGGCCGAGGCACTCGACCGCGAGTTGGCCAGCCTTCGTACACCCACCGGACAGGGGCTCGTGCTGGACCTGTCGTCGGTCAAGTTCCTCTCCAGCACGGCCCTGTCCCGGTTCGTGGTGCTGGACCGTGAACTGAAGGCGCGTGGGGGTCGGTTGTCCCTCGTGAACGTCCGGCCGAGCGTGCGTCGCGTGTTCGGCGTCACCCGGCTGGACGCCTTGCGGGACGGGTGCGCGGCCTGACCGCGCACCCGTCCCGGCTTCTGCCACATCGACCCGACGAGGCACGCTCCCGCTTGCCCGGTTCGACGTCTCGGCAGGCCGCTACGAACGAGTGCTAGTCACGATCACGTAAGTCGAGCCCTGGTGTCACTTCTTGTCGTCACGCCCGGCTGCCTCTGGCGGTGCGAACTCGTCCGGGTTATGAAGGTCGGAGTCGCCGGCGAAGGGACCACGACCGCCCCGGTCGAACGGTGAAGCTGAGCGGAGAGCGGGCGAGGAATCCGAGGGCCGGGAAACCGCAGCCGAGGACGACCCATGAACCGTTTCCCGGGCCCGGCCCTCGCCACCGGCCTACTCGCGTGCCTCATCGTACTCACGGGGCGTGCCGACCCCCCGCCCCGGCCGGGCGCGACGGGGAACCCGGCCAACGTCCCTTACATCGGCAAGAGCGATCCGAAGGGGAACCCCGTCCGCCTGGCGAAGGCGACCGGACACGTGTCCAACTACTCCGAGGACAGGGTTCCGCCGTACACCCTCCCCGACCCGCTCGTCCTGACGGGCGGCCAGAAGGTGACAACCCCCGACGAGTGGGTGAGAAGGCGGCGGTCGGAGATCCTGGCGTTCTACCGGACCGAGATCTACGGCCGCGTACCGGCCCACGCGCCGAAGGTGACGTGGGAGGTGACCGAGACCGACCCGACGGCCCGCGGCGGCTCGGCGGTAATGAGGCGGGTGGTCGGACGGGTGGGCGAGAAGCCGGACGGCCCCAGGCTGACCCTGACGGTCTACACGCCTGCCAAGTCGGTGGCCCCGGTGCCCGTACTGCTGAGCATCGGGTTCGGCTTCGGGGCGGGCAAAGCCCCGCCCAAGGCCGGGGCGTTCGACCCGATCGCCGAGGTCCTCGCGCGCGGGTGGGCGTACGCCACGATCGGGTACGGTGACATCCAGCCGGACCGCGCCGACCGCTGGACCGAGGGGGTGATCGGGCTCACCCTCAAGGAGGGCCAGCGGCGCCCCGCCCCGGATGAGTGGGGCACGATCAGTGCCTGGGCGTGGGGCGTCAGCCGGTGCATCGACTACCTCGTGACCGACCGCGCGATCGACCCCGGGCGAGTGGCCGTCACCGGGGCGTCGCGGCTCGGGAAGACCGTCCTCTGGGCCGGCGCTCAGGACGAGCGGGTGGCCGCGGTGTTCGCGGTGGTGCCCGGCGAGATGGGGGCGTCGCTCATCCGCCGGGACTGGGGCGAGACCCTCGACGACATGGCCCAGAATTTCCCCTGGCAGTTCGCTGGTAACCTCCAGAAGTGGGTCGGGAGGTGGGCCGACCTGCCGGTGGACCAGCACATGCTCATCGCCCTGTGCGCGCCCCGGCCGGTGTACGTCAACGGCGGGCGGACCGACCAGTGGAGCGACCCGAAGGGGGAGTTCCTCGCGCTGGTGGCGGCCGGACCGGTCTACCGGCTATTGGGGGCGGCGGACTTGGGCGTGACGGAGCTGCCGGACCTCGACAAGCCGGTGACCACCGGCCGCCTCGCGTTCCACTACCACAGCAGTGGCCACATGGCGGTCCCGGCGGACTGGAAGGCGTTCCTGGACTTCGCCGACCGGCATTACCGGGCCGCGACGAAGTAGGGCGGCTCCCGACCCGCGCCGGATCCGAATCCGGACCGCCCGCGCCGCACCTCGACCGCGGGCTGTCGGCGCGGGATCATGGTGCCCTCCCTGACCCGGCGAGTGACCCATGCCCCGCGTCCTCCTGTTCCTGCTCACGGTCTCGCTGCTGGCGTCCGCCGCGGGCGGCCAACCCCCGGCCCCGGTCCCCGACTACCGGTCGGTCGCGGGCTGGCCGCAACTGCCGCCGGGGCTCGCGCTCGGGCCTGTGCCGGCGGTGGCCACCGACACCTCCGACCGGATGGACGTCGCGGACGGCCGGGCCAATTGGGTCCGGGTGCTCGGCCCGGACGGCCAGCCGCTCGGCCGGTTCGGGGAGAAGAGGGCCGTGGCGGGGCAGCTCCTGATGCCCCACATGCTCTGCGTCGACTCCCGCGGGGACGTGTACGTCGCCGAGGTCACCAACACGCGCGTCCAGAAGTTCACCGCCCGGGCGGTCGGCGATGCTGTGCCGGAAGACGTGGCGTTCGTCGCCTTGATCGACAAGACCGAACAGCGGTACGTGGTCGTGCGGCCGAAGGGGTTCGACCCGAAGCGGGCTAACACTGCCGTCGTCGCCCTCCACGGCCACGGGGCCGACCGCTGGCAGTTCGTGAAGCAAGAGCGGGGCGAGTGCAAGGGGACGCGCGACGTCGCCGCGGCGCGCGGGTTCCTCCTGGTCTCCCCCGACTACCGGGCGAAGACGTCATGGATGGGGCCGGCGGCCGAGGCCGACGTACTCCAGATCCTCGACGAGCTGAGGGAGAAGTACGGGGTGCGGCGGGTGGTCGTCGCCGGCGGGTCGATGGGCGGGACGGCGGCCCTCGCGTTCGCCGCCCTTCACCCCGACCGGGTGGCCGGGTGCGTGTCCCTGAACGGTACCGCGAATCTGGTCGAGTACGAGAACTTCGCGGCCGCGATCGCGGCCTCCTACGGCGGGACGAGGAACGAACGGCCCGAGGTGTACCGCAGCCGGTCGGCCGAGTTGCACGCCGACCGCCTGACCATGCCCCTCGCCATGACCACCGGCGGGAAGGACACGGTCGTGCCGCCGGACAGTTGCCTGCGGCTCGCCGAGCGTCTGAAACAACTCGACCGCCCGGTGACCCTCATCCACCGCCCCGACGGGGGCCACGCGACGACCTACGACGACACCGTGAAGGCTTTGACCGCCGTGATCGACCGCCTGCCGAAGGCGGGCGCCGGTCCCGCCCGGTGACGGTCGCGGGCGTCACGAGATCAGTTCGGGGATCGCCCGGCCGTGGTCCACGATCGGCGTGGGGCGGCCGTTGAAGTCCTTGATGAAGGTCCGGGCGTAGTCGATACCCAGGTGGTGGTAGATCGTGGCCAGGAAGTCGCCCGGCCCGCACACCCGGTCGACGGCGTCCTCGCCGCGCCGGTCGGTGGCGCCGACGAACCGGCCGGTGGCGATCCCGCCCCCCGCCCAGATATTCGAGAAGCCCCGGGGCCAGTGGTCGCGGCCGGGTTGCGTGGTGCCCGCGGCGGCGCTCGCGTCGCCGGCCCCGGTGCTGGCGGCGTAGCTGATCTTCGGCGTGCGCCCGAACTCGCCGGTGACCACGACGAGCACGCGCCGGTCGAGCCCGCGCTGGTACACGTCCTCGATCAGCGCCGACACCGCCTGGTCGTACGCCCGAGACCGGAACCGCATGGCGTCGAACACGTGGTGGTTGACGGCGTGGTCGTCCCAGTTGTGCACGCGGCCGCACAGCGGGCCGCTGAGGCTGGTCGTCAGCACGTCGACGCCGGCCTCCACGAGCCGCCGCGCCAGGAGCAGTTGCTGCCCCCACGCGTTGCGGCCGTACCGGTCGCGGGTGCGGGCGTCCTCGCGGGTCAGGTCGAACGCGACCTTCGTCTGCGGGTTCGTCAGCAGCGTCAGCGCCTGCGCCTCGAACTCGTCGAGGGCCGCCAGGTCGCGGGCCTGGTCGAAGCCGCGGTCGAGCGTGTCGAGCCGCTGCCGCAGCGTCGAGCGGCGCCCGAGCCGGCGCACCTCGTCGGCGTCGGTCAGGCCGATGTTGGGCACCGAGAACGTGGGGGCGTTCGGGTCGCCCGAGACGACGAACGGCGAGTAGGTGTCGCCGAGGTACGCCGGGCCGTTGTACTCCAGCGGCGGGTTGATCCCGACGTAGGCCGGCAGCGGGTTCTGCCGCGGGCCGCGCCGGCCGAGGAGGTAGTTCGAGACCGTCATCCAGTCGGGGTACCGGGGCTTCGGCTTGTCGCGGGTGTCGGGGTCGCCGGACAGCAGTTGCATTGACCCGGCCGGGTGGCCGCCCGCCGACTGGCGCATCGACCGCAGCACCACCAGCTTGTCGGCGATCGCCGCCTGCCGCGGCATCAACTCGGTGAACTGAAGACCGGGTACCTTCGTCGGGATCAGGTCGAACGGGCCGCGGTACTCGCTGCCCGAGTCCGGCTTCGGGTCGTACGAGTCCAGGTGCGACAGCCCGCCCGGCTGCCACACCATGATGACCGCCTTCCGCTCGGCGGCGGGTGTCGTGGCGCGGGCTTGGCTCCGCAATTTGAGAATGCCGGGCAGGCTCAGCGTGGCGAACCCCGCCAGGCCGGTCTGTAGGAACGCGCGCCGGCCCGTGGCACCGAACCGGACCGGTCCGCGGCAGGTTACGTCGGGCGGGGTCATTTCTTCTCCACGGGCCGGACTCGGATCGTGAACGGTTCGCACACAATGATGTCGGCGATGTCGCGGGGCCGGGCCGCGTCCTTCGCCCGGGTGAGCTGCTGCCGGGTGGCGGTCAGGGCGTCGGTGGCGGCCTTCATCCGGGCGGTCACCGCCGTGAGCGCCCGTGTCATCTGCTCCTTCTTCTCGGGCGGGGCGCGCTGCGCCTCGTCGGCAGCGCGCTTCGCCTCGGCCTCCAGTGACTTCACTTCCGCCAGCATTTTCTCGGACGTGGCTTCGACCTTGGCCACGACTTCGGGCTGGTGGCGATACTTGACCACCCCGCCGCCGAGGAACGAGACGCGGTATTCCCCCGGGGGGACGTTCAGGGCCTTCAGGTCGAGGACCACCTCGGACTTGTCGGCCTGGACCGGCAGGTCGAAGGCCGGGGACGTCTCGAAGCCCGCCCCGACGGCCTTCATCTGGATCTTGTCTCCGGTGAATTCGCTCGTCCGCCGGTGGACCAGCGGGACGGTGAGTTTCTCGCCCGCCGTCGCCTCCACGACCGGAGACTTCGCCGTGATGGTTAGCGGGGCGAGGTCGGTCCCGCTCACGGACACCGGCACGTCGGCCAGGAGCCGCGGGCTGGGGATCTCGCCCCACGAATCGGGGACCGGCCACGCCACCGTCGCCAGCCGACACGGGCGCGTGACCGGCCGGCCCGCGACCGTCGCCCGCCCGACGAACGCGGCGTTGGCGTAGCCGCGGGCCGCGTCCGGGCGGGCGGTGACGAGCATCATGCCGCGCGACTTCCCGGCCGGGATCTTCAGCCCGTGGGCCGTCACCCCCGGCGGCAGGCCGTCCATCGCCAGCTCGATGTCGCCGTCGAACCCGTCGCGTCGCAGGGCCACGACTTCCAGCGCCATCGTCGCCCCGCCGCGCAGGGCAATCGGCTTCGACAGCGCGTTGCGGTCGCCGTTGCGGAGTTCCATGTGCAGCGGCCACGCGACCAGGGCGAAGTCGGGCGCCGCGCGGCGGATCACCAGCCGGTAGGAGTTTCCGGGCACGCTCCGGGTGCCGCCGAACAGGTCGGTGAGCTGAAGCCGGTACAGGCCATCGTCCTTCACCACCAACTTGCCGAGGACGTCGGACGTGCCGGCGTTGTACGGCGGCCCGTCGTAGGCGTAGCCGTTGCTGGACACTTTCACCGGGCTCGGGATGTCGGCCAGTTCCAGGACGTCGGTCAGTGTGTCTGGTGCGCCCTTCTCGCCCTTCACCACCCGCTGCACGAGGACCGCCGGGTCGGTCGGCAGGCCGAGCCGCTCCGACGCCACCTCGACCCACCACTCCTCGCCCTTCTTGGCCTCGAACTCGTACACGTCGACGTCCGCGGCCGGGAAGAAACGGCCGGAGACGTCGCACGGGAGGGTGACCCGCTGGGCGCGGGGGCCGTCGTTGTTGGGCTCGACTTCCGCCAGCGGTGCCTGCGGCGGCAGGCCGACGGGCGGCCACGAGAACGAGTTCACCGCCCGCGTGGACGGCTGGCGGACGATCGGCGTTCCGGCGGGCTGCTCCCACACGCCGAGGCGGTAGTAGAACGCCGGGCCGCCCTTGAAGGTCAGCTCGTGGAGCTTGATCGTGTACCTGCCGTCTGCCGGCACCGCGAAGTCGATTACCCCGCCGCGCCGCTCGACGAGCAGGTCGCGCCCCGCGGCGTCGCCGACGACGACCGTCGCGTTCAACTTCGAGTCGATGCCGCGGGCCGCGCAATCGACCACCACCCGCTGCCCCTTCCGTGCCTGGAAGACGAAGTAGTCGATCGCCCGGTCGGCGACGGCGCCGTTGCACACGGAATTCAGCGGCAGTTCCATTGCCGCCGCGAGGGTCCGGTTGGGCCTCGTCACCACCACCTCGGCGAGCGCCCCCACCGCGAAGGCGCGCGCCGACGAGACGCCGAGTCGCGTCGTCACGCGGGCCTCGTACAGCCCGACCGGGCAGTCCGGGGCGATGGTCACCGCGTAGCGGTCCGCGACCGGCGCGCCGGTCGCGTCGAGCTTGCGCTTCGCGGTGATGCGGGGGTCGGAGAAGAACAGGTCGCCGGCCTCGTCGAGGTGCTCGCCGGTGACGGCGACCTCGACCGTCGTGCCCGCCTTGCCGCCCATCGGCATAGTGGTGAGCAGCCGGGGGGCCGGGAGCCCCACCGACTGCGCCGGGGCCGCCGCCGCCCCGCCCAGGAGCACTACCCAGGCGGCCGCGGCCCGGCGAAGGTGTCGTGCGATGATCGCCATGGGCATCGTTAGTGGTTGAAGAGGAATTCCTTGCTCGTCATGAGCGCCCAGATCAGGTCCTGGTAGCCCTCGCGGGCGGCGTGCTGCGGGTCGACCGGCCGGCCCGCCGCGGTGGCCCGCGGCTCGGCCAGGTAGCCGAGCGCGGCCCGCAGTTCGTCGGGCCGCGGGTCGCGGGCGAACGCCACCAGGTACAGTTCCTTGACCCGCGCCTCGGCGGGCCGGGCGTCCTTCGCCAGCCGCTCCGCCCGGCCGGTCGGGTGGGCCAGCTTGCCGCGAACGTCCGGCGAGTTGAGCAGGTGCAGGCTCTGCGCCAGGTTCGACGACTGCACCCGCTCGCACTCGCACACGCTCTCGCCCTCCGGCCGGCCGAACACGCGCAGGAACGCCGACGACCGGTTGTAGCTGTTGTCCGGCAGGGCCACCGCGCGGGTGCCGGGCGGCAGGTTCGGGAAGTCGGTCTGGGTGCCGGACAGCTGGTCGATCGCGTCGAGCAGCACCTCGGCCGACAGGCGACGCGGGTAGTAGCGCGAGTAGTTCTGGCGGTCGCCGGCGTTGAACGCGTTCGGCGTCGCGCTCAACTGGTAGGCGTTCGAGCGGACGATGACGCGCACCAGCCCCTTCAGGTCGTACCCGCTTGCGACGAAGTCCTTCTCCAGTGCCGCGAGCAACTCCGGGTTCGACGGCGGGTTGGTGTCGCGGATGTCGTCCTCGGGCTCGATCAGCCCGCGCTGGAAGAAGTGCTTCCAGTATCGGTTGACGAGCGCCTTGGCGAAGAACGGGTTGGCCGGCGCCCGCATCCAGTCCGCCAGCCGCAGCCGCGGGTCCTCGTCCGGCGCGATCGCGGGCACCGCGTCGCCCAGCGCCGCCGGCCGCAGCGCCGCCTTCGTCCGGATGTTCGTCGCCGTCGCCACGCCGCGCTTGTGGTAGATCAGGTCCTCGCCGCGGGTGTCGGACGGCTTCCGCCCGACCTGCCCGAAGAACGCCGCGAGGGCGTAG
Source organism: bacterium (assembly GCA_017308215.1). Taxonomy (GTDB): domain Bacteria; phylum Planctomycetota; class Planctomycetia; order Gemmatales; family Gemmataceae; genus Urbifossiella. The sequence goes on along the minus strand of JAFKFQ010000284.1, from coordinate 7,756 downwards.
TAGTCGTCCTGGCTCCAGCGCTCGAACGGGTGGTGGTGGCACTGCGCGCACTGGATGCGCACGCCGAGGAAGAGCTGGGCCACGTCCTCGATCTGGTCCTTCGGCTCCCGCACTCGCTTGTACCAGGCGACCGGCGGGTTGCCGACGATCGTGCCGGTGGCGGCGAGCAGCTCGCGCACGAACTGGTCGTACGGCTTGTTGGCGAGCAGGCTGTCGCGCACCCAGGCGTGGAAGGCGAAGTTGGACACCGTGTCGCTGGCGTCGTCGCGGCGGTTCTTCAGGAGGGCGGTCCACTTGCCGGCGAAGAAGTCCGCGTAGTCCGGGCTCCGCAGCAGCTCCTCGACCCACCGGTCGCGCTTGTCGGCCCCCGCGTCGGCCAGGAAGGCCTTCGCCTCGGCGTCGGTCGGCAGCCGCCCGGCGACGTCGAGGGTGACGCGGCGCAGGAAGGTGGCGTCGTCGCACACCGGCGACGGCGGGATGCCGAGGTCCTTCAGGTTGGCGAAGACGGCGGCGTCGATGAAGTTCCGCACCGGCGGCAGCTCGCCGACCGGCGCGCCGAGCGGGACGGCGGCGTTGAACACCGCGACGCGCCCCTGGTAGCGCACCATTATGGACACCTTGCCGGGCAGGTCGAGCACCGCGACGAGCCCGCCCTCCGACACCTCGGCCATCGCCTTGTCGTTCGACTCGAACACGGCCGTGCCGGTGACGTCGCGCACGCCGCCGTCGGAGTAGCGGGCCACGGCCTTCAGTTGCTGCCGGGCCTGTCGCTTCAGCAGCCCGTGCTTCGGCTCGACCTCCAGCCCGACCAGTTTCGGGGCGGTCGCCCCGTCCCCGCGCGCGCCCTGGCCGATCCAGTCGCGGACGACGGCATACCCCGGGGACGACTTCGGCAGCCGCAGCCCGCCGGCGTGCGGCACCTGCCCCGACGCCTTGAGCAGCAACAGGCTCTGGTCGGGGTTGCCGAAGTGCAAGCGCCGGCCGCGGCCCTCGAGAACGAGGTGCTCGTAGTCCTCCGCCGGCTCGAACCCGAACAGCGACAGTTGGAACCCCTTCTGGCCGCCGCCGGCCTTGGCGTGACACGACCCCATGTTGCACCCGGCCCGGGTCAGCACGGGGACGACGTCGTTCACGAAACTGACGCGGCCGTCGGCCGCGCGCGCCGGGCCACCGGAGCAAGCCAGGGTCAACACCACGGCCGCGCACGCGCCGCGGGTCGGGCGAACGGACGGGTGCCGGGGGTGGCTCGGTTCGAGAGGCATCTCAAGTCCGCGGGGTGACGCGGCCTCGGGCAGTCTGAGTCCGTCGGAAGGCGGAACTGCCGGACGAGGGGGCTCTGGCGGGTAACTACTCTTGATCAAGTATCTCCCTTCTCGGCCCGATGGGCAACACGGAAATCCGGGGCACATGCGTCCTGTCCGGGTCGCCCGCCCGCCGCCGAGCGTGACCCCGGGGCCAGTTCCCGTGGCCGCGCGGCGGTGCGGCCACGGTGCGGCCGTAGCCGCTGTGGCGCCCGGGGCTACCGTGAGAAGATCGCCCGACACCCCCGACCGCCCGACGACCGGAGACCGCCGATGACCCACGCCCGACCCGTGACGCGGCGGGCCGCGCTCGCCGCCGGCACCGCGGCCCTCGGCGCCGCCGCGACGCACCCCGCCCCCGCGGCCGACCCGCCACTCCCCTGGATCGACGCCCACTCGCACATCTGGCCGCCGGACGTCGACAAGTTCCCGCTCGCCCCGGGTCAGACCCAGCGGGATCTCAACCCGCCGAGCTTCACCGACGAGCAACTGATGGCCGTCGCCCGGCCGGAGGGGGTGGGCCGGGTGGTGCTGATCCAGCACTCGGTCTACCACCTGTGGGACAACGCGTACCTGCTCGACGCCGTCCGCCGACACCCGAGGACGTTCCGGGTGCAGGGCATGGTGGACGACCACCGCCCGAACCCCGGGGCGGCGATGCGGGAACTCCTCCCCCGCGGCGTCACCGGGTTCCGCATCACCCCGTTCGTCCGCCCGCGGGACGCGCAGGCGGGGTGGCTGGACACGCCGGGCATGGCCGAGATGTGGCGGACCGGGGCGGCCACCCGGCAGGCGATGTGCCTGCTCATCAACCCGGCCGACCTGCCGGCGGCCGACGCCATGTGCGGGCGGCACCCGGACACCCCGGTGGTGATCGACCACTTCGCCCGGATCGGCGCGGACGGGGAGATCCGGGACGCCGACGTCCGCGCGCTGTGTCGGCTCGCCCGGCACAAGCTCGCGCACGTCAAGATCTCGGCCTACTACGCGCTCGGCCGGAAGCGGCCGCCGCACGACGAACTGGTCCCGATGACCCGCCGGTTGATCGAGGCGTTTGGCCCGCGGCGGCTGATGTGGGCCAGCGACGCCCCGTACCAGACCCAGGGGGAGAACAGCTATCGGGCGTCGATCGCCCTGGTCCGCGACCGGATGGATTTCCTGTCCCGGGCGGACCGCGAGTGGCTGCTGGCGAAGACGGCCGAGGCGGTCTTCTTTTACGCGTGAAAGTCGCCGGCACACTCCGTGTGCCGTTGCTGCGCGGAAAAACGGCACACGGAGTGTGCCGACGACTTTTGAATCCGGAGACCGTCGTGCGCTACCGTCTCGCCGCCGCCACCGCCGCGGTCGCGTTCCTCGCCGCGGCCCGCGGACAGACCCCGCTGGCCCCCGCCGCTGGCGCGCCGGTGGCGGCCGACCCCCGGCTCGTCGTCGAGCGGTTCGCCGCCGCCCCGGACGTCGTCCACCCCATCGCCCTCGACTTCGACGCCAAAGGGCGGCTGCTCGTCGTCGAGAGCCACACCCACTTCCGCCCGGCCGACTACGCTGGCCCGAAGGGCGACCGCGTCCGCGTTCTCGAAGACACCGACGGCGACGGCCGGGCCGACCGGGTCACCACTTTCTTCGAGGGCACCACCGCCACGATGGACCTCGCCGTACACCCGGACGGGGCCGTGTACCTCGCCACCCGCAACGAGATCATCCGCCTCCGCGACACCGACGGCGACGGAATGGCCGACGAGAGGACCCGCGTCGCGTTCCTCGATACCTCCGGCAACTACCCGCACAACGGCCTCTCTGGGCTGGCGTTTGACGCCCGCGGCGACTTGTACTTCGGCATGGGCGAGAACCTCGGCGCCCCGTACAAGCTGGTCGGGGCTGACGGGACCACCCTCACCGGCGGCGGCGAGGGCGGAAACCTGTTCTGGTGCTCCGCGGAGGGCAAGGGCCTCCGCCGAGTGGCAACCGGGTTCTGGAACCCGTTCGGGACCGGCCGCGATGTCTTCGGCCGCCTGTTCGTGGCGGACAACGACCCGGACGCCTCGCCGCCGTGCCGGCTGCTACACGCGGTCGAGGGCGGGGACTACGGGTTCCAGTTCCGGTACGGCCGGTCCGGGCGGCACCCGTTCCAGGCGTGGAACGGCGAGCTCCCCGGCACGCTGCCGTTCGCCGCCGGCACCGGCGAGTCGCCGTGCGAGGTGGTCTGCTACGAGTCGGACGGGCTGCCGGCCGAATACCGCGGCGATCTGCTCGTGCCGGCGTGGGCCGACCACCGCGTCGAGCGCTACACCCCGCGGGCGAAGGGGGCGACGGTCGTCGCGGAGCGCAAGCCGTTCGTGCAGGGCGGCCCGGCGTTCCACCCGTCCGGCCTGGCGACCGCCCCGGACGGGTCGCTGTTCGTGAGCGACTGGGGATCGAAGGAGTACACACTGCACGGGAAGGGCGCTGTCTGGCACGTCCGCTGGAAGGACGCCAAGCCGGCGCCGCGGCCGGCCGACCCGAAGCTCGCGCTGGCGAGCCCGCACCGTCCGGCCCGCGACGCGGCGGCACGCACGCTGGCGCGCGATGAAGCCGGCCGGGCGTACCTTCGCGGCCGCCTGTCGGACCCCGACGTGCGCACCCGGGCGGCGGCGCTCGACGCGCTCCTCGCGGCGAACGACGCCAGAGCCGACCTCACGGTCGTCGCCCGCGCCGACGTAGAGCCGGCGGTCCGGGCGATGGCGGTCCGTGGGCTGGTCGCCCGCGGGGCGGACGTGGCGGAGTTCGCGGCCGACACGGCTGACCCCGCCGCCCGGGCCGAGGCGGTCGCCGGGTTGACCGGCGACGCCGGTCTTTCGGTGCTGATTCGGCTCCTCTCTGACCCCGACCCGTTTCTGCGACACGCCGCGGCCCGGCGGTTAAGCCGGCTCCCAGAGCAACTCGAAAAAGTTGATCAGAACCGCCTGTCGAACCCAACCGTCCGGGCCGGGCTTCTCCTCGCTTGGCGGGCGTCCGGGCACCCAGACGTAACCCAAGCACTCGCCCGCTTCCTGGCCGATCCCGACCCGGACGTCCGCTTCCTGGCGGTGAAGTGGGTGGCGGACGAGCGGCTGGCGGCGCATCGGCCGCGGGTCGTCGAGTTGATGGCCGACCCCGGCATCGACCCACGCGGACTCACCGGGCTTGCGACGGCCCTGGCCCGGATCGACAACCAGCCGGTGGACGAGGACGGGCTGGCGAAGTACTTCCTCGACCGTCTCGCCGACCCGGCCGCACCTGCGGCGGCCCGGCTGGCGGCGCTGCGGGCCGTCCCGGCGACGCACAAACGGCTGCGGACGGACGCGCTCGTCGGGCTGCTGCAGGAACCTACCCCGGCGGTCCGGGTCGAGGCGCTGCGCACCCTGAAGGACCGGGCCGATCCGGCCGTGGCAGCTGCGGTCCGGGCCGTCGCCGACGACCCGAAGGAGCCGACCGCGGTGCGGGCACAGGCGCTCGTCACGCTGTCGGCCGGTGCCCCGGACGCCGATTTCCTCCTCGGGCTGGCCGCCGGTGGGGACGCCGTCCTGAGCTCCGAAGCGATCCGGTCGCTCGCCGGCGTCGCACTCACCCCGGCGCAGCGCGGGCGACTCGAAGCGGCGGCGGCCGGTCAGGCGGAGCGTGAGAAGCTGGCCGCCCGGGTGCTCGGGAAGCCGTTCCACGCCGACCGCCCGCCGGCCACCGACACGGCCGCGTGGCTGAAGCGGCTCGACGGTCCGGCCGACCCCGAGGCCGGGCGGCGGGTGTTCGAACACCCCCGGCTGGCCGGGTGCGCCCGCTGCCACGCGATCGAGGGCCGGGGGGCGGGCGTCGGCCCGGACCTGAGCCGGATCGGGCGGACGGACCGGCAGTGGGTGGTGGAGTCGATCCTCCAGCCGGCCGCCGTGGTGGCCCCGCACTACCAGGCGTGGAAGGTGGAAACCCTCGACGGCCGGACGCGGATCGGGCTGCTGGTCGCCACACGGCTGGACGAATCGGAGTACGTCGACGAGAAGGGGGAGCGGTTCCGGGTCCGGGCCGGCGACGAGGCCGGCGTCACCCCGGCCCGCGGCTCGCTGATGCCCGACGGGCTGCTCGACGGCCTGACCGACCAGGAGGCCCGCGACCTCGTCGCGTATCTCCTGTCGCGGCGGTAGCTGTTGTCTCTCCCGACGAAGGAGGTCTCCGATGCGACCCGTCATGGTACTCTCGGCAGTCGTCTGTGCTGTCGCAATAGCACCGGCCCAGGACGACGCCCGACCGGCGTCGACCAACGTCCGGGGCGCGGAGTACCCGCGCGTCCACACCGACGCGCGGGTCACGTTCCGGCTGAAGGCGCCCGCCGCGCAGAAGGTGCAGGTGCAACCCGGCGGGGCCGACAACGGGCTCGGGAAAGGCCCGTTCGACATGGCGAAGGGCGCGGACGGTGTCTGGACCGTGACGACCCCGCCGGCCGTTCCCGGGTTCCACTACTACTGGCTGCTCGTGGACGGGGTGGCCGTGAACGACCCGGGGAGCGAGACGTTCTTCGGCTGGGGCAAGCAGACGAGCGGCGTGGAAATCCCGGAGAAGGGCACCGACTTCTACGACGTGAAGGACGTGCCGCACGGGCAGGTGCGGGCGTACTGGTACCACTCGAAGGTCGCCGGTTCGCCCCGGCGGGCGTTCGTCTACTGCCCGCCCGGGTACGACGCGAACCCAACCCGGCGGTACCCGGTGCTGTACCTCCAGCACGGCGCCGGCGAGGACGAGCGCGGCTGGGTGAGCCAGGGGCGGGCGAACTTCATCCTCGACAACCTGCTCGCGGCCGGGAAGGCGAGGCCGATGCTCGTCGTCATGGACTGGGGCTACGCCGCGAAGGCCGGCGCGAAAGCGCCGCCGGACGCCTTCGAGGAGGTCGTGCTCAACGACCTGATCCCGGGCGTGGACGCCGCGTTCCGCACCCTTGCGGACCGGGACCACCGGGCCATCGCCGGGCTGTCAATGGGGGCCGGACAAGCGCTCCGGATCGGGCTGACGCACCCGGACACGTTCTCGTACGTCGGGGCGTTCAGCGGGGCGGGCCGCATGTTCGACGTACGGACGGCCTACGGCGGGGTGTTCGCAGACGCGGCGGCGTTCAACCGGCGGGTCCGCCTGCTCTGGATCGGGGCCGGGACCGGCGAGGAGGCGTTCCACACGTCGGCCCGGGCGATGCACGGCGAACTCGACCGCGCCGGCATCCGGAGCGTGTTCGTGGAGCAGCAAGGCACGGCCCACGAGTGGCAGACCTGGCGGAAGGCGCTGTACGACTTCGCGCCCCGGTTGTTCAACGACTGACGGGAATCACACCAGGGCGTCTGCTCGCCCGCACGTCAACGCCCGTCGGCTCCCGGGCGTCGCCGTCACCCCCCTCGGTAGCCCCGGGCCGCGAGGGCGTCGGCGAACCCGGTCCCGCGGGCGACCGGCGGGCGGGGCGTCACGTCGACGGGCACCACCGCCGCGGCGTCCGATCCGTACGGCCCGCGGGCCAGCACCGTCCCGCCCGGCCCGACCGCCAGCGAACACCCGATGCACCGGCGCCCGGCCCACGGCCCGCCGGCCATCGGCCCGACGTTGCTCACCCCGACCACCGTCACGTCGTACAGGCGGGCCAACTCCGTGTAGGAGTCGAGCCACAGTTTCCCGTACGGGTCGCGGGCGTTGTCGTGGTCGGTGTCCACCGCCCACGCGGACGGAGACAGGATCACCTGCGCCCCCATCCGGGCGAGGACGTGGCCGACGGCGAGCGACGAACCGAAGTTGTCGGCGCAGACCGCCAGCCCGAGGGTGCCGAGCTCCGTCTCGGCCACACCGAGCCGGTCGCCGATGGCGTACAGGTCGAGGGCGATGTCCAGCTCGTTCACCTTCCGGTGGTGGAGGAGAATCCGGCCGTCGGGGCCGATGAGAATGGCGGCGTTGTAGAGACGGCCCCCGGCCCGCTCGACCAGCCCGGCCGCCACGTACACCCGGTTCTCCCGGGCAGCGGCGGCGAGCACATCGGCGTGCGGGCCGGGGATGGGGTGGGCCAGCGCCCGGGCGGACGGGTCGGTCCACCCACAATCCAGGCACTCAGGGAGGACGACCAGCCGGCACCCGGCCGCGGCGGCCTCCCGGACGGCGTCCGCGGCCCGCCCCAGGTTCAGGTCGGGCCGGCCGCCCTCGACCAACGTCTGGGCCATCCCGACCCGATACCCCTCGCCACTCATGCCCGCGCCTCCCGTCACGGAATGCGACCGGCGAGCCGCGCCTCGCCACCAGCAGAGCAGTGTGCCCTGGCACCTCTACCGCTTCCCACGCAGCGCGTCGAGCAGGGCCTGGATGCCGGCCTTCGCCACCTCGGCGTCCTGCTCGCCGGTCCCGCCGCCGACCCCGACCCCGCCCACCACCTGCCCGTCGATCACGACCGGCACCCCGCCCTTGAGCGTCGTCACCCGGCCGCCGCT
>JAFKFQ010000283.1 GCA_017308215.1 bacterium | reverse complement strand
CGGTGGCTGGCCGAAGGCCTCCATCCGGCGGCGGAGAAGGTCGTGCTGGTGATGGACAACCTGAACACCCACAAGCTGGCGTCGCTGTACGAGGCGTTCCCGCCCGACCGGGCCCGGCGGATCGCCGAGCGGATCGAGGTCCACCACACCCCGAAGCACGGGAGTTGGCTGAACGTCGCGGGGATCGAGTTGAGCGTGCTGAGCCGACAGTGCCTGGACCGGCGGATCGGATCGGTGGCCGAATTGGTGAGCGAGGTCGATGCCTGGCAGACCGAGCGGAATGACCGAGCCGTGGGCGTGCGGTGGCGATTCACCACCGCCGACTCCCGGATCAAGCTCCGCCGACTCTGCCCCGCAATCGAGTAGTGGCGGTCTACTAGGCTCGCCGAGTTGAAGGCCAAGCATCTGAAAACGCACGAAGTCACCATCGAGCGGGTGAAGCAGGAGTACGCCCGGCTCGCCTTCCTCGACATCCGCAAGGCCTTCGACGAGAACGGGAACCTCAAGTTGGTCCACGAACTGGACGACGACACGGCTGCCGCCATCGCCGGCCTCGACGTCGAGGAGCTCTGGGAGGGGCGCGGCGAGGACCGCGAGAACATCGGACGATTGAGGAAGATCAAGCTCAGTGACAAGCGCGGGGCACTGGACAGCCTCGCCACGCACCTCGGCATGTTCGTGGAGCGCCACGAGCACACGGGGAAGGACGGCGGCCCCATTGTCACCGAAGATCGCACGCTTCTGGAGACCGCCCGACGCATTGCCTTCCTTCTCAGTCAGGCAACTCGGAGCCCCAAGTCAGACAGCTAACCGACAGCAACATCCCGGAAGAAAAGGAGACTGCCTATGGCGCGGCGTAGCGTCGTGCTCACCCCTTACCAGCGGTCGCTCCGCTGGTGAGAGTTGCCCCCAAAATTACCCCTTTTCGTTCTCGGCATGTCCGGCCGGACCGTTCACGTCCAGTTGCCCAAAGTTGCCCCAGATGGTTCACTGTTCCGAACCGTCGCCCCGGGATGAGCGGCGCGCCCCCTTTTCCCGGCCCACCAATCTCGTGGCCCGGGACCGGATGACCGCCCGCACGACCAGGGCGAACAGGCTGAGCGTCACGTGCCAGTGCCACCCGACCTACGACCGGACCTCGTACTCGTCGAGCCCGCAGTCGCCCAGCTCGAACAGGTCCTCGGTCGCCCACCGCGCGCCGGCCACCCGGACCAGTTCCTCCGGCGTCGTCGCCGGTAGGCCGCCACACGCGAAGTAGGCGATGCCCTCCTGGTCGGCGACGCTCCGGCGGATGAGCACGCCACCGGGCGTACTTGTCCGGCTCGGGACGGGGCGTCCGGAACAAGGCCCAGTCGTAGCCGTGTCCCCGTTGACCGAAGCCGTGCAGGATTTGAACCTGTCCGGGAATGCCATCGGCCCGGCCGGCATCGCCGCGTTCACCGCCCGCGCCGCGACCCTGAAAACGCTCAAAGCCGCCGACACCGGCCTGACCGCGGCCGACCGTCGGCGGCTCAAGAATACTCTGCCAGCCCTCACCGGCTGACCCCGCTCACTTCCGCAGGCGGACTTCGTAGACGCGGTTGAGCATCGGGTCGCCAGTCCCGCCCGGCGGGGGGGTGCCACGTACGGCCGCGACGCCGTCGCCGGGTTCGTACACGAACGGCCTGTTGGTGAACGGGTCGAGCGGGAGCGGGAGCGGCACCTCGGCGAGCGCGCCCGGGAGCCGTCCGCCGTTCGCCGCCGCGTACACCCGCACTCCCTCGACCACCTGAAGCATTGCCACCTGCTGCTGGATCCGCCCGCGGACAAATGCCACTTTTTGAATGGCCGGCGCGAGTGGCGTGAAGAGGCCAGAGTCGGGCTTCTTGTCCAGGCCAACCGGGAGTTGCCACGGCGGCACGCATAGCCACCGCACCGCGTCGTCGCGGGCGACCTCGTAGCGGTTCAACTCGTCGATCAGGATGACCTGCATCGGCGGGAATTTCTCGATGCGGAGGTCGCGGGTCGGGGGCGTCGGGAGGAGCTTCGCCCGCGCCGCCTCCACCTGCTTCGCGTCGGCGGCGCGCTCGCCCAGGTACGTGGCGGGAGTCTTGCGCGCGGGCCGCGGGGGGGACGGGATGACCTTCCCGTCCTTCGGGGGGCTCCACGAAGGAGCGGCAAGCCCCTCCTTCGGCGGCTCGATCATGTCCATCAACTCGGTGATCTTCGTCACCGCCCGGCCGACTTGTGCCTCGCTCATCGGGTTCACGCGGTCGATGAACGGGTCGAGTTCCGCGCCGATGAAGAGGCGCTCCCCGCGGATCGCCTTCCGCAGGTCGAACAGCGGGGCGGGGAGGTCGGTGAGTGCCCAGAACAGGTTCGGAGCGCCCGGTTGCGCGACGAACTCCTCCACCGACGCCATCGCCATCGCCGTGATGGAGACGCCGACGAGCATGCCGATCAGGGTGGGGTGGTCGTTGTGCGTGCGGGCGAGGGCCATCTGCGTCTGGATCGTCTCGACCGCGGCGGGGAAGTCGCCGCGCGCGATCTCGCCGCGGGCGCGGACACGGAGGATGCGCGACAGCTGCCGGAGCTTGTGCAGGTCGGGCAGGAGCGTCATCACGCCGTCCTGCTTGATGTCGGCGGCGACCTGCCAGTCCGCGTACTCCATCCGCGCCGCGCGGTGGGCCTGGGCGACGGCATACCCGCCGTAGCCTTCGAGCTCCTTCACGCCCTTTAGGTCGGCGAGCGGGGCGTCGTACCACTTATCCTGCTTCTCGACCGCCTCCTTGTTGAACAGGTGATCCTGCTCCATGAAGCACTTGTAGAACGCGAGAATCTGGTTCCCAGGGCGGATGTCGTGGTGCGTCGGCAGGAGCGCGTACCGCAGCGCCGGCACCGGCGGCGCGGCGGAGCTGACAGTGAGTTGCAGAACGGCCTTGCCGTCCTGGATCTTCGGCCCCGGTTGGGACCGGACGTCGGCGGAAAGCACGACGGCGAGGACGAGCGCGCAGGGGGGCACGAGGAACCGCACGGTTCACCTCCGGGTCGGGGAACGAGTTGGGGGTCAGTCGAGCTCGCCGCGACGGGCGGCGAGCGGGGTCAGCGGTGGGCTGGGCGGGGCGATCCCGGCGACAGGTTCGGCGGACGGCCAGCGGTCGGGGTCGTCGCGGACGCGGAACGGGCCGATGCTCGTCGGCTCCGGTTGCGGGTACAGCGGCGCCGCCTCCGGGACCGGGACCGGGACCGGGACGATCACCGTCACCGCCTCGGGTACCGGAACCGGCGGGTCGGGGCGGAGCGCGATCCAACCCAGTGCCAGGGCGTTCGTCAGGAGCAGTCCGGAAACGGCGAGCTTCCAGCGCAGCCGCGTCGGCGCGGATGCACGCCCCATCTGGAACAACAAGTCGGCCGGGTCGGGGCCGGCAGCGGGTGTGAAGCGGGCGAGGCGGTCGGCGGTCATACCGTGTCCCTCACACCGAGGCGGGACCGCAGGGCGGCGATGCCGGCCTCGTACCGGCGGAACGCGGTGCTCACCGAGCACCCCGCCGCGTCCGCCGCCTGTACGAGCGTCAACCCACCCCACAGCCGCGCCACGATCACCTCACGCTGGTCCGTCGGCAGGCTCTCCAACGCCGCCACGGCTTCCGCGGCGTCGAGCCCGTCGATTTCGGCTTCCGCAAACCACCCGTCCGGCCGCGCCGCGGCTTCCTCGCGGCGGCGCCGCCGGCGCTCGGCGCGGCCGAGGTCGATCGCCGCGTTCCGCGTCGTGCGGAACAGCCACGCGGCGGGGTCGGCCGGCGGCGTGCGCAGCGCGGCCAGCTTGCAGAACGCCTCCTGCACCGCGTCGTCCGGCGCAGCGCACCACGTCCGCGCGAACAGCGCCAGTGCGGGCGCGTGGGCTGCGACGAGTTCGGCGAGCTGCCGCGGCGTCATGTCGAAGGGGAAGACGACACCGCCCGGCGGTTTTTCCGCCGGGCGGCTGGGTTTGGTGAAGTGGCGACGATCAGACGACCCGCTCGGGGACGACGAACGGCGCCCGGTACGCCCGGGTCAGCAGCGCGTCGGCCTCGGCGTCGTTCTTGAACCGCTCCGTCGCGCCGTCGAATTCCAGCTTGCGCCCGACCTTCAGCCGGGTGTCGGCGAGGCGGACGCCGTTGCCGCGGAGGTGGTCTTCCAGGCGCTCCAGTGTCTCGGTCGCGGCGGCGCTGCCCGCGACGGCGCGGGTGCGCGGGTCGAACGCCTCCTCGCGGCCGAGGCGGTACGAGATGTTCGCCAGGTGGCACAGGCCGCTGGAGACGTGGCCGACGGCGATGTCGGCGTGCTGGTCCTCGACGCGCCGGCTGCGGACGCAGGCGATGAAGTTCTCGAAGATGCCGCCCGGCTTCGGCAGCGGAACGTCTCCCTGGACCCGCGGCAGCGGCTCGCCCTCGATCCGGCCCGGGCGGAACAGCCGGCCGCCGGCCACCACGCCGGCCTCGAAGTGGAGGATGTTGCCGACGCCCTGGCCGTGGAGCGGTTCCGTGCGCAGCCCGCGGACCTCGAAGATCAGCTGCGTCTGGCCGTAGTCCATCACCGTGATCTGGCTGTTCGGCGTCTCGCCCTGGTCGGTGTACCCGAACCGCCCGCCGAGGCTCAGCACCGACCGCGGCCACACGGCGTCCGGGATGAGCCAGCGGGCCACGTCCATCTGGTGGACGCCCTGGTTGCCGATGTCGCCGTTGCCGAAGTCCCAGAACCAGTGCCAGTTGTAGTGGACGAGGTTGGCGTGGTGCGGACGGGCCGCGGCGGGGCCGGTCCAGATGTTGAAGTCGAGCTCATCGGGCGGCGCGCTGTCGGGGCGCGTGCCGATCGAGTTGCGGGTCTTGTAGCACAGCCCGCGCGACACGAGGAGCCGGCCGAGCTGGCCGCTCTTGGCGACCGCGGCGAGCTCGGCCCACGCCCGGCTGCTGCGGCTCTGCGTACCGTGCTGAACGATCCGCCGGTGCTTGCGGGCGGTCTCGACGGCGATCTTCCCCTCGTGGATGTTGTGGCTGCACGGCTTCTCGACGTACACGTCCTTCCCCGCCTGGCACGCCCAGATCGTCATGAGCGCGTGCCAGTGGTTCGGCGTGGCGATGCTCACCGCGTCGACCGTGCGGTCTTCCAGCACCCGACGGATGTCCTGCACGCACGCCGGGGCCGGCTTGTTCCCGGCCGCAATCTGGTCGAGCCGCTTCTTGTAGGTTCCACCGTGCGGGTCCACGATGTGCGTGATCTGGACGTTCGGCATCCCGAGGTACTGCTTGACGTGCTCGCCGCCGCGGCCGTTCAGCCCGGCGACGGCGATGCGGACGGTCTCGTTCGCCCCGCGGACTTGCCCGGACGACTTGGTGCCGGCAACGGTGACGGTGGCAGCGGTGGCGAGGGTAGTGCGGAGGAACGAGCGGCGATTGGGGCGGGCCATGCGCGGACTCCGGGCCAGGGTGGGAGAAGGGCCGCTTTTGAACGTACCCGCCGCGTAGGCGTGTCGCAACCGGATTCGGTACGGGTACAACTCTGGATCTGGTGGGGCCGGCGGGAGGCCGCCCCACCAGACTGACCGCACGGCCGGAAATCCACCGCGCCGATCGGTCGGGCCAATGGACACCGCCCCAGATTCCGGCATGATGGAGCGGACTCGCCCCCCGCCCTCCCCCGGCCGTCATGACCTCGCAGCGCTCGCAAGCCGTGTTACTCGCACTCGCGTGCCTGCTCGGACTCGTGGTGGTGATCGCCACGTTCCGCCGCACGACGCCACCGGCACCAGACCCGCAACCCGCCGTCACCTCCGAGACGCCGAAGGCCGATCCGGTAGCGCTGTACCGCCCCACGGTCGTGCCGGATCGCATCATCCTCACGTTCGCGTCCGACCCGGCCACGTCGCAGGCGGTGACGTGGCGCACCGACACCACCGTGAAGGCGCCCGTCGCCGAGTTCGCGCTCGCGGCCGACGGTCCCGTCTTCGAGAAGGGGTGGCGCGGGTACGACGAGAAGCTCGTCAAACGGCTCGCAGCGAGGACGGAGAGGCTGACCGCCGACGGCCACCACGCCCACTATCACAGCGTCAACTTCACCGACCTCGCGCCGAAGACGAAGTACGTCTACCGCGTCGGCGACGGGTCGAACTGGAGCGAGTGGTTCCAGTTCGAGACCGCCTCCAAAGACCCCGAGCCGTTCGGGTTCATCTACTTCGGCGACGCCCAGAACGGCATCCGCAGCCTGTGGTCGCGGGTCGCCCGCGGGGCGTACTCGGACATGCCGAAGGCGCGCTTCATCGTCCACGCCGGCGACCTCGTGGACGCCGGCAACAGCGACCCGCAGTGGGGCGAGTGGCACGCCGCCGCGGGGTGGATCAACGGCATGGTGCCGAGCGTGCCGGCGCCGGGGAACCACGAGTACAGCGACCCGAAGGGCATCACCCGCCACTGGCGACCGCAGTTCACGCTCCCCGAGCACGGCCCGGAAGGTCTCACCGAGACCTGCTACTTCCTCGACTACCAGGGCGTGCGCGTCGTCGTGTTGAACTCGAACGAGAAGCACGCCGAGCAGGCGGCGTGGCTCGAAAAGACGCTCGCCACCAACCCGAACCGGTGGACGGTGGTGACGTTCCACCACCCCTTCTACTCGCCGGTCGCCGGGCGCGACAACCCGGCGGTGCGCGAGGCGTGGCGGAAGGTGTTCGACGCGGTGCCGAAGGGCGTCGATCTGGTGCTGCAAGGGCACGACCACACCTACGGCCGCAGCGGGCTGATGCGCGAGGACAACAGGCTCGACGGCACCCAGGTACAGACCGCGCGCGGCACGGTGTACGTGGTATCGGTGAGCGGGGCGAAGCTGTACACCGGCGGCGACCTGACGTGGATGAAGCGCCGCGGCAGCGGCGCGCAGCTCTACCAGTTGATCCGCGTCGAGGGCGACGAGCTCGTCTACGAGTCGCGCACGGCCCGCGGCGACCTGTACGACGCCTTCAGGCTGAAGAAGCGAGCCGACGGCGGGAACGACCTGATCGAGGGCGAGAACCCGCCCGGCCCCGAGGGCCCGTCCGGCCCGGACACGCCGGCAGTGGCGGGTGGCAACGGCGGTGGGGTCGGCGCCCGCGGGGCGTGGAACGCGGTGGTCGCGGTTGTGATCCTGGCGCTGGTGGCGCTGGCGGTGGGTTGGGCCGTGCGCGGGCGATGACGGGCTTTCGGCTCGACCAGCCGCTACACCTATTCTCGTAGGTCGGGTCGAGTCCTCGAGGCCCGACGCGGGGCACGGGTGCGCGAGCACAGGCACGGCGAACACGAACCCACCCGGGTTCGGCCGGCACGCTCCCCCTCGACGTGCCCTGTGTCGCCACACCGGGTCTCGGACACTCGACCCGGCCTACGACCCGTCGCCGCCGGCGGCCCGAGGAACTGGAATGGACCGTAGCGACCTGGCGACGAAGTACCTGGAGCAGCTCCCCTACCCGCCCTACCCCGTCCAGGAAGAAGCACTCCTGTCGTGGTTCACCGCCGACCAGGGCGTACTCGTCTGTGCCCCGACCGGCACCGGCAAGACGATGATCGCCCAGGCGGCGCTGTACGAGGCGCTGCACACCAACACCGTCGCCTACTACACCACGCCGCTCATCGCCCTCACGGAGCAGAAGTTCGCCGAAATGCAGGCGGCGGCGGTCCGCTGGGGCTTCAAGGCCGACGACGTGGGACTCGTCACCGGCAACCGGCGCGTCAACCCGAACGCCCGCGTCCTCGTCGTCGTGGCGGAAATCCTCCTCAACCGGCTGCTGCACCAGGAGGGCTTCGACTTTTCGCACGTCTCCGGCGTGGTGATGGACGAGTTCCACAGCTTCGCCGACCCGGAGCGCGGCATCGTCTGGGAGCTGTCGCTGAACATGCTCCCGAAACACGTCCGACTGCTCTTGTTGTCGGCGACGGTCGGTAACGCCGTGGAATTCACCAGTTGGCTCGACCGCTGCCACGGCCGCAGGATCGAACTGGTCGAGGGCCGCGAGCGCAAGGTGCCGCTGACGTACCGCTGGGTGCCGGACCAGTTCCTCAACGAGCTGGTCGTCGATCTCGCCAAGGGCGACGAGGCCGCGCGGAAGACGCCGGCGCTGGTGTTCTGCTTCAACCGCGACGAGTGCTGGAGCATCGCCGAACAGCTGAAGGGGCTCGACCTGATGACCGCGGCACAGAAGACCGCGCTGAACAAGGAAGTGGACGCGCTCGACTGGCCGCAAGGCGTCGGCCCGAAGCTGAAGCAGATGCTCCGCCGGGGTGTGGGCGTCCACCACGCCGGCCTGCTGCCGAAGTACCGCCGCGTCGTCGAAGACCTGTTCGAGAAGAAGCTTCTGTCGGTCGCGCTCTGCACCGAGACGCTGGCGGCGGGGATCAACCTGCCGGCGCGGTCGGTCGTGCTGTCGAGTCTGATGAAGGGGCCGTTCAGCAAGGAAAAGGTCATCGACCCGAGCACCGCGCACCAGATCTTCGGGCGTGCCGGCCGCCCGCAGTACGACACCGAGGGCTTCGTTTACGCCTTCCCACACGAGGACGACGTGCGCATCCTCCGCTGGAAGCAGCAGTACGACCAGATCCCCGAGACGACGAAAGACCCGAACCTCATCAAAGCCAAGAAGACGCTGCTGAAGAAGAAGCCGAGCCGCAACCAGCAGCGGAAGTACTGGGGCGAGGGCGACTTCGAGCGCCTCAAGTCGGCGCCGCCGGCGCGGCTGTACAGCAAGGGGCCGCTGCCGTGGCGGCTGCTCGCGTACCTGCTGAAGGTGTCGCCGGACGTGGAGAAGATCCGTGCCGTCGTCCGCAAGCGACTCCTCGACCAGCCGCGCGTCGAGGCCGGCATGAAGCAGCTGAACCGCATGCTGCGCACGCTCCACGACAAGGGGTACGTCACGCTCGACCCACCTCCGCCCGAGGAACCGGGGGACACGAAACCGGAGACGGGAGACAAGAAGACCGGGCTCGTGATCGACCTGACGCCGGGAGCCGCGGCGACGGTCAGCACTGCGCCGGCGAAGCCGGACTACGTCCCGCTCACCGCCACGCCGACCGAAGCGCTCGACAAGCTCCTCGTCTTCCGCGCCTGCCACCCGCTGTACGGCGCGTACCTCATCGACCAGCTCGCCACGGCGACGAAGGAGGAGCGCATCCAGGCCTTCGAGAGCGTGCTGGAACTGCCGCGGCCGCTGCTCAAATTCGTCCGCGTGCCGTGGGACATGCCCGAGGGGCCACTCCAAACCGAGGTGCTGAACCCCGAACTCATCGCCCGCGGGCTGATGGTGGCGAAGCCGCCGAAGGAGGAGGGTGACGACGAGGAGGACGAGTTCATCCCGTGGGACGAGCGCCCGCCGGTGTTCGCGCAGAAGCTGCGTCTGCTGTTCGACGCCAAGCACCCCGAGGTCGGCGACTTCAACACGGAAGCCGTGTGGGCGGCCGGCGACATCCTGCTCGGCTACGGCGGCAACTTCAACCTGTACGTCACCAGCCGAGAGTTGACGAAGCAGGAAGGGCTGATCTTCCGCCACCTCTTGCGTCTGATCCTGCTCCTCGAGGAGTTCCAGCAGCTGACGCCGCCCGGCGTCGAGGTGGCGGCGTGGCAGGCGGAGTTGAAGGAACTCGCCGACCTCCTCACCGAGACGTGCCGCGCCGTGGACCCGACGAGCACCGAACAGGCGATCAAGAAGGCGCACGCTGCCGACGTGGTGGAGGGCGAGGAGCACGCCGCCGTCGCCGTGCAGGTCATCCCGACCGCGCAGACGCCGAGCGAGGCGGACGCGTTCGCCGAGGGACTTCTGGATTGAGCCGGATCTACGGAGTCATACTGATGCTGGGGAAAATCCTGATCGGGCTCGGCGTGGGAATGGTCTTGATCGGGTTCCTCTTCAGGAAAACGGCTGATGACGAGGAGAAACGTTTAGCCGGCGTTGAGGAGGAACCCACTCGACTGACCGTCGCCCAGTTGATCGCCAGGGGGGTGTCCGGACCCAAGAATGTGATCGTGTCAGGCTTCGACATATGCGACGACTACGTCGTTGAAAAGAGGGGACAGGTCTGGCAGGGTGTATATCTACCGATCGTCCCCGCGGCCGCCGGCGTGCCGCAACCGCGGGACAGGAAATCGGACCCGGTCAGAGTCGTCGTCCACGTTTACAACGTGCAAAGTGAAGACCGACTGATGGAGAGGCTCAACAAGCCCGACATGGCCGGATTGATTCTCGGCACGGTCGCGGACGTAGACCCCAGAACACAAAACCTACTGCGGAAGCACTATCCGGTGATGGATCCTCGAACCTGTATCGTGATTACTGAAGGCGCGACGCTGGCGCCGGAAGGTGGTCCGGAAGGGCTTCGAGTGTTCGGGCGTGTCTTAACTTACATGGGTATCGTGCTTGCCGCTTCGACAGTGATCGTTCGCGCGGTGAGGATCGCCCGGTCCCGCCGTGAGAAGAGGGCTCAATTCGCATGAAGAACACCGCCGTCCTGCTCGTGACCTGCCCGGACCGGAAGGGGATCGTCGCCGGGGTGAGCGAGTTCCTGTACCGGCACGACGCCAACATCCTCCACGCCGACCAGCACCAGGACGCCGAGCGGCGGCTGTTCCTGATGCGCGTCGAGTGGGACCTGGCCGGCTTCGGCCTCGACCTCGCCGAGTTCCCGCGCCGGTTCGCGCCCGTCGCCGACCGGTTCGAGATGCGCTGGCGGCTCGAGCGCTCCGACCAGCCGGTCCGCGTCGCGCTGTTCGTGTCGAAGTACGACCACTGCCTCATGGACCTGCTCTACCGCCACCGCACCGGCGAGCTCCCCTGCACCATCCCGCTCATCGTCGCCAACCACCCGGACGCCGAAAAGTGGGCGAAGTTCTACGACATCCCGTTCCACCTGATCCCCGTACCGAGCGGGGCGAAGGCGGAGGCCGAGCGGGCGCAGCTCGAGCTGCTCGCCGGGCACAAGATCGACCTCGTGGTACTCGCCCGGTACATGCAGGTGCTGTCGCCCGAGTTCGTGCGGGCGTACCCGCACCGCGTCATCAACGTCCACCACTCGTTCCTCCCGGCGTTCATCGGGGCGAAGCCGTACCACCGGGCGTTCGAGCGCGGCGTGAAGCTGATCGGCGCGACGAGCCACTACGCGACCGAAGACCTCGACGAAGGCCCGATCATTGAGCAGGACGTGGTGCGCATCTCCCACCGCGACGGCCTGGAGGATTTGCTGGAGAAGGGCCGCGACCTGGAGAAGGTGGTTCTCTCCCGTGCCGTCCGCTGGCACATCGACCACCGCATCCTCGTCTACGACCGGAAGACCGTGATCTTCGACTGACACCCGCGATTTCATCCCCCGCGCGTACTGGTTATCATCTCACCATGCACACGCCGCAACTCGCCCGCGTCCTCGGGCCGTGGATGGCCGCGGCCATCGTCGTCGGCACCGTCATCGGCTCGGGCGTCTTCAAGAAGGCCCGCAACGTCGCCGAGAACGTGCCCGAATCCGGCCTCGCGCTGAGCGTCTGGGTGCTCGGCGGCGTGCTCGCGCTGCTCGGGGCGCTGGCCTACGCCGAGGTGGCGACGCTGTTCCCGCGGGCCGGCGGGAACTACGTGTTCCTCCGCGAAGGGTACGGCCGCATGGCCGGATTCCTGTGGGGCTGGGTCGAGTTCTGGATCATCCGCACCGGCTCCATCGCCGCGCTGGCGACCATGTTCACCGAGTCGTTCCACGACGTGCTGCGGCAGGCGCTGTACCCGGGCCAAACGGTCGACGTGCTGGCGTTCTGGCCGCGACAGGTGTTCACGGTGCTGGTCATCGCCGCACTCGCGGCACTGAACGCCCGCGGCACGCGCCTCGGCGGCGGGCTCCAGGTCATCGTCACGTCCGTCAAAGTCGGTTCGCTACTGTTCATCATCGCACTACCGTTCGTCGTGCTGGCGGCGGTGAGCGAGCCACAACACCCGCCGCGGGTCGAGTACCTGTCGCCGGCGTGGCCGGGGTCGTTCGGCGGGGTGAACTGGAGCCTGTACGGGGCGGCGCTCGTCGGCGTGCTGTGGGCGTACCACGGGTGGATGAACATCGCCCCGGTCGCGGAAGAGGTCACCGAGCCGCAGCGGAACATCCCGCGCGCACTGCTCGGCGGCGTGCTGCTGCTGATCGCACTCTACTGTGGGGCGAACCTGGCGTACTACCTCGTCATCCCGCGCGACCAGATGAAGGAGTTGCGGAACACGACGGTCGCCACCGAGTTCTGCCTGCGCCTCATCGGGCCGGTCGGCAGCCTGCTCGCGTCGGCGATCGTGATGACCTCCGTGTTCGGCTCACTGAACGGCAACTTGCTCGTCGGCCCACGGCTCCTCTTTGCGATGGGAAAGGACGGCCTCGCGCCCGCCGGCTTGCAGCGCCTCCACCCGGCATTCGGAACGCCGTGGGTGGCGACAGTCGTGCTCGCGGGGTGGTCGTGCCTGATGCTGGTCGGCGTCGGCGCGCTGACGCAGTACCGCGTGCCGGTGCTGCCGCTCGGGTTCGCCGACCTCGACCTGAACCTGCCGCCGAACAAGGCGCCGTTCGACGTGGTGACCGACTTCGCCATGTTCGGCGCGGTCGCGTTCGAGACGCTGGCGGTGGCGTCGATCTTCGTGTTCCGCTGGACGCTGCCGGGCGCCGAGCGGCCGTACCGGTGCTGGGGCTACCCGGCGGTGCCGGTGGTGTACTGCCTCATCATGGCGGCGGTGCTGGCGAACATGTTCGTGACGCCGGAGCAACGGAGCGAGGCGCAGATCGGCCTCGGGTTCATGGCACTCGGCGTCGTGGTCTACCAGATCGTATACCGCGGGGGGCGGCCGGCGTGAGCCTCGCCGACGACGGGTTTTCGCTGCTGCCGTGCGTGTTCGACGCGACCGCAGTGCGAAGCGCGATCGCCGAGTGGGACGCGGCGCTCGCGCGGCACGCCGGCGACGTCGCGATTCTGTCCGACGCGGCCGGTGCCGTTAGCGGTGCCCGCGACCTGTTCCGCCTCTGGCCCGGCGCCGCGGAACTGGCTCGTGCCCCGGCCCTTCTCGACGCCCTTCTTGCCGACCTCGGCGCGGGCGCCGGCGTGGTGCGCGGGCTGTTCTTCGACAAGCCGCCGGGCGCCGGGTGGGCGCTGCCGTGGCACAAGGACTACACCGTCGCCGTCCGCGCCCACGGCCCGCTCTGGCGCTTCCGCAAGCCGACCACGAAGGCCGGTGTCCCGCACCTCGAAGCGCCGACCGACCTGCTCGCACGGATGCTGACGGCGCGGATTCACCTTGATGACATGACCGACGAGAATGGGCCGCTGCGGGTGATCCCCGGCTCGCACCGGTTCGACCGCACCGCCGACGACGACGAGCGGCGCGATCCGGTGGTGATACGCTGCCGGGCCGGCGACGTGCTGCTGATGCGCCCGCTGCTGACGCACGCCAGCGGCCACGCCGACCCGGCGACGGCGCGGCACCGGCGGATCGTGCATCTGGAGTGCGCGCCGGCGGGCGAGCTGGGTGACGGGTACGAGTGGCGGGAATTCGTGCCGCTGGGTTGAAGCAAAAAGCTCGCGCCTTGGCGTGAGTGGGCTTATTTCTTCTTCCGCTTCGGCTTCTCGGTCTTCTCTTCGGTCTTCGGCGGCACCGGCTTCGCCGTCCGCGGGGCCGTCGCCGACGGCGCCACGACGAACCCGTGCGGCTTCAGCGCCGCCGCCAGCCAGTCGGCCTGGGCCGACGCCTCGGCGGAATCGACCCTCGCCTGCGCGATCGCCGAGTACCAGAACCGCTCGCGGTCGCGCGGGGCGAGGGCGTCGGGGTCGGCGCCGAACTCGCGGACCAGCTCGCGGTCGTAGCGGAGTTCCTTCAGCAGCGCCGCGGCCTCGCGCCACGTCAGCCCGCGGGAAAGGACGGTACCGGCGGCGTCGGACACGGTACGGCCGATGGCGACGTGGAGGAGACCGCGGAAGTGCCCGGTCACAAGCCCCTCGGTCCGGGCGGTGTCGAGCAGGCGACGGATCCCCTCCATGCCCACGCTCCGATCGGTCACCGGGTCGGTCGGCCGGGATGTCGGCGGGGTGATGATCCGGTTCGCGGCCGGAGCAGTCACCGCCGGCACGGTCCGATACAGCTCGCCCATTTTACCAGTCCGCCGGAGTTACTCCAGACCCTCAACACTCCACTGGTTATCGTTCTGACCCGGCCGCGGTTTGACCCCACAAACCTGAATGCGTCCCCCCGCACCCGCCCCGGCCCCGGCAGGACCGGGCGGACGCCCCCACGCGGTCAGTCCAGCGCCGCCCGGAGAACCCGGGCGACCGCTTCCGGGTCGTCGGCCGCACACACCGCCGCGCTCACCGCCACCCGCCGCAGCCCGGCCGCGACCACCTCGCCGACGTTCTCGGGGCCGATGCCGCCCAGCGCGAACGCTGGAAGGGTCGTTTCCGCCGCCACATCGCGCACGAAGGCCAGTCCGGGAAACGTCTCGAACGCTTTTGTCCGCGACGGGAACGTCGGCCCGACGCCGAGGTAGTCGGCGCCGTCGAGCACTGCCTTTCGCACCTGCTCGACCGAGTGTGTGCTGACGCCGATCAGTGCGTCCGGCCCCACGATCCGGCGGGCGTCGGCGACCGGGAGGTCGTCCTGTCCCAGGTGGACGCCGTCGGCACCGACGAGCCGGGCGATGTCGGGGCGGTCGTTGACGACAAATAGCGCGTTCGCCTTCCGCGTCCAGCGGCGCACGTCGCGCGCCCGGGCGACTAGCTCGGCGTCGGAAGACTCTTTCTCGCGGAGTTGGAACACGGTCGCCCCGCCCGCCGCGGCCTGTTCGATCGTCCAGTCCAGGGCCGCCACACACTGCGACCCCCTGAGCAGGACGTAGAGCCTCGCCTCGGCCAGTTTCCGCCGCGCCTCGCCCCCACGCACGACGGCCCGCTCAAGTGTGTAACTCCGATAACGGAGCCCCTCAACTACACGGGCGAATTCGGTGCCGAACAGCTTCCCGTACTCCTCGACGCTCCGCAGCGCCTCTTGCAGCCGCTTCAGGTTCACCGCCGCGACTTGAGCCGAACTGCCGCGCTCGTATTCACCAGCGGCGGACACGCTCGTGCCCACGTCGCCGGGCGTGTCGCGGGCGGCGAGCAGCAGGGCGGGCGGAAGTTGCCCGCTAGCTGCGGCGAGGCCGTGCCGCAGCGCCTTCACCGTTTCTGTCAGAAATCGGTCATTCAGCACGAAGCGGGCGTGATCATCCAGCACCCGCAGGGCTTCCCGGGCGCGGTTCAGGTTCGCGTCGAGGACGCGGGCAGCGTCCATCTCGTCGGCCGCGTCGGGCAACGCGAACGTCGCCGACGGTTCGTCCGGGGCGGCAAACGGGTTATTCACCTCGCCGGTCATCAGCCGGGCGAGTCGGTCGGCGTCGAGCCCGGCCGTCGCGACGGCCTGTTGGAAGGCCGGGTCGGCGGTGAGGAGGGCAACGAGGAAGGCATCGGTCATGAACGCCGGATCGGCGCGGAAGCGGACGGACCAGTTGCGGGCGGCGTCGTACAGCGTCGCCACTACCGGCGCCGGGCCGTGCGTCGTGAGCGATTCGACTTTCGCCCGCACTGTCGGCAGATCACCACCAAGTCGCGCCAGGAGTTCGGCGGGGCGGCCCTCGTCCTCGTCAAGAAGCCCGAGAACATAGTCGGACAGCCGCACGGCTGCCGAGCCGCGGCGGGCCGCCCACGCCGCCGCCGCCGCCACGGCCCGCTCCACCCCGGGGCTCGCCTGGTGCATCGTCAGAACCTCCTCGCCCGCCCGGTCCGTCGATCCAGCCGTTACAGCCTGACTTTTCGGCAGTCAACGCCCACGGATTGACCACCCAACCGACCTCGACCGTCCAGCCTGCCCGCTCGCACGCCGATTGGTAGGGGTACGGACACGCCCGTCGTCCGTGACCGCTCACTCACCCCCCGCCTGGCGCCGGCACGGACGGACCCGTGTGGGACCGGGGGACTCGGCCAGGGGACCGGCCATGTCGCCGCCCGCCCTCAACTGTCGCCTTACTCTCCTCCGTAGCGCGCTGGCGTTCGGGCTGTTCGTCCTCGCCCAGTCCGGGTCCGGCCAGCCCCAGAAGGCACCTACGGTCCCGACCGTTCCGCTCCTCGCTCCAACACCCGTTGTAGCGCAGGCGGAGAACGGGAAGAAGGCTGCCGACGAGGCCGTGCCCGCGTACAGCCTCGGCGAGTGCATCGCCATCGCGCTGGAGCGACAGCCGTCGCTGCGGGCGGCCCGGTCGAGCCAGGACGGGTCGGCCGCCGGGATGCACGCGCTCAACAACATCGGCCGCCTCGGGCAGTTGCTGTCGCCGGACCTACCGGTCCGCAAGGAGCAAGCCCAGCGCGGGGCGATCGCCGCCGCCGCCGACATCCAGAAGACGCACAACGAGGTCGTCCACGACGTCACCCGGTTGTACTACACGGTCGTCTACACCCGGCAGGTCGGGGGCATCGCCGAGGACGTGGTGGCGCAGGTCGAGTTGCTGACGAAGATCGGCCGCGACGTGCTCAACTCGGCGACCCCCGGCAAGATGACCAAGCTCAAGCTCGACGCGATGGAGATCGGTCTGCGCGACGCCCGCAAACTGCGGCTCATGGCCCAGCAGGGTGAGCGCAAGGCCTACGCCGCGCTCCGCGAGCTCATGGCCGTGCAGGACGTGAGCGCCCGGTTCGTGGTGAAGGACAAGGAGCTCCCGGTGATGGCGCAGAACGTCCCGCTCACCGAGGAGCTGGTCGTCGAGCTGGCGCTGTGCCGTCGGCCGGAACTGGCGCTCGCGGCGGCCGGGGCGGACGCCTTCCGGCTCGAGGTGTACGCCCAGAGCGCGGTCCGGTTCCGCAAGACCGTGCCCACGCTGGCGACCGGCGGCGACATCAAGGCCCGGGAGGTGCCGGGGACGGTCCGCGACCTGAACCTCCAGTACAAGCCCGGGGCGATCATCCCCGAGATGCCGCCGCAGCTCGTCGGCAACCAGGCCGATCGCGTGTCCCGGGCGATGGCGTACAGCCAACGCGCCGATGCCGTCTTCGAGAAGGCCCGCGGCCTCGTCCACCTGGAGGCGGAGAACGCCTTCTACGAGTACGACCTGGCCGCCAAGCTCGTGACCGAGGGGAAGGCGAAGTTCGAGTTCGGCAAGGACATGATGGAGCGGGTCAAGGAGTTGGTGGACAACCCGAACGCCGAGCGCGACCAGCTCGTCGGCGGGTACGTCCAGGCGGCGAAGGCGCAGTCGGACTACGTCGAGGCGGTGTGGCAGTACCTGTTGACACTCGCCCACCTGGAGCGGGTGACGGCCGGCGGCGTCCGCCCCGACTTCCCGGGCCGCTGACCGGGCGTTCGCCCGGCGATCGCGATTCACGCCGATTCGGATTTTGAGTTTCCTTCCAGGGGGGTGGGACGTGGCACGGGTTTCCGCGTGGACGGCGATGACGCTGCTGGTCGTCGCGGTCGGCATGGGCCGGCCGGCGGCGGCGCAGCCGGCCCGGACGATCCGCCTCGGCGTCCTCGGCGGGATGTTCCGGGACGTGCCGCAGCCGCTCGTCCTGGCCGCGGCCACGCCGTTCCGCGAGGTGTTTAAGAAGCAGACCGGCCTCGACGGCGACGTGGAGGTGGTCGGCGACCACGACGACCTCGCCGCCAAGCTCCAGGCGAGCAAGGTGCACGTCGGGGTGTTCCACGGGTTCGAGTGGGCGTGGGTGAAGGACAGCCACCCCGACCTGATCCCGCTGGCGGTCACCGTCCCGCACCGCCGCCCGCAGGCCGTGCTCGTCGTGAAGGCCGACTCGGCGGCGGCGACGCCGGCGGACCTGAAGGGCGCGTGCGTCGCCGTGCCGATCGCCACGAAGGCCCACTGCCACCTGTTCCTGGAGCGCCTCGCCGACACGCTCCCCGCCGGGCGCTGCGGCGCCCGGCCGATGCCGGAGAGCGGGCCGGAGGAGGTGATGAACGCGGTCGCCGACGGGAAGGTCGAGGCCGCCCTGCTGGACGCCGCCTCCCTGGCCGCGTATCAGAACAACTTCCCGGGCCGAGGAAAGCTGCTGCGGGTGCTGACCCAGAGCGACCCGTTCCCGCCGACGGTGATCGTGTACCGGAAGGACGCGCTCGCGCCGGAGATGGCCGCGAAGATCCGGGCCGGCCTGGTCCGCACGAAGGACGACCCGAGCGGGAAGGCGTTCCTCTTCCTGTGGAAGCTGAAGGGGTTCGAGGAGGTGCCGCCGGCGTACGACGCCGAACTCCAGGCGGTCGCCAAGCGGTACCCGGCGCCGCGGCCGGGCGTGGGGATGATGGCGATGCCCGAGTAGCGCCGCCGTTACAACCCGTTCCGCCCCCAACCCCCGCCCCGCGGGGGTTGTTCGCGTTTGGGACGGTCCCGCTGCTGACCTCTGCGGGGCTGCGGCGCGCGGTAGACTACTATAAACCTGTTCACCAACACGCGGGCCGGGGGTTGCACCCCGCCCCTATGATGGCGGGTGGACCCGGAACCGGCGAGGCGCGTGATGGCGGGAGTTCAGACGGTTTCGATCGCCCAGGAAGTGCGGACCCGGTTCATCCGGTACGCGATGTCGGTGGTCACCGGCCGCGCCCTGCCCGACGTGCGCGACGGCCTCAAGCCGGTGCAGCGCCGCATCCTGTACGGCATGTACCAGGATCTGAACCTGAGCTTCGACCGGAAGGCGGCGAAGTCGGCACAGATCGTCGGCAAGGTGATGGGCGACTACCACCCGCACGGCGACGTGGCGCTGTACGAGGCGATGGTCCGCCTCGCCCAGGACTGGGTGATGCGGGTGCCGCTCGTCCACGGCGAGGGGAACTTCGGCTCGGTGGACGGCGACCCGCCCGCCGCCCACCGCTACACCGAGGCAAAGCTCTCGCGTGCCGCCGAACTGCTGCTCACCGAACTCGACCAGGAGACGGTCGACCTCCGCGACAACTACACGGGCACGAAGAAGGAGCCGGTCGTCCTGCCGGCGCAGTTCCCGAACCTGCTCGTCAACGGCACGTCGGGCATCGCCGTCGGCATGGCGACCAACATCCCGCCGCACAACCTCGCGGAAGTGCTGAAGGCGTGCGTCGTCCTCATCGACAACCCGGACGCGACGGTCGCGGTACTGATGGAGAAGGTGAAGGGGCCGGACTTCCCGCTCGGCGGCAAGATCATCACCGACCGGGCCACGCTGCGCAAGATCTACGAGACCGGCAGCGGCAGCATCAAGGTGCAGGCGGAGTGGAAGGAGGAAGACCTCGGCCGCGGCAAGTCGCAGATCGTGGTCACGTCGATCCCCTACGGCGTGGACAAGGGCGAGCTGGAGAAGACGATCGGCGGGATGATCGAAGACCGCAAGCTGCCGCAGCTGCTCGGCATCGCCAACGAGACGAACGACAAGGAGGGGCTGCGCATCACGCTGGAGACCAAGCCCGGCACCGACCCGGCGCTGGTGATGGCGTACCTCTACAAGCACACCGACCTGCAGAAGAACTTCGCGTACAACATGACGGCCCTCGTCCCGCTCGAGGACGGGACGACGATGGTGCCGAAGGACGGCCTCTCGCTCAGGGACATCCTGCGGCACTTCCTCGACTTCCGCCTCGCCACCGTGCGCCGGCGGTTCGAGTACCACCTGCGCGTGCTGCGGCGGCGCATCCACATCCTCGAAGGCTTCGCGGTCATCTTCAACGCGCTGGACAGGGCGATCAGGCTGATCCGCGAGAGCAGCGGCAAGGCGGACGCGGCCGAGAAGCTGATCGCCGCGTTCAAGCTGGACGACGAGCAGGCGACGGCGATCCTCGTCGCCCAGCTGTACAAGATCGCCCAGATGGAGATCAAGAAGATCCTCGACGAGCTGGCGGAGAAGCGGAAGGAGGCGGCAAAGATCGAGGCGATCCTGGCGTCGCCGAAGAAGCTGTGGGGGGTGATCCGCGACGAGTTCGAGAAGCTGGCGGCCGACTTCCCCGAGCGCCGCAAGACGCGGATGGCGTCCGACGAGGACGTGCTGACGTTCGACGAGGAGGCGTACATCGTCCGCGAGAACACGAACGTCGTCCTCACCAGGAACGGCTGGATCAAGCGCGTCGGCCGCCTCCAGTCGGTCGAGTCCACGCGGGTGAAGGAGGGTGACGAGGTGGTCGCCGTGATCCCGGCGAGCACGCTCGACCACGTCGTGTTCTTCACCGACGACGGCACCGCGTACACGATGCGCGTGAACGAGGTGCCGGCGACGACCGGGCACGGCGAGCCGATCACCAAGTATTTCAAGACGGCCGACGGGGTGAAGGTCGTCGCCGCGGTGACGACCGACCCGCGGTTCACGCCCGCCGACCGCGAGGCGGCCGGCGACCAGCCCGGCGGCCCGTTCCTGCTCGTGGCGACGAAGGGCGGCAACGTCCTCCGCATCCCGGTGGCCCTGTTCCGCACCGAATCGACGAAGGCCGGGCGCCGCTACGTGAAACTCGAAGGCGGCGACCGCGCCGTGATGGTGAAGCTGCTCGGCGCCGAGACCGGCGTGATGCTGGCGTCGGCGAAGGGTCACCTGATCCACTTCACGGTCGATTCGGTGAACGTGGTGAGCGGCGCGGCGAAGGGCGTGATCGGGATCAAGATCGAAGGCGACGACGAGTGCATCGGCGGGGTGCCAGTGGGCGGCCGGTTCGACAAGCTCCAGGTGGAGACGGACAGCGGCAAGGTGCAGGAGTTCGGGCCGGGGGCGATCAAGCCGCAGAACCGCGGCGGCAAGGGCGAGAAGCCCGGCGCCCGCACGACGTTCGCCCGCGTGCTGCCGCCGCCGATCGAGCTGGTGAACTGGGACGAGGTGGACGGCAAGGCGCCGCGCAAGAGCGCGGACGCGGGGGACGGGGCGCCGTCCACCAACTGAGGCAGCCGCCGGCTCGGGGCGTATAGGTCGGGTCGAGTCTTCGAGACCTGACACCGCGACACGAACGACGAGCGAGAAGCCCAGCCGCGCGAGCGCGACCGTGTTTTGAGGTCGGTTTTTCGCGCCGCCGTGTCAGGTCTCGAAGACTCGACCCGACCTACGGAAGACGGCAATCCCGCCCGCGAGCACACGACGAATCACAGCATCAGGGCCGAGCCGATGAGCACGATGACCGCCGGACGGAACGCGCAGTACCGCACCGAAGACATCCAGGTGCTGGAGGGGCTCGAACCCGTCCGCAAGCGCCCCGCCATGTACATCGGCGGGGTGGACACGAAGGGCTTGCACCACCTCGCCTGGGAGATCATCGACAACGCCGTCGACGAGTACATCAACGGCTTCGCCGACCACATCACCGTCACCCTCCACAAGAGCGGTGACGCGCTCACCGTCGTCGACAACGGCCGCGGCATCCCCGTCGAGATCCACCCGAAGCACAAGAAGTCCGGCCTGGAACTGGTGCTTACCGTGCTCCACGCCGGCGGCAAGTTCGGCGACACCGAGAGCGGCTACATGCACTCCGGCGGGCTCCACGGGGTCGGCGCGTCGGTCGTCAACGCGCTGTCGAAGAAGCTCGTCGCCAGCATCCGCCGCGACGGGTTCGAGTACCGCCAGGAGTACGCCAAGGGCGTCCCGCAGACGAAGCTCGAAAAGGTCGGCCCGTTCCGCGGGCACGGCACCGTCATCCACTTCGAGCCGGACCCGCTCATCTTCAAGACGACCAAGTTCGACGCCGCCACGCTCAAGGCGCGGCTCGAAGACATGTCGTTCATCCACAGCGGGCTGCACATCACCTTCCGCGACGAGCACGGCGGGCACGTCCACGAACTGCACAACCCCGGCGGGCTGCCGGCGTTCCTCCAGAAGCTCGTGACCGACGGCGGCAAGCCGGCCGTGACCGAGGCGGCGTTCTCGGCCGTGCGCGAGAACGGCAGTAAGATCGAGATCGCTCTACAGTGGACGGAATCGACCGAGGAGACGTACCGTAGCTACGTCAACGGCATCCGCACGCCGAACGGCGGGACGCACGAGAACGGGCTGAAGTCGGCGCTGCGAAAGGCGGTGAACGAGTACATCGAGACGCACGACATCAAGATCAAGGGGCTGAAGGTCACCGCCGACGACATCCGCGAGGGCGTGACGGCCGTGCTGTCGGTGTTCGTCCGCGAGCCGCAGTTCGAGGGGCAGACGAAGCAGCGCCTCAACAACCCCGAGACGGAAGGTGCGGTCGACAACTTCGTACGGCCGGCGCTGGAGGCGTGGCTGAACAACAACAAGACCGCCGCCGACGCCATCGTCGGGCGCATCATCCTGGCCGCGAAGGCCCGCGAGGCGAGCCGGGCCGCGGCGGTCGAGGTGAAGCGGAAGACGCCGGGCAGCCGCCGCCTCAGCCTCCCCGGCAAACTCGCCGACTGCAAGACGACCGACCGCGACGACGCCGAGCTGTTCATCGTCGAGGGCGACTCGGCCGGCGGGTCGGCGAAGCAGGGGCGGAACAACTCCACGCAGGCGGTGCTGCCGCTGCGGGGGAAGATCCTCAACGGCGAAGACCTGCCGACGGCGAAGGTGCTCGGCAACCAGGAGATCGCCGACCTGGTGACGGCCATCGGCACGGGGGCCGGCGACAAGTTCCACTACGACGGCCTCCGCTACGGCAAGATCATCCTGCTCATGGACGCGGACGCGGACGGGCACCACATCACCACGCTGATGCTCGACTTCTTCTTCCGCCACGCCCCGGAGCTGATCCGCAAGGGGCACATATACATCGCCCAGCCGCCGCTGTACCGCATCGACGTGGGCAAGGAGACGTACTGGGCGCGCGACGACGAGCACAAGGAAGAAATCCTCGCCGGGCTGAGGGCGAACGCGAAGCCGGACATCACGCGGTTCAAGGGGCTGGGCGAGATGCCGTTCCGGGTGCTCGCCGAGACGACGCTCCACCCGCGGACGCGGACGCTGCTGAAGGTCGAGATCGACTCCAACCTCGACGCCCACGATGCCTTCCGCGAGCTGCTCGGCAAGGAGGCGGAGCACCGCTACCGCTTCATCATGGAGAAGGCCGACCAGGCGATCGCGGAAGAACTGGACGTGTGACGCGGCCGCGCGTCCGCCATTTTCTCTCGTTCCCCAGCTCCGCGGGGAACGAACTTCGCTTCCGCCGCTCCGCGGCATTGCCCGTACACATCGCTGGTTGCCCGCGGAGCGGTCGCAAACCCGTCTCCCGCTCTGCGGGGGAGCGAGAGGGCGTGGCACCGGCGCGGGGGTGGCGGTCGGGGGGGCGGGTTCGTAGATTCAACCCCGAATGCCACCCGCGGGCTGCCATCCCGCCGGGTCACACACGGGAGACGCGAGCAGATGGCCGCAGTCAAGGTCGGGATCAACGGGTTCGGGCGGATCGGCCGGCTGGTGTTCCGCGCCCTCGTCGAACAGGGCCACCTCGGCAAGACACTGGACGTGGTCGCCGTCAACGACCTGGTGCCGGCCGACAACCTCGCCTACCTGCTCAAGTACGACTCGACGCAGGGCAAGTTCAACGGCGAGGTGACGAGCAAGAAGTCGTCGCCGGCGGTCGCCGAGGACGACCTGCTCGTCGTCAACGGGCACGAAATCAAGTGCCTCGCCGTGAAGGAAGGCCCGGCCGCGCTGCCGTGGAAGGACCTGGGCGTCGAGTACGTGATCGAGAGCACCGGCCTGTTCACCGAGGCCGAGAAGGCCCAGGGGCACATCAAGGCCGGCGCCAAGAAGGTCATCATCTCCGCCCCGGCGAAGGGCGAGGACATCACGGTCGTGATGGGCGTCAACCACGAGAAGTACGACGCCGCCAAGCACACGATCATCAGCAACGCCAGCTGCACCACCAACTGCCTCGCCCCCGTCGTCCACGTCCTCCTCAAGGAGGGGTTCGGGATCGAGGAGGGGCTGATGACGACCGTCCACAGCTACACCGCCACCCAGAAGACGGTGGACGGCCCGAGCAAGAAGGACTGGAAGGGCGGGCGGTCGGCGGCCATCAACATCATCCCGTCGGGCACCGGCGCCGCCCGCGCCGTCGGCCTCGCCATCCCCGAGGTGAAGGGGAAGCTGACCGGCATGGCGTTCCGCGTGCCGACGCCGACGGTCAGCGTCGTGGACCTGACGGTGAAGACCGTCAAGGAGACGAGCTACAAGGACATCTGCGCCGCGATGAAGAAGGCGAGCGAGACGTACCTCAAGGGCGTCCTCGCCTACACCGCCGACGAGGTGGTGAGCACCGACTTCATCCACGACGCCCACAGCAGCATCTTCGACGCCGGCAGCGGCATCGAGCTGAACAGCAAGTTCTTCAAGCTGGTGAGCTGGTACGACAACGAGTGGGGCTACAGCAACCGCTGCGTGGACCTGCTGAAGTACATGATCGGCAAGGCGTAATCCCGACCCCCCGGGGGTGCGCGATGGCGAAGCAGAAGGATTCGCTCGGCAAGCTCCTGATGACCTCCGGGAACCCGAACGCGGCGATCTTCGCCTGCGGGATCGGGTTGATCGCGTTCGGGTTCGTCCTCGGAATCGCCGCGCTGTTCACGACGGTGTACCTGTTCGGCGTCGGCGCGTTCTTCGTGATCGTCGGCGGCATCGGGGTCTTCGCCGGGCTGACCGGCCAGGCGACGACCTTCGAGGTCCGCTCGAAAGGCATCCGCTCCGTCCGCCGGGGCGAGGCGACCGAGATCCGCTGGGACGAGATCAAGCGGGTCGTGGTGCAGAAGTCGCTGCTCGGGGGCGACCAGAGTGTGATGCGGATCACGAACCTGGGGGACGGCACGCAGGAGTACCGCGGCGAGAAGGTGATGTACGAGTTCACAATCGCCGGCGGCGGCGAGAAGATCGTCTACCGGTGCGGCGGCCCGAACCCCAGCGTCCACCCGCGCACCCTGCTCAGCAAGCTGGAAGAACACGCCCGCGGCAAGGTCACGGTTCACGAGCCGGACCAGGAAGTGTACTTCGACGACTGACGCCCGCAGTTCACGGACACCGAGATGCCCAAGAAGACGCTCAGCGACCTCGGCCCGCTCGCCGGCAAGAAGGTCCTCGTCCGCGTGGACTTCAACGTCCCGCTGGACAAGAAGACCGGCGCGGTCAAGAACGACCGCCGCATCCGCGGCGCGCTGCCGACGATCAAAACGCTCCTCGACGGCGGCGCCGCCGTCATCGCCATGAGCCACCTCGGACGGCCCGAGAAGGCCACGCCCGAGGAGCGCGCGAACCTGACGATGGACAAGGTCGCCGCCCGGTTCGGCGAGCTGCTCGGCAAGCCGGTGAAGAAGGCGGCGAACGAGGTCGTCGGCCCGGCGGTCAGCGCCGCGGCCGCGGCGCTGAAGCCGGGCGAGGTACTGTTACTGGAGAACCTCCGCTTCGACCCGCGCGAGCAGAAGAACGATCCCGAGTTCGCCGCCGCCATCGCCGGCCTCGCCGACGCCTACGTCAACGACGCCTTCGGCACCTGCCACAACGACAAGGACGCCAGCATGGTCGCCGTCCCCGCCGCCCTCAAGACGGCCGGGAAGCCGCGGGCGGTCGGGCTCCTCGTCGAGAAAGAACTGACGGTCGTGGACGGGCTCATGTCCGCGCCGAAGCGGCCGGTGCTGGCGGTCATGGGCGGTGCTAAGGTGTCCGACAAGATCGCGTTCATCAACGCGCTGCTCCAGAAGGTCGATTCGCTCCTGATCGGCGGGAAGATGGCGTACACGTTCCTCAAGCTCAAGGGCTTCGACGTGGGCGGCACCCGCGTCGCGGAGGAAGAGATCGCCGCCGCCGCGCCGCTCCTCGGCCACGTCGGCGGGAAGATCACGCTCCCGGTGGACTGCCTCGCCGCCAAGTCGAGCGACCTGACGGTCACGCAGGTGGTCGAGGTCGGTTCCGCCATCCCCGCCGACTTCGAGGGCGTGGACATCGGGCCGAAGACGCTCGTGCTCTACGCCGAGAAGATCAAGCAGGCGGCCACGGTGATCTGGAACGGCCCGGTCGGCTGGTTCGAACAGCCGGCGTTCAGCGCCGGCACGAAGGGGATCGCTGCCGCGATGGCCGACAGCGGCGCGGTCACCGTCGTCGGCGGAGGCGAGACGGCGGAGGCGGTCGAACAGTTCGGGTACGACGCCAAGATGACCCACGTCTCGACGGGCGGCGGGGCGTTCCTCGCCTACGTCGAGGGGCGGAAGTTCCAGTCCCTCGCGCAGATCGACGAGCGCGGCTAGCTGCGGGATTCGGAATGCGGATTTCCGAACACAGGCAGGCAGAGCACCCGATGTCTTCAGTTCCGCAGTCCGAGTCCCGCAATCCGAATTCGGGCGACCGGCCGAAGAAGGGCGTCCCGGAGGGGCTGTGGCTCCGCTGCCCCGGGTGCCGGGCCACGGTCTACCGCAAGGAGGTCGAGGCCCGGCTGTTCGTCTGCCCGGAGTGCGACCACCACTTCACCGTCCCGGTCCGCGACCGGGTCGCCCAGTTGCTCGACGCCAACAGCTTCGAGGAGTGGGACGCCGAGCTCGTACCGTGCGACCCGCTCGGGTTCGTGGACCGCATCCCCTACGCCCAGCGGCTCGCCGAGGAGCAGGCGAAGACCGGGCAGAAGGACGCGGCGGTGTGCGGGAAGGGGTTCATCCGCGGCCGCCCGGTGGTGCTCGGGATCACCGACTTCCAGTTCATGGCCGGGAGCATGGGGAGCGTGGTCGGCGAGAAGCTGGCCCGCGCCGCCGAGCGCGCCGCCGACCTGAAGCTGCCGCTCATCTTCGTCAGCGGCAGCGGCGGCGGGGCGCGGATGCAGGAGGGCATCCTGTCCCTGATGCAGATGGCGAAGGTGTCGGCGGCGCTGGCCCGCTACGACTCGGCCGGCGGCCTTTACATCTCGGTGCTGACGAACCCGACGATGGGCGGCGTGGCCGCGAGCTGGGCGCTGCAAGGCGACATCCACCTCGCCGAGCCCGGCGCGATGATCGGGTTCGCCGGCAAGCGGACCATCTGGAACACGGTGCGGCTCGAACTGCCCGAGGGGTTCCAGACGAGCGAGTTCCTGCTGAAGCACGGGTTCATCGACCGCATCGTCCACCGCCGCGACCTGCGGACCGAGGTGGCGCGGATCGTGGACTATTGCGAGATTCAGTAGCCGGTGTGAGCCGGCCGGTGTGAACCGGCCGGTCGCCGGTTCGGGTGCCTCGACCAACGACCGGCCGGCTCACGCCGGCCGGTCGCCCGTTCCCGTCCGAGGGCGGCCGTGGGCTTCTTCGACTTCCTGAAAGGCGGCAAGGACGGCGGCGGGAAGCCGCGCAAGGTCGCCAACGTCGCCAAGCGGTTCGAGCTGAGCGGCAAGACCGGCCAGGGGAGCATGTCCAAGGTCTACCGGGCCTACGACCGGGAGATCGGCCGGAACGTCTGCCTCAAGATCCTCGACAAGGTGAAGACGAAGGAGTTCGAGGCGCGGTTCCCGGGGCTCAAGAAGCCGTCCGAGGGCGAGATCTGCATGACCCTGCGGCACGACAACATCGTCCGCACCTACGAGTACGGCGTCACGACGACCGGCGAGCCGTACCTGGTCATGGAGTGGGTGGACGGGTTCGGGCTGAACTACCTCGTCGAGACGCGGAACGTGCAGCTGAAGGGGAACCGGATCAACTACCTGTCGCAGCTGTGCGACGCCCTCCAGTACATGCACGACACGAAGTACCTCCACCGCGACCTGTGCGCGCGGAACATCATGATCAACACCGAGGGGGTGCTCAAGCTCATCGACTTCGGCCTGACGATCCCGTACACGCCGCCGTTCTGCGCGCCGGGGAACCGGACCGGGACGAAGGAAATCATGGCCCCGGAGCTCCTCGCCCGGCGCGCCACCGACCACCGCGTGGACCTGTTCGCCCTCGGCGTGACGGCCTACGAGCTGTTCACGAACGCGCTCCCGTGGGAGCGGTCGATGGACTCGAACGAGTACTCCCGCCGGGTGATGAACACGCCGCCGAAGAACCCGCGCGACTTCAACAAGGAGATCGACGAGGACTTGGCCGCGGTGCTGCTGAAGGGCATCGCCAAGGCGCCGCTCGACCGGTTCGGGTCGGCGACCGCGTTCAAGGAGGCGCTGCTGCGCCTGGAGCGGCAGGACTGGTGAGCCGGGGAGTCGGTAGCCGCAGGCTTTAGCCTGCGTTCCGTGCTTGCCGGCTGCCCGACCAGCGCAGGCTAAAGCCTGCGACTACCAGGTCCGACCGCCGCTCCGCTCACGCCTTCTTGCGCCCGACCACCTTCAGCTTCACCTTGTCGGCGACGAACGTCTTCTCGCCATGCCCGGGGAAGCGCACCTTCACCCGCCGCAGCGCCCCGAACCCGCTCAGGTCCGTCACCTGCCCCAGCCCGTACTCCTCGTGCTGTACCAGTACCCCCACCGACAGCCCGGTGTCCGGCGGAACGCTGATCGACTCCTCCGTCTTCTTCGGCGGCACGAACGGGCGCACCCCGGTGTCGGCCCAGTCGCGCGCCGCCGGCGCCACCTTCGCCCGCCACTCGTCGGCGGCGCCGCGGGCGAAGTTCCGCGTCATCGACAGGTCGACGTGCTCCACGGACGAGTCGCGCGGCAGCTCGCCGAGGAAGCTGCTCGGGATGGCGTAGTTCAGCTGCCCGCGGAACTCACGCATCCGGGCGTGGCTCAGGTAGAGTTCCTTCATCGCCCGCGTCATGCCGACGAAGCACAGCCGCCGCTCCTCCTCCACGTCCTCGTCCTTGCCGAGGCTGCGCTCGTGCGGGAGCAACCCCTCCTCGACCGCGAGGAGGTACACGACCGGGAATTCGAGCCCC
>JAFKFQ010000282.1 GCA_017308215.1 bacterium | reverse complement strand
CCAGTCGGCGTACACGAGCCGCGGGGTCTCCTGTCCCGGGGCAGAGAGGATCGCGTTCAGGACGTCTGCGTCGCCCACGTCAGTCCCGCCCCTCGACCCGGTACACCGCTTTCGCGGTGCGGACGAACAGCGCGTTGCCGTCCACTGCGTAGCTCGCCAGCGCCTTCTCGTCGAGGCGGTTCTTCGCCAGCTCCTCGTACTCGGCGCCGGGTTTGAACACCGTCCCCGTGCCGTCCTCGGACAGCAGGTACACGCGCCCGCCGGCGTACACCGGCGACGCCGAGTACGCGCCGCCCAGGTTCTCGTTCCACCGCTCGGCGCCGGTCCCGGCGTCGTAGCACGTCAGCAGGCCGCTGTCGGAGACGCAGTACAGCGCGTCGCCGACGAGCAGCGGCGAGGCGTTCCGCGGGGCGCCCTTCTTCGCCTTCCAGGCGACGTGCGTGGCGGTCACGTCGCCGACGCCGTCGGTCTTCACCGCATACAGGACCGGGCTGTCGTACCCGGTGCTGAAGTACAGCATCCCGTTGCCGTGCACCGGCCGCGGCACCACCGAGTACCCGCTGAACTTCACCCGCCACACCTCCTTGCCCGTGTCCGGCTCCAGCCCCATCACCACGTCGCTGCCGACCGACACGACCTGGTCCTTCCCCTTCACCGGGACGACGAGCGGGGTGCAGAACGAGAACGGCTTGCCCGGCTTCGCCTCGCGCAGGGTCGCCCACGCCACCTTGCCGTTCGCCGTGTCGAGTGCCACCACCTGCTGCTTGTCCGTGCCGTCGATGCTGAACACGAGTTTCCCGTGCGTGAGCACCGGCGACCCGCCGTTCCCGTGGACCGGGGCGTAGCGCAGCTCGCGTGTGCCCCAGATCACGGCCCCGTCGCGGGCGTTGAGGCAGGCGGTGCCCATGTGTCCGAAGTGGACGTACACGCGGTCGCCGTCCACGACCGCGGTCGGGCTGGCGTGGCTGTTCTTCCCGTGGATCTTCGGCGCGTCCTTCCCGTCCTGCTGGAACACCTCCACGTCCCACACCACGGCGCCGGTGGCGGCGTCGATGCACACCGCCCGCAGCGACTGGTCGGCGGCCGGCGCCTCGGCGCGGGGGACGGCGTGGGTGACGTACACCCGCCCGCCGGCGACCACGGGCGACGACCAGCCGGTCCCGGCGACCTCGGTCCGCCAGCGGACGTTCTTCTTCGGCCCCCAGGTGACCGGCGGGTCGGCCTTGTCGGCGTGCCCCTGGGCGGTGGGGCCGCGGAACTGCGGCCAGTCGGCGAGCCCGGCGGCGGGCACGGCGACGAGCGCGACGAGTGCGAACAGGCGGAGGGCCATGCGACGGGGCTCCGGCGGGGTGTGGCGGGGAGGGAAGGATATGATCCCCGCCGCCGGCCGGGAACGCCAGCGGAAAGCACGGAGCTGGGCGATCGGGCTACCGGCGCGAAGCCGTCAGCCCG
Organism: bacterium; assembly: GCA_017308215.1. Lineage (GTDB taxonomy): Bacteria > Planctomycetota > Planctomycetia > Gemmatales > Gemmataceae > Urbifossiella. Next base: position 27,408 of record JAFKFQ010000282.1, on the reverse strand, counting down.
ACGACCGGATCAAGCGGTAGTCCGCCTTCGTCTGTGACCACTCGGCCGCGACCCTCCGGACCTCGGGTAGGAGGCCCGCGAACGTCCGCTTCGCGGCCGGCTCCAGCGCTGCCAACTCTTTCAGAAGCGCCTCCCCGCGGAGTTCGAGCGCGTCCATCTCGGCCCGGTACCGGGCGTACACGGCCTGGCACTGCGCGGGGTCACCCGCGGCGGGCGGCGCGTGATACTGGAAGCGGGCCTTGACAGCCTCCTTCCACTCCAGCAGGCTGTTGCGGAGCGCCGGGCCGATGCCGTCGACCTCCTTCAACGCCCACGGGTTGATGTCCGCCGCGGTCAGTATCCCCCGGGCCGCGAGTACCTGCTTCCGGCCGTCGCCGATGTTCGGGATGTCCGCCGTGGCGATCAACTGGGCGCGCAAGAATTCCTTGCGCGCGACCTCTTCCGCCCGCCGTACCGCGTCGGCCGCCTTCCCCTCGCTCCCGGCCCGCTCCGCCGCGTACCCGTTCGAGAGTTCCTTCCCGCGCGCCACGAGCCCGCGGACGGTGGCCAGGCCGCTCTGGCAGCGACGGGTGTGGGCGGCGAGCGCGTCCGCCCACGAGGCCTCGACCGCCTCCAGGTCGCGGCAGGCGTGGTCGTAGGCGCGGCGCCGCCGGTCGAGTTCCCGGCGGTACGGGGCGGACAGCCGGGCGAGGTAGAACCACGCCCCGAAGACTAGCCCCAGCGCGAGCCCGAAGACGGAGACGTACCAGCGGGTGATCACGCCGGCCGGGACCAGCACGACGCCGACCGCCGCGACCCCGCCGAGCATGTACAGGAGGGTGCGGTTGGCGTCGATCTCTTCGGGCAGCGGCTCGGGCTCCGGCGGCGGGTTCGGGAGGTGGTGCTCGAGGTAGAACTCAAACCTGCCGAACGGAACCGCCTCGGCCCGGGACTGAATGCCGTTGAGGCGCGCGGAGTCGAGTACCGGCCAGTAGGGCTGCGCGGGCGAGACCGGCCGCACGGCGGCCGGGGTCGCCACCTCGCGCCGCTCGGCGAGCTGTTGGAGGAGGTGTGCGGGCGAGACCGGCGGTCCGGCGGCCGCGGCCCGTGCCGCGGGGACCGGTGGCGGCTGGAGCCGGGCCAACAGTGCTGCCGCGTCGGCGGGCCGCCGGGCCGGGTTCGCGGCGACACACGCACCGACTAGCTCGACCAACCCGTCCGGCGTGCCGGCGTCGCGGAGGTCGTGGGCGTAGTCCGCGCCCGGGCCGTGCGCCAGGTGCCCGGTCAACAATTGGTACGCGATCACGCCGATGGCGTGGACGTCGTCCCGGGGGTCCGGCTCGGCCCCGGCACGTTGCTGGGGCGACGCGTAGAGCGGCGAGTGCGACCCGCGGAGCGAGGTCACCAGTCGTCCGGTCGTGGTCGCCTCGCCGCGCAGGGCCGCTTTGGCGGCCACGCCGCCGATGCCGAAGTCGGTCACCATCAGTTGCCGGCCGGTCCCGTCCACCAACACGTTCCCCGGCTTGAGGTCGCGGTGAACGAGCGGCGGGGCGAGGCGGTGGAAGTGGGCGACGGCCGTACACAACTGCCCGAGGATGCCGAGCGTCTGGTGGACGCGCGAGTCGGGAGCATGACGGGCCAGCCCGCGGATGACGTCGGTCAGGTCGCCGCCTGGGACGTACTCGTACATCAGCCACGGGGCGTCGCCGTCCAGGTTCACGTCGAGGAGCGAGACGATGTTCGGCGGCTTGCCCCGCGCCACCTCCATCACGCGGTTGATGAGGGTGCTCTCGTGGCGGAGTTCCCGGGCGTGGGCCGGGTGGCAGAACTTCACGGCCCCCGCCAGTGCGGTCATGTTCGCGTGCCGCGCGAGCCAGACCTCCCCGAACCCGCCCACGCCGAGGAGTTCGACGAGCCCCCACCCGGGTTTGCCGGCCAGCGGGTGCCCCGGCCGGAAGCGGGGCAGCCGGCCCGGGAGGAAGGCCGCCACGTCGTCGGCCGAGCCGAGCGTGAACCGCGCGGGCACGGACCGACCCGACACGTCGTCCGGGCGCTTGAGCGACTGCCGGACCGCGGCCGGGACTTGGGCGAGAAAGAGTTCGAGTTGGCCTCGCTGGTCGGCGGGGAGAACCCCGGCCGCGGTCCGAACCGCCTCGGCCGCCGCCTGGCGGACCTCACTCACCCCGGCCGCGGCGATCTCCTGGACGTCCTGCCGAATCTGCTCGACCCGCCGCCGGTCTCGGTACTTTTTCCAGACGGATGAGGCCAGGTCGCAGGCGTAGCCGCCCCCGGGGACCGCGTCGGCCAAGCCCCGCACACCTAACTCGACGACCGACTCGGCGACGCATTTGAGAAAGACGACCATGCTGGGCGGCGGGGTCGGGAGCGGCGGGGGGCGGATCCGGGAACCATATTCTGTGGACGGGCGCCCACCCTCGCAAGTCAGAACCCGCGACTTTCCCTTTCGACCGCGGCTGTCACGGAATGAACGTGACCGCGTGGACCGGCGGCAGACGGGCCGGCAGCGGCATCCAGCTCTCGCCCTGGTTGTCGGTCGTCCACACGCCGCCGGTCGTCGAGCCGAAGGCGAGGCGGTCGCCGGTCGCGTCGATGGCGAGGGCGTGGCGGTACACGATGTCGTAGGCGTGCTCCTGCGGCAGGCCGGCCCGCAGCACGTCGAACGACGCGCCGCCGTCGCGCGTCCGGCTCACCACCAGCTTCCCGCCCACCGGTACCCGCCGCTCGTCCTTCGTCGCCGGCACGAACCACGCCGTCTTCGGGTCGGTCGGGTGGACGGCCACCGCGAACCCGAAGCCCGACGGCGCCGCGGTCGGCACGTGGGACCACGTCTTCGCCCCGTCGGCCGACTTGAACACGCCGTTGTGGTGCTGGATCCACAGGTGGTCCGGCGCCGCCGGGCACTGCCGCATGATGTGCGGGTCTTGCGCCACCGGGTTCTCGCGCAGCTCGGGCGGCATGTAGTCGGCGTGCATCCCGGTGCCCACGTCCCACGTCGCGCCGCCGTCGGTGCTCGTCCACGCCCCGCCGCACGACACGGCGACGCGGATCACGTTCGGGTCGCGCGGGTCGCGGACGACCGAGTGGATGCCGGGGTGGTCCGCCCCGCCACCGAACCAGTGCATCCGCTCCGGGCGGTCCCACAGCCCGCGGACGAGCTCCCACGACTTCCCGCCGTCGTCCGACCGGAACAGCCCGCCCGGCAGTGTTCCCGCCCAGAGGCGGCCCGGCTGCGTGGCGTCGCCGGCCTCGAGCGCCCAGATGAGTTTGAGCGTCGCCGAGTGCGGCGGCTTGCCGTCGGCGGTGGCGACCACCTCGCCGTCCGGGTACGCCGGCGCGGCGCGGTCCTCCCACGTCTTCCCGGCGTCGGGCGAGTACTTCAGCTTCACGCCGAAGTGGCCGAGGTTGAGCGCCGCGTACCACCCGCCGTCGCGCGGGTCGGCGAACGCCAGCGTCACGTTCTCGGCGAGGAACGACACCCCGCTGACACCCCATCCGGCGGCGCCGCGGGCGAGCGCGAACAGCCCCTTCCGCGTCGAGACGAGCAGGCGGTCGGACATTGGCGTCATCCTCCTGATAGAGCCTGGAAGAGGTGGACCTCGGCGCCCGGCGGGACCGGCTCGGCGAGCCGGCCCTTGTCGCCCACCGCGACGCCGTTCACGAACGCGACGACGTGGTGCCGCAGCGCCCCGCGCTCGTCGGTGACGTACCCGCGGAGCGTCGGGTACTCGGCGAACACGGCGTCGAGCACCTCGCGCACCGTCGCACCGGCCACGACGCACGACCGCTCCGCGACCGACGAGCCGGGTGACGCGGTGAGCCAGCGGGCGAGCGACGGCGCGATCACGACGGTCGGCATGGCACTACTCGTCGTCTTGGTACACGACCTTCATCCGGCGCTTTGCCGCGGCGCCGAAGTCCTTCGTGTCGTGGCGCGCGATCAGGTGGCGGGGGGGGGCGCCGGTTTCTTCCCCACGAGCGACCCGCGCGGGTGGGAATGTACTGGCTTATACCACCGTCCGTCGGGCCGTGCGCGGTCGGTTGCGTGTGTGAGCGTGCGCAGCGGAGCTTGGGGCGCGCCGGTTGCGGCGGTCGTGCGGATGGTGCAAACTGCCTTCCGTACTGGTCCGTCGACCGATCAGTGCCGGGTGCGAAACCCCGCCGTTCGCCGGCCCCGACAGAGGTTGGTCGACGCACCACCACGAAACCCACGGAGGCTCGCCGTGCCCCGCCCCACCCGCCGACAGGCACTCGCCGCCCTCGCCGCCACGTCCGCCGCGTCCGCGCAGCCGCCGGCACGCCCGAAGCTGATCGCCGAGGAGAACGCCCGCCCCGGCACGACCGACTGGCAGCTCACGTATGTGAAGTTCGACGCCGGCAACCCGCGCCGGCAGTCGCTCATCGAGGGGTACTGCACGCGGACGAGCGTGAAGGCCGGGCAGGAGATCGGGTTCTGCGTCAGCACCGCGCCGACGTCGCCGTTCACCATCGACATCTACCGGCTCGGCTACTACGGCGGCGCCGGCGGGCGGCACGTCCGCACGCTCGGGCCGTTCGACGGGCGGCCGCAGCCCGTGCCGCCGGTCGGCGAGGCGCGGCTGCGCGAGTGCCGGTGGGAGCCGTGCACCACGCTGACGATCCCCGCCGACTGGCCGAGCGGCGTGTACCTCGGGAAGCTCTCCGCCGCCGCGCACCGCTACCAAAGTTACGTCATCTTCGTCGTGACCGACGACCGCCCGGCGGACGTGTTCGTGCAGTGCAGCACGAACACGTGGCAGGCGTACAACAAGTGGCCGGACAACTACTCGCTGTACGACAACGACCGCCCCGACCGCCGCCCGCTCGTGTCCGGCGTGCGGGCCAGCTTCGACCGCCCCTACGCCCGCTACCCGCAAGTGACTGACAACCCGCTGTCACTCGGCACCGGCGAATTCCTGCTGTTCGAGTTCCCGTTCGCGTACTGGCTGGAGCAGCACGGCTACGACGTGACCTACGGCACGAACGAGGACGTACACGCGGCGCTCGAAGCGGTCACGCGCTGCAAAGCGTTCCTGTCCATTGGCCACGACGAGTACTGGAGCCGGCGCCAGTTCGACCACGTGAGCGAGGCGGTGCGGCGCGGGGTGAACGTCGGCTTCTTCAGCGGCAACGCCGTGTGCTTCGTCACGCCGCTCACGCCGGCGGCGGACGGCCGCCCGAACCGCGTCATCGAACGCCGCGGACGCTACGGCGGGGTGCGGCCGGAGGAGGAGAAGTGGATGGCCGACCTGCCCGACAGCGGTCCGGACGAGGCGACGCTGATCGGCGCCCGCACCGTGATTCCGTTCAACGGCTCGGGCGACTGGGTGTGCAGGAAGCCGGACCACTGGGTCTTCGCCGGCACCGGCATGCGCGCCGGCGACAAGATTCCCGGTCTCGTCGGCTGGGAGCACCACGGCAACCCGGCGCCGATCCCGGGGCTGGAAGTCGTGGCGGCGGGGAAGACGTGGACCGGCGGCGACCAGGAGAGTCACTACGAGGCGACGATCTACCCCGGGCCGCGCGGGAACACGGTGTTCAACGCGGCAACCATCTTTTGGGCGCAGGGGCTGAGTTCGCCGCCCGGGCACTGGCTCCCGTTTGTCCACAACGGCCGCCCGCACGGCCCCGACCGCCGCGTGCAGCAGATCACCCACAACTTACTGCGACGGTGGACGAGAACAGGCGGCTGATTCCACTCTATCTCCACTTTACGAGCCGATCAGACGGTCAAACGCCGCCGGATCGGCACCCGACGGGTGGAGATAGGTCTCCACAACCGTTGCGACGGAATCGCCGAGGTACGTCGCCACGTCGCCGAGGGTCTCGGCCGGCCGAGACCAGGGCGGTAGCGACGCTGTGACGGAGTTGGTGGACGTTGCGTAGCTTCAGCCCGAGCCGTTGTAGGAGACGGGCGAATGCTCGCCGGACCATCGACTTGATGACCCAGTTGCCGTTGCCGGTGAGCAACAGCGGCACGTCCGTCCGATCAGCGGCAGCAACATTGAGGAACGGCCGCGCCAGTGCACGGACGGCAATCGTCCGCCGACTGTACTTCGATTTCGGCGGGCCGACGCCGAACCGCTTGCCGAACGTCTTTAGGCAACCGTTATAGTTACAGGCGCCCTGGCGCCTGTCGAGCGTGTGCGCCCCCGTGGTGGGGCGCGAAGCACGACACGGACACGATTTCGGGCACGACAGGTTCGCCGGTATCGTGCCGTGACCGGGTGCGTGAGGACCGCACCACGCGTCGGTTCCACTCACACGAGCCGCCCGGACAGTCGGCGGATCACGTCGTCCAGTTCGGACGAGCAGGCAAACGCGACCCGGTCGGAGTCGTCGCCCGCCCAACCCGTGGCACGAGCGACTTGGCGTGCGGCTCGAAGTCGCCGCTCGGCACCGGCAAACCCGCCCGCGGCCTCAACGGCCGCCCCCCACTGGGCCGGGGTGTAGCGTTCCGGCACACCCCGGCCCCCGCAGACCGTCGCCGCCTTGGCCGACTCCGCCAGCATCGCATCCAGCAGTCGGTCGCCCCGCGGGACGTGCCCGAGCGCGAACAGCGAGCAGACCGCGGCGGCGCGCGGCGATCGTCTCGCCCGGTGCCAGTGGTAGAGCCTCCCGTCACACTCGCACCGGGCCGTCACCCCGACCTCGGCGAACGCCTCGTCGGTGAGTAGTCCGGCGAGCGCGGCCTTCGACCGCGCGGCCGCCTGTGGGAGCGTACCGAGCCGGCCGGCCGCTTCCCACCGCACGAACGGGTCCGCGTGTCCGACCTGGTCGAGCAGCTTCGTCACGTCGGCGGGTGCCGACCCGGTGGTTGCCGGGGTCGGCTCGGGTGTCACCCCGAGCGAGTGGCGAATCCACCGGGCGACGCCTTGCGGCTGTTCCTTCGCGTAGACGTCGGGCCCGTCCGTCGCCATCCGGTCGAGCGCCGGGAGGGCCGGTTCGGCGGCCGGGCCGATGGTCGCGAGCCACTTCCCCGCCCCGAGTGCCGCCGACCGATCCCCCTTCGGGTCGAGCAGGGCGATCGCCCCCGCAACCGTCCCGGCCGGGTCGGCCGCGTAGGCCTCGGCAAGCCGTCGGTCGCACTCGCGGGGCGAGAGCCGTGCGTCCTGGTTGTGACACCACGCGAACTCCGCGAGCAGCTCCGGCAGGGTCCAGGCCGGGGGGCGTTCGATCAGCTTCCGCTGGCGCTCGAGGAACGGTCCGGCCTGGGTTCCCATCGAGTCGAACGAGACGAACGTGTCGGGCTTCGCCGCGTACCGACCCGCGGCCCGCCCGACGAGTTCCGCGGCCTCCCGCCGCTGCTCCGGGCTGAGCCGGTGCGACGCCGCGGCGAGCAGCCGAGCGACGTGCCCGCACGCCGTCGCGATCTCGTCCAGCAACCCGCACCCGTCGCCGAACTCGGTCGACCCGCCGCCCCGGAGGACGGCCATCAACCGGGACGGGAGGGCCGGGTCGTGGTCGAACGCCGCCTCGCCGCGCTGCGAGAGCCCGTAGGCCGCGGCGTTGCGGACCCGGTTCAGGGGGTCGGCGAGCCGCCGTGCCAGGACCGGCACGACCCGCTCGGGCGGGACGTGGCGCATCGGGTCGCGGGTCGCCTCCATCCCCTGAACCGCCCGCCAGCGGAGGTTCGCGTGCGTGCTCTCGGCGAGCCGGAGTGGCAGATCCGCCGCATTCGACGGGAGGACCCACGGCCCGCGGTGGTACACGCCGACCCACGGCAGCCGCTCGAACACGTCGCACGCCGGATCGGCCGCCTCGCGCACGGCCGAGGCCGCCGCCTCCGGGCGCGGGTCCGGGTCGGCGAGCCAGGCCCACGCGAGTGCGGCCGCGGCACGGACGACGAGCGGCTGTGACGCTGCGACCCAGGCAGACAGGGTCGACTCGTCCCCGGTGTCCGCGAACACCCCGTACTCCAGAATGTGAGACGCCCGGACGACCGGGTCGTGTTCGACCTGTACCAGCCGGGCCAGGGCCCGCTTGCCGGCCGGGCGGGCCTCGGCACGTCGCAGCAGGAGGATCGCGGCGGCGGCCGCGACCCCCGCGTCGGGGTCGTCGAGGAGCCGCTCGAAAGTGGGCGTGGCGGCGAGGATGAGACGCCCGACCTGCCAGGCGCACAACTCCATCGGGCGGGACGGCCCGAACGCCTCGTCGGCCTCCGACTCGTCGGGGCCGACCGATTCGTCGAACACCGCCGGACCCGAGACGAACGGGGTCGGCTCGTCGTAGCCGCCCGGCGGGTCCGGGAGGTCTGGGTCACCGCCGTAGTCCGGGGCGTCTTCCAGCCGGCGGCGGAAGAAGGTCATCATCCGGGCGCGGCCGGGTACCTCGGGGTGCCTGACCGCCTCGACGAGGAACTCGACCGCGGCCACGGTCGAGTTGTAGAAGTCGCCCTGGTGGTTCACCGCCCCGTAGAAGTGGTCCCACCCTTCGTCCCGGGTCCGCTCGTCGGGCGAGGTCATCTTCCGGAGGACGGCGGGGACACCACCGGCCTTGCCGTAGGCGTGGTGGAGTCGAGCCCAGTCGACACGAAGGAGAAAGTCGTCCCACATGGTTCCGACCTCGGCTCGAAGATGGGTGGAGACTACCCCCAGCCGGGGCGAACGGGAAGGTCAGGAGATACGTCGTCGGGGAAAGTGGATGATGGTGCGCGGTCCGACGACCGACCGCCCCCCTGCCTCGCCGGCCCTGGACTTGCACCGACTCCGATCAGCTTACCCACAGGGGCGGTCAACCGGGTCATCTTCGATGCAGCACAAACACCTGCGGTTCGGTCACGGGTTCCGCGTTGTCCTGGGGGACTCGCGCTCCCAGGCGACGCAGATGACCCTCGTCCCCGGGGAGACCGAGGGCGGGCCGGACAACCGCCACCGCGGCGCCGACCAGTGGCTGTTCGTGGTGTCCGGTTCGGGCGTCGCGGTCGTGGAGGGCGAGCGGGTCGAACTGCGGGAAGGGACGCTCGTATTCATCGAGCGGGGCGAGCGGCACGAGATCCGGAACACCGGGATGACCCTACTGAAGACGTTGAACATCTACGTCCCGCCGGCGTACACCGACGGAGGGGACGAATTGCCCGCCGGAAAGCCGTGACCGCGAGCTGCCCATGGACGCCCGCCTCGACGCCCTTCTTGCGGCGCTGACCCGCATCGACGACCCGGGCGACCTCCGCCACCTCCCTGAACCGGGTGCACTGCCCTCCCCGTGGGAGACGTGGACGCTCATCGGTCTCGCCCGACACCGGGGACGCCAGCTTTGGGTCGCCGACCTCGTCCGTACCCGCCTCCGGGGCGCACCGTCGGACCTCGCCGCCGTCGGCGCACTCGGTCACCCAGAGGACGTCCCGCAACTCGGCCCCGTGCCGGGTATGCCCGAGTGGGAGTACTACTTCCACGGCCGCGGCTGCCGCGTCACCCACAAGGTGGACGGCGGCGTGATCGACGTGGACTTCTACGGCGACACGGCGGAGTACTTCGACACATACTTCTACACGAACTACCTCGAATCCCTCCGCCGACCGGAGCCGCCCGAGCGGCGGCTGGTGGTACTTCACCCGTCGGCCCGCACGATCACCCTCGCCATCGCTTCCCTGCTTGCGGCCGGGGCGTTGACCCCGCTGGGGGGTCGGGATTCCCACCCCTACCGCCTCGCGGACGGGGTCCTCGACGCCCTCGATACGATCGACGCCTTCTGCGCCGCCTGGGCCGACCCGGGCCGCCGTGCCCGGCTCGCGGCCCTCATCGGGGACTGGCCGGCGGCAGACGAGACCGCACCGGCGGGCCTGAGTGCGATCACCGCGCCACGGGCCGGGAGGTGCCGCGAACTGTGGCGCCAACGGTTGCACCGCGACCTCAAGATCCCCTTCGTCGGCGCCGACGCCCTGCAGGCCCTGGCCGACCTGAAGGCCCCGGATCTCGACCGGTGCCTGGGGGTAGCCCTGCGCGAGCCACCGAGCGGGATCGTCTCGGCCGCACTGGCGGTGATCGGGAAGGCCGACGACGCGAAGTGGTGCGACCGCGTGTACGCCCTGTTCGCCCGCGTCGACCCCTTGGGCCCGCTCCCGCAGCCGCACATCTGGATGACCTCGCTCAAGTTCCTCCTCCGCCACGGCTACCGGACGGCAGAGATGACCGCCGCGCTGGCGAAGGCGGGGCGGACCGAGGTGGGCGAGGCGGTGCTGCTCGCCCTCGAACACGCGCCCGAACTGGCCCTGCCACTCATCCGCAGGGGGTTACTTTCGGACGTGCCGATGGACCGCGCCGAGGTCGCCGCGATCCTCGCCCTCGTCGGCAAGCCGTGGAGCGTGCAGGAACTACTCGGCGCGCTGAAGGCGTCGGACGACCAGGAGAGGACGGCCGACTCGCGTGCGGCTCTACTGGAGGCGGGTGACCCGCAAGCCGAGAAGGCCGTCCTGGAGTGGGAGGAGATGGACCCTCACGAGCCCGAGGCCGGGAGCTACCTGGAGATCGGCGGGCGGCGGCTCGGCCCGTTCTACTCGGCGGGCGAACACGCCCTGAAGAACCGCGGCAAGTACATCCGTTACGAGATGGGCAAACTCCATGACCGGGTCATGGCGCTCAAGAACGTTGTCCCGCCCGAACCGCAGGGGCGGAAGCCGTAGTGGGGCTTCTGGGGCCGGTCCCTGTTACTGGAGGGCCCCCTCCTGCCGGACCGCCGGTGGGAGTACCGCCGTGTCACGCGGTCGTCGGAGACGTGCGAGGTCATCGAGCGGTCCGACCCATTCCCCGACGACCCCGACGAGATGGTGCTGTCCCCCGACGGCCACACGATCGCCTGCCGGACGCGGACCACGCTCCGCATCGACCCGTCGACGGGTGGTTGGAAGGCGGCGCCGGAGGCCGTGAACGAGGGCAAGTAGCACTTCACCGGGATCGCCTACCACCCATCCGAGAGGTTCCTCGCGCGACGAGCAACGACAAGCCGGTGAAGCTGTACGACGCTGCCTCGGGCAGCTCGCGCGGGGGTACGACTGGGACATCGGGCGGATGCGGTCGATCGCGTTCAGCCCGGACGGACTGTTGGCCGCCGCGGGAGCGATACGCGGGCAAGTGGCTGCAGATCATGAAGCAGTGTCCCAAGCCGCGGTACTACTGTACTCGCGGTCCTGGCGGTGCCCGTCGATCGAGCCGGTCCTCCGCGAGATGACAGCGCTGCGGTGCTGCCAGGCATGGTACTCGGTCGGCTCCGAGACGTTCGTCCTGCCGGTCATCCGGCCGGGCGCCCGTTGGCATTCCTACAGGTCGAGAAGGACCAGCGACCTGAACTGGCGAACCCGGCATTCCGCTGGCGCGGGCCCCGCACGGAGCCACGCCTCGGCCTGCCGATGGTTCGCCCGACCGAAGTACCGCGGTCCGGTGTTCAGAACAGCGGCGGTTGCCGGAAGTGCCGGGAGTGAACGAGGGGGTAGGCTGCGGCCCGTCCCCTCGTGCGTTCCGCCGATCCGCCTGTCAGCCCGCGGTCCCGGCCTGTAGGATGCCGCCCCCTGGAGTCACGGACGAACCGGGCCGGAACATGATCCTGCTGTACGCCAAACGAGTCCTGATGGTCGCCGCCGCGGCGGCCGCCTGCTACGGCCTGGCCGAGTGGCTCGGCACGCCCGCTTTTGCAGCGATTTGGGTCGCGACCACGGGAGCGGGCTGCGCCCTCGGCGCGGCCCTCCTCCGGACAAGTGAAATCGGTCGGGTCACCTGGCGAAACCGCGCGGCCGGCTACCTGATCCCCTGGGGATGGCGGCTGAACCGTGGTCGCCTCTGGCCGGTCCCGCTCATCTCGTGGGCCGTGTGGGCGGCAATCGGGGGTGCGGTCTTCCTGCTGCGGTCGGGGCCGGCTGAAGAGCAACCCGGCCTCCGGATCGCACTATTCGCGGCGTGGGTGGTGGACGCGGCGGCGTTGCTGTTCGTGCTGGGGTCGATCCGCCAGGCGACCCCGGGGAGTCGCGTGGGTTCGCTGTGGCGATTGACCGCAATCCTTGCCGGGTTGATCCTCACGAGCGTGGGGCTCTACCTCGGCGGTATGACGCTCGCCGCGCTGGCGGTGGGCGGCGGTCCGCCGGCGGTGGTCGGCGGGTGTGCGCTCTTGTTCGTCGGCCTCGTGGTGACAATCGGCCGTAACGCACGGTGGAACTGACCGGGTTTTTCACTTCGTAGTGGCGACCCCGGCGCGGTAGTCTGGCGACTGGTCGCCCGTCCACCCGAGGACCACCATGAGCGTTGCCGCCCCTCCGGAGCGCCGGGTCGCGACCCGGTACAAGCCCGCCTTCGGCACGGTCTGCCGGATCGGCCCCGGCCGACCGACTCACGCGTTGGTGTGGAACATCTCCGAGACCGGGCTGAGCATGCTCCTCGGCGACCCGCCCGAGCCGGGTGAGGTCCGCCCGGCCGAGCTGGCCCACGAGGGCGCGGCGTCCGGGCTCCCGGTGTGGCTCCGGGTGATCCACGTCCGCCAGGTCTCGACCGGAGACTACCAGGTCGGGGCGCAGTTCGACCGGCGACTCAACCCGGACGAGTTGAGCCAGTTCCTTCTCCCGCCGGCGAAGGAGGAGCGGCCACTCCCGAAGAAGGGGTGACGCGCGAGGCCCGCTCGTCCTGACCCAACCGGGCAACGGAACGGTGCCCCTCCTCGCGTCGGGTTATCGACACGGTTGCGCCTATTCGGAGGGAGGGAGAAAGGGCCTGCGCCCGCGGACCGCAGGCCCCCGCACCGGGGCGCTACAGCTCGAACCCGAACAGGAACACGCCCCGGGCGTCCGGGTCGCCGAGGAACGTGTCGGTGCCCGACCCGCCGAGCGCCAGAAGGGTTCCGACCCCGGCCCCGGCCTCCAACTCGTCGTCCCCGGCGCCCAGCGACACCACCGCGGCCCCGCCGACCGAGCCGGTCAGGGCGACGTCGTCGGCCCCCCCGCCGAGTACGACCGCGAGGTTCCGCCCGACCGCCGCGCCGACCGCGATGTTGGTGTCGGTCCCGGCGGCGGTGGCGATGAACAGGTCGCGGCCGATCGTGGTGTTGTCCCGGATTTCCAGATCCTCCACGTTCGTCAGCACCAGGTCGGTGCCGAACTGCGAGCCGGTCACCTTGACCACGTCCCCCGCGATGCCGGGGCCGGACGGCGCGTCCCCCAGGTCGACCGCCGCCCGGCCGGTGGTCTGGAGGAAGCTCAGGTACACGCCGTCGACGTCCGTCACCGCGCCGCCGGCCCGCACCGTCACGTTCCGGGCGGTGCCGTACCCGACGATGGTGCCGTTGCTCCCGCCGCCCAGGTCCAGTCGGATGTCGCGCGGGGCGGTGAACCCGTTGAGGACGACATCGAACTGGTCGTGCCCCTCGCCGAACTCGGCGACTACGTCGCGGGTGACGTCGAACTCGCCGACGAGCTGCCCACCCTCCTCGACGCGGAAGTGATTGGGGGCGGTCTGGAAGACGACGGCGACCTGGCCGGGGTTGGTGGACCCGGTCACGAGGAGGTCGCCCTCGGGGGTGACGGATGCGACCACCGCCGGGTTGGCGCGGTCCTCAAGGCGCTCGATGCCGAACCGGGAAAGGCGATGCACTCGCGGCTCCTCCGCAGGGACTCGGGCGAGACTGACCCCGGTCGGGCGGTCCGGGGCGGGGAATGGTACGGGCCGATCGCGGCCGGAGTCAACGGGCGAACAGGTAGTGCGATCGGCTCCACGGAACCTTCACGGCCACGACCCCGGGACCACGGAGACCGCCGGCTCGACGAGGCGCGGGAGGGTCCGAAAAGCCGTAACCACGGGGAAGTGGTGACGCCCCGCACGTGTCTGGGATCGGCGCGACGGAGCTTGAGGATGCTCCGAAGTCCACGAGGTGTGTGGGCCGCCGGCGGGGAGGTGCTGACGATCCGCGAACGTGACCGGGGCAAGATGATGCGGGGCGGTGAGATCCTGTACCTCGGTGGGGTGATGACGAGTTCGTCGTGGTGAACCGGGAGGAGTGCGAGAGGCGGAAGACGAGGCGAGTCAATGCTCGGTTTAAGGCGGGCTTGTCTGTTCTGAGAACACCCGATCCCCGCGGGCAAACGAGTTCTCGCAGCGATGATGGAGGGAGCTTTCCATTACTGTCAGGGATGGTTTGGCCCCTTTGTCGCTGATCGGTACCGCAACCACGTCACCACCGCCTTCGGCATCGGGCCTCCGGCGCGACCGAGTGGTGCTTTCGACAACCCGACGCGAGCCAAGCGGAGGCCTTAATGAGACTGATCAAGGGACCTCCTCCCGTGAGCCGGACGCTCGACGCCCGGGAAGCCGGGTGGCACCTCCTGGCAGAGCCCGGGGCGGGGCGGTTCACCGCCCAGGCACTGCTGCTGGCAGCCCCGCTGCTCGCCGCCGCGTTCGTCGTGCTCGTCGACTCGAAACCGTTCCTCAAGTCTGAACCCGCCGCCCTGGCGGCCCTCTTGGCGTTCTTCGCCGCGATGGTACCCGCCCACGAGATCGTCCACGCCCTCGCCTACCCGCGGGGCTCCGGTCCGAGTACCTCGTCGTCGGGGCGTGGCCGCGGAGGGGACTGGTCTACGTCCTCCACGACGCGCCTCTCCCGCGGCGCCGCGTGATCCTCATGCTCGCCGCCCCGTTCACGGTCTTCTCGGTCGTACTGGGTGGGGCGGCCCTCGCCGCCGGCCCCGGCTGGCGGTCGCTGCTCGTGCAGATGCTCTTTGTCCACGCGGCCAGTTGCTCGGGCGACTGCCTGACGCTCTTGCGGATCGCGACGCAGGTGCCGCCGGGAGCGTTCGTCCACAATTCCGGCTGGCAGACGTACTGGAAGGGCCGCGCGAGCGGGTGAATGCCGGCTGCGATGTGGTTACCCGCGGCGGGGGGTCGTGGTGCTGAAGGGCAACGGCACCGGGCGGCAGACAGTCATCGGGCGGCTCGCCGCCTCGGGCGGTGACGGTGGCCGACGAGGACTACGCCCTCAACGTGTGCCAGGGCCGGTCGCGGTTGGTGCTCGACGCGCCACTGTTGGTGGCCGGTGAGATCGACCGTGTGGTGAGTCTCTTGTCGGGGATGCCCGAGGCGAAACGGGTGAAGGTCCAGCGACCCGGGGAGTGAATCACCCGCCCGCTTCGGCTCCGTCCCCGGGCTCGCGCTCCGGGTTTGGGGCATCCGCGGGAATCACGTGACCGTCGGGGGCGACGCGGATGATGGACGACTTGCCACCCTTGTGGATGTGAAGCTCGTAGACCCACGCCCCGCCCTCGACGCACCCCCTGACCCAGTTCCCGTCGGCCCCGTCGGCCCCCGCGGCCAGCGCACCCACGGTCGTGCGGACGGCCGCGGGCAGGCGGGTGGCGCGTCGTCGATCCCCCTCGGCGCCGTACCCGGCCGGCGGCCGGCAGTTGGCGCGGCACCAGTCCGCCACCGGGGGTGCGGCCACGACGATCACGAGGAGCAAGAAGCTGGCCCCGATGTATCGCTCGGGATGAACGGTCATGGCTGCACTCCTGGCGCCGGCCGCCGGGCCTAGTCGGTGACCCCGGCGTTCCGAGTGCAGGGTAGCGCCGCGGGCTAATGCGCCCGTGAAGTGCGGATGAAGCCTTCTTCATCTACCAGTGCGGGCAGCGTGACCGTGAATCTCGCCCCTCCGTCCGGCCGGTTCTGGGCCGCGACCCGTCCCCCGAATGCCGCCGCCACGCGGGCGACGACCGCCAGCCCGAGGCCCGACCCGGGCACGACGGCCGCGCCGCCCGCCCGGAAGAACGGCTCGAACACGTGGGGCAGGTCCGCCTCGGCGACCCCCGGCCCGCGGTCCTCGACGGCGAGCGTGACGTTACCGCCCGCGGCGGCGGCCCGAACGACGACCGGGGTCCCGGGCGGGCTGTACTTCAGCGCGTTGTCGATCAGGTTGCCGACCGCTTCGCGCAGGAGCGGGGGGTGGGCCGCCACGCAGAGGCGCGCGGCCGGCGCGGGCTCGAACGAGACGTCGCCGTGCCGCGGCAGGACGGTACGTGTCGCGAGGAACTCCGGGAGCCACGCGCGGAGGTCGATCGGCTCGGCCGGGGGCAGCGGGGCGTCGGCGTCCGACCGGGCGAGGAACAGCAGCGCCTCGACACAGCGGGTTAAGTCGGCGGTCTGGCGCCGGACCACCCCCAGCACGCGCTCGTACTCCTCCGGGGGGCGCGACCGCCGGAGTGCGACCTCGACCTGCCCCAGGATGGTACCGAGCGGCGTGCGGAGCTGGTGGGACGCCTCGGCCGTGAACCGCCGCTCCCGCCCCAGGGCGGCGTGCAGCCGCCCCAGCAGGCCGCCGATCGCCGCGTGCAACTCCTCCAGCTCGCCCCGCGCGCCCGGCGGCGGAAGCCGGGAGCCCACGTCGTCCGCCGTCATCGCCCGCGCGGCCGCGGCCATCTCGGTGACGGGCCGCAGCGCCCGGCGGCACACCCACCGCCCGGCCACCAGCGCGCCGAGCCAGACCGCGAGCGACACCCCCGCGAGGCCCGTGCCCAGGGTGCGGAGCGCCGCGCGGAGCGGCCCCGCCCTCACCCCGGTCGTGAACACCAGCGCCGGGTACTCGCCCTTCTCGACCTCCTCCGCCGTCCGGTCGCGGGTGAGCGCCCCTCCCGTCGCGCCCGGCGGGTGGACGAGCCGCCGCGCCACCACCCACCCCTCGGGCGCGGCCGCCCCCGCCCCCGCCCCGGCCGCGGCGACCAGTTCGGCGGTGCCGGGGTCCGGGGCGCGGTCGACGGGGGTTCCCCGGGCGTCGGTGATGTACCAGTGGATCGTTCCCCCGAGCGGCCCCGGCCCGAGCGCCACGTCGCGGTCCGACGGCTCCCACTCGACCGCGTCCGGCTCGATGTCCACGGACGCGACGAGGGTCGCCATCGACCGGTCCACGGCGTCGTCGGCCAGGTGGCGGACGTACCACCCGGCGGCGGCGTAGAGGGCCGAGCAGAAGGTCAGGAGGACGACGGCGAGCGCGGCCTGGGAGAAGACGAGCAGGCGGGTGGTGAGACTCACGGCGCGTCCCCGTCGGCGGAGAACCGGTAGCCGCGGTTGCGGAGGGTGTGGATCAGCCGGGGGCCGTGGGCCTCCAGCTTCTTGCGGAGGTCCTTGATGTGGACCTCCAGGGTGTTGGAGATCCCGTCGTACCGCTCGTCCCAGACGTGCTCGTAGATGCGGGTGCGGGTGAGCACCCGGCCGGGGTGGCGCAGGAAGAGCACGAGCAGCGCGTACTCCTTGGCGGTGAGGTCGAGCCTCCGCCCGGCCCGCTCGGCCCGCTGGGTGGCGAGGTCGACGCGGACGTCGGCGTGGGCCAGAGTCGTCCCGGCGGCGGCGGCCGGTCGCCGCGCGAGCGCGCGGACGCGGGCGAGGAGTTCGTCGAACGCGAACGGCTTGGTGAGGTAGTCGTCGGCCCCGGCGTCGAGCCCGGCAACGCGGTCGGGCACGGCATCCCGGGCGGTGAGCATCAGGACCGGGGTGGCGTGGCCCGCCTGGCGGAATCGCGTCAGGAGCGTGAGGCCGTCCCCGCCGGGCAGCCCGCGGTCGAGCAGGACCACGTCCCAGTCGGCGGTCGTGAGGGCGTGCCACGCGGCCCGCGCGTCGGCGGCGGCCTCGACCGTGAACCCCTCCTCCCGGAGCCCCCGGACGACGAAGTCGGCGAAGTCGGGCTGGTCCTCGACGACCAGGAGCTTCAGGCCCATGCGGCGCCTCGCGCGGGTGCGGGCGGGTGGGTATTATACCGGCGGGTCTGTTCCACTCTTTCGTACCCACCCCTTTGGTCGTCACGCCTGCTTACGCGGGGGCGTTCCCTGAGGTCATGGGGCCACCGTGGTGAAAGCCGAGCTGATCGAGAACAGCTTTCATGTGGCATCACCTCCTGTCGCGTCGGCGGGCGGGTGGGCGGCGAGGCCGGTCCCGCAGGGACGGCTCACGCCCCCGGAGTGGGCGACAACGAATACGCCCCGGGAGACCTCGCGGTCGGCACGGGTGTGGGCTGTACTTCGCGCCCTCTCGGGGTATTCTGTCTGCGAGCCCGCCCATTCCGTGCGGGCCTATCCACCGGCGCCGCGTCAGCCGTCAAGACGCCTGCTCGTGCCCACTCGAATCGACCTGTTCCCGGGGGAGACCGTCCCCCACGCCATCCGTCGGCTCAAGAAGAACCTGCAACGGGAGTGCATCGACGACCGCATCCGCCGCCGGATGTGGGGCTGGGATCACTACCAGAAACCCGGCTACGTTCGTCGGCAGGAGAAGTTCTTTGCCAGGGTGAACGGCCGCAGCCTCCGGCGCTGGGCCGAATGGATGAAGCTGCGAGGCATCAAACCGGGATAGTCGTTTTCAAGCTCCTCGCTCAGCCGCCCGTCGCCGGCGGAGCGGGTGTGCCGGGAGGGGGTCCCCCGATGGCGGCAAGCTCGTCCGGGGTTAGGCCGCGCGACCCGCCCTCGTCGGCGTACTGCTCGAACCCCTCGAAGTTCGCGCAGTACCCACACGCCCCGCACTGCCACGCCGGGAACCGGAACGGCCGGCTGCCGAACCGGCGGAAGCGCCCGACGTAGGGCCGGGCCGCGACGTGCTCCAGCGTCACCACCTTCGGTCTCTGACCCTTGCCCAGGAAGACCCCCAGCTCGTCGTCGGTGAGGAGGGCGGTGGTGTCCAGCAACCTGGCGACCAGATCGGGGCCGGCCGGCCGGGACATGTTGGGGAACACGAAGTCGTACCGCAGCGGCGGCCGGGCCTCCACCCACCAGACGATCACCGGCACCACCCGGCCGCTCCGTTTGACGAATGCCAGGTAGTCCCCGGCTTCAAAGAGGCGTTTCTTCGGCACCCGGGCCTTCTTTCGCCCGACCGGGGCAGGCTTCGGGGCGGCGAGTTTGGCCAGGAAGCGGACGAGCACGCGCTTGCGGGCCGGGTACAGGTCGCCCCAGTGCTCGGCCCCGGCGTCGGCGGCGACGAGCGTAGCGAGCCGCGTCCGGAGTTCCTCGACCGGGTGGCCGACGGACCACAGGCATTCGGCGAGGGCGGCCAGGACGACTTCCCGGTTCCCCCCGGAGAGGATCTCGCCCGCGAACCGGGTGAGGATTTCGGCCTCGGCCGCGGTCGGGTCCGCCCCTCCGTCGTACAGCTCGAAGAAATCGTCGTGGACGTCGCACGCCAGGTCGTTGGCAAGGATCCCGGTCCCGTCGGCGCTCATCGGTCCCTCCCGCCCACACCGTACCCCGGTCCGCCCCCTCCCAATGTCGACCGACGGGCCTTCCCTGCCACACGATCACCGGCCTGGGCCGGTGAGTGCCGAGCACGGGATTTGGCGAAAGTGATCTTTGCGCAGACGCGGCTGGTCGTCAACGAGAACGCCCCCGGTGTCCGGGGGCGTTGGTAGAAGTTGCCGGGTAGAAGATACACGGCGTGTAAATCCGACGCGCGGTTCGGCCCGTCAGTCGGAGCCGCCGAGGTCGCGCCACAGCTCGGACAGGTCGTAAACGCCCGTGTCTTCCGAGGGAACGGTGACGGCATCTCGGTCCTGTGCGGTCTGCATCCGTAGGCCCTCTTGGCTTGGGTGGTAGGCGACGGTGATGGAATTGCATCGTTCGTGCCGGCGCGGCTGCGGTTTTTCCCACCCACGACTTGAGGAAAAGATGGCGGCTTTCGTCGGGGCGGAGCGAGTCGCGCGGTACAGGGCTCCCGCCCAGCACCTTCGCAGGACCATCTCCTAGTCAAGAAATCGAAGGGCGCGAAACTGGTGAAAGGAGAGGAGCGAAGTGAACCCCAAACCACAAGGCACCGCCTTTTAGACTTCTACCTGACTCCTTACGACCCTCATCCCCTACCCTCGCCGGGACAGGGCATGGACGACGAGAAGCCCGCGTACAACCTACCCCGACGTGTTCGGCGGGCCATAAGCCGCCACGGCCCGGACGTCGTGGAGAACTTCTACTCGCACATCCTGCTCACCTCCTCCCAGCTCGGCGTCGGCCTGATCCCCGTGGTGTTCGCCGGTGGTGCCGCGGCGGGGGTGGGCGGCCCGCCCCGGGCCGGAGGGGTCGCGGAGAAGGACCACCTCCAGCACCGGTGAGGGCGAATGCCCCGCCCCTTACCACACACGCTGGACGGGAACAGACTGCGCTTGCGAGCGGCACTGGCGTGTAAGCTCCAAACTTTCAAGCGCGGGACGACGCCGAACTCGTCCCGCTGCTTCTGGGCGATCACCTCCAGAACCGCCGACACGTACTCCTCGGGCACCACGACACGGTCGTGTACCGTGTGCGAACGACCCCCTTGGTTGAGACGGCCGAGACGCCGCCTGGATCGGCGCCCACCAGATCTCCGCTTTGCGCGGGTGGACTCTGGTGAACGACACGGGACGGGCAGCAAGCCATGCGGTGGGTTTTCCAGCTCGGAGAGAATCGGTGTGGACGCCTATGGACAGACGCGGCCGTTCGCCCACAACGGCCGCCCGCACGGCCCCGACCGCCGCGTGCAGCAGATCACGCACAACCTGCTCCGCCACTGGACCGGCGCCAGCGGCCGAATCCGCTCGATTCCCAGCCCCTGACCGGCATGTCCGACAGGGGCCGGGCTCCGGAGCGGGGGGTGCGAACGATCGGCTCGGAGGAATTGATCCACCGCCCGCCGCCTCAGCTCCCGATACGGCTCAAGTAGCGGGCGGCCGACCGCTCCACCACGGCCTTCGCGTCGGCCGCCACGACTTGGTCGGGGAACGCCCCGTACAGCCGGTCGAACGCGAACGGTTTCAGGCTCGCCACCACACCCCGGACCGCCGCCGGGCCGAGCGGAATCAGGTTCGGGTAGCTCCACATGAAGCTCACCCACCTCCGGTCCTGGCAGACGAAGGGCTGGTCGCCCGCCAGCAGCACGCCCTTCCCCGCGGCCCCGTCCGGCCAGTGGAGTACCTGGAACCCGTCGAAGTGCCCGCCGGTTCGCACCAGCGTCAGCCCGCCCGGGAGCGGCTTGGTGTCGCCGTCCCAGAACGCCACCGCGTCGTCGGGCCGCATCACCCAACCCGCGTCGAGCCGGTGCAGGTGGATCGGTACCCGCCCGAACGCGCGACTCCACTCGACCATCGTCGTGTAGTAGTGCGGGTGGCTGACCGCGATCGCCGCCAGCCCGCCGAGCCCCTCGACCGCGGTGACCGTGGCGTCGTCGAGCGGCGGGACGCAGTCCCACAGCACGTTTCCGGCCGGTGTGCGGACCACGAACGCCCGCTGACCGATCCCCGCCTTCGGTCGCGGGTGGATCGTGTGCAGCCCCGGCTCCGCCTCGGCGAAGACGTTCTCGTGCGTCGCCCGGTACTCGGCGAGCGTGGTCCACTGCTGGCCGCCCGGGCCGACGTACTGCCGCTCGTCGAGACAGATTTGGCAGCCGGCCGGCTCTGCCGCGGTCGCGGCGTACTGCGTCCCGCAGGTGACACAGATGAAGTGGGTCATGCCACTGGCTCCGGGCACTGGCGCGGACAATACCTGCGGCCGTCGGATCTCGGGACGCGGCCGGCGTTCCCGTGCGAAGCGGCATGACCGCTGCTCCGCGTCACCGGTGGGTCGGCCCGAATGGCGGTCGGGGCGGTATTCTACCGCCACGATCGGAAGCCGGCCGGCGGACCGGGAGGGGTCATGGCCGATGGGGCGTCGGGGGCGACACGCGCGTCCCGCCTGCGGGTGATGGGACGGGCGTTCGCCGACCGCAACTACCGGCTGTTCTTCGCCGGCCAGGGGGTGTCGCTGGTCGGTACCTGGATGGGCCGGCTGGCCTCCGGGTGGCTGGTGTTCCGGCTCGGCGGGGCGGACGCCGCGTGGCTACTCGGGGTGGTCAGCTTCGCTTCCCTCGCCCCGACCTTCTTCCTCGGCCCCGTCGCCGGGGTGCTCGTGGACCGGTGGAACCGGCACACCGTCCTGCTCGTCACACAACTCCTGTCGCTGGCCCAGTCGGCCGCCCTGGCGGGGGTCGCGTTCACCGCCCCGCCGGGGACCGGAGCCGTTTGGCTGGTCGTCGGCTTGAGCCTCCTCCAGGGGGCGGTGAACGCCTTCGACATGCCCGCCCGCCAGTCCCTCCTCGTCGAGCTGGTGGCCCGCCGGGAAGACCTGCCGAACGCCATCGCCCTGAACTCGTCCCTGGTGAACGGGTCGCGGCTGGTCGGGCCGGCGGTCGCCGGGGCGGTGATCGCCGCCGCCGGGGAGGCGTGGTGCTTCGTCATCGACGCGGTCAGCTACCTCGCGGTCGTTGCCGCCCTGTTGGCGATGCGGCTGCCGGCGCGGGTGCGGGCTCCCGCGGTCGCGTCGGTCGGCCGGCAGCTCGTCGAGGGGGTGCGGTACGCGTTCGGGTTCCCGCCGATCCGGGCGCTGCTCCTGCTCCTCGCCCTGGTCAGCTTCGCCACCATGCCGCAGGCGGTGCTCCTGCCGGTGTTCGCGGCGGACGAGCTGGGCGGCGGGCCGCACACGCTCGGGCTGCTGTCCGCGGCGTCCGGGGTGGGGGCGCTCGGCGGGGCGGTGTACCTCGCCACCCGGTCATCGGTCCTGGGACTCGGGCGGGTGATCGTCGCCGCCGCCGTCGGCCTGGGACTCGGGCTGGTCGGGTTTTCGCGGTCGGATTCGGTGTGGCTGTCGGCGGCGCTGCTGGCCCTGACCGGGTGCGGGATGATGGTGCAGATGGCGGCGGCGAACACGCTGATCCAGACGATGGTGGACGAGGACAAGCGGGGCCGGGTGATGAGCTTCTTCGGAATGGCGTTCCAGGGGGCGGCCCCGTTCGGCAGCCTGCTGGCCGGGTGGCTGGCGGGTGCCGTCGGGGTGCGGACCGTGGTCCTCGGGTCCGGGGTACTGGTGCTGCTCGGGGGGCTGGCGTTCGCCACCCAGCTGCCGCGCCTGCGGCGCCACGCCCGGCCGGTGTTCGCCCGGCTCGGGATTCTGCCGGAGGCGGCCGTCGGGGTGCAGGTAGCCACCGAGTCGTCGCCGGCCGGGCGGGACTGAGCGGACCGCTGTGCGGATGACCCGCGTCGCCCACCAACCCGCTCAGCACGCCGCGCCCCCGGTACCATCTCCCCAGGCAATCACTGGTGCGTCCGATCCCTTGTCGATCGCGCTTGGTGTGCGCTGATGCCCCCTGTACGCGTCGCGCTGGCCTGCCCGGAATCCAGTAACGCAATCACCACTATCGCCGCGCGGGGCCGTCGCCACAATGTAGTTTCCACCGGTGTACGACCGAGTGGGGTCAGTTCCCCGGGGGCGGCGCCGGCGTGACGGGCCGAGGTGCGGCCGGCGCCGGCTCGGTGTACGGCACCATCTCGGTCCGGCCGCGGGGGATTCTCTCGTCCGGCGTGCCCCGGGTACCGCCCACGGGCCGCACGACCCTCGGCCCCGGCGGCGGCTCCGAGGCTGCCGGACCGGGCATGCGCGGGGCAGCGAGGCCGAGCTTCTCCAGCGTCCCGGTGTAATCTTCCAGTTGCCGCCGCACCTCGGCCGCCACCTCCGCTTCGCGCTTCGCCAGCGCGGCCTTCTGGGCCTGGATCGCCTTCAGCTCGCCGACGAGCACGTTGATCGGGACGTCGCGCACCGGCCCCTGCGCCGCGGGCGTATTCCCCACCGGCACGAGCGGCTGCGCCGGCGACGTGAGAACCACGGGCGGGGAGCTTTGCACGACGGGGGTCGGCCGCGGCGGGTCGTACACCGGAGCGGGGCCGGGCCGTGCCCCGCCGTACTCGTTCTGGGCGTAGGCCGCCACGCCGGCAGCGGCGAGCAGGGCCAAGGCGGACAGGATGCGGGAACGCACGGGCCACCTCCTTGAGCAGGAGGTGGGAGCGTAGCCGGACGACCGAACGGGCGTCAATGCCGAGCAGAACCGACGAGTCGGAAGTCGTGTATCGACTCATCAGCGTGTGGCAGATCGACACAAGATTCGCTCCTCCCCGACCCACGATCGAGGCCGGAACCGGAGCGGTCTCGACGCCCGCTGCCGATCCCCCGCCCGGGGCGGACGCGCCGGTACGAGGGCCAGGCAGTGACCGCCGGACCGGTCCGTCATCGCCAATCGATCGAGCCGAAGATCGGGCGGAGCGCGTCCGCCTCCTTGCCCGAGGCGACGGTCTTCGCGTTCCGCCCGTCCGCGTCGGCGACGATCAGGAACGCCTCCGTCTCGATCTGCCCGTCGCCCCCCGTCAGCATGTCCTTCGCCACCAGATCCGGGTGGATCTGGGACCAGGTGTACGCCACCCGCTTTCCGTCCGGGGACCACGCTACCCCCCCGCACCGGGCGTTGTCCGGGAACTCGGCCAGTTCGGTCCGCTCCCGGGTCGCCACATCCAGCCGGTACGGCTTGGCGCTCATGCCCCACTTGTTCGCGTCCTTCTGGGCGGGGTCCGCGTCGGTGTACAGCACCGACTTCCCGTCGGGCGAGAGCCGCCCGACGTGGTTCCCCGTCCACCCCTTCAACTCGGTGAGCGGCCGCACCTCGGTCTCCCCTTTCGCCACCAGCCCGAGCCGCGCCTTCTGCCCGTCCCGGTGGGTCACCAGGAACGTCTTCCCGTCGCGCCCGCAGTCCAGCACGCGCGTGCCCGTCGGCAGGGCGAGTTCCTCGGTCTTGCCGGAAGCCGGGTCGAGTAGGGCGTGCTCGGTAGTCGTGTCCGGCCGGCGGCCGAGCAGCTTGGTCACCACCACCCGCGTCCCGTCGGGGGTCCAGGCGACGGACACCTCCTGGGCGGGGACGTCCACGACCGCGACCGGGTCCGCCGCCCCGAGCCTGCTGATGACCACCTTGAACGGCCACGCCTCGGGCGGCTCCGTTCGCGGGGGGCCGGCCTCGTTGACGACGAACGCGGCCCGGGTGCCGTCCGGGGACAGCCGGCCGATGAAGTTCGTGTTGGTGCCCTTCGGCGGGGTCAGCTCGGCCCCCTCCTTTCCCTCCGGGGTGAGGGTGACCAGCCCCCCGGCGCGAGCGAGCAGCAGGGTGCCGGGGCCGGTGGGCTTCGCGCCGGGCTGGGCCTTCCCCTCAGCGGGGCGGATCCCGCCGGCCTTTGGGGCCGGCGGCTGAGTGGACGACGCGGCAGGCCGGGCCGGTAGCGCCCACCCGAGCGCCATGAGCAACAGTCCACCGAGGACGGCGGTGTTGAGCTTCGTGAGGAACATGGTTCGGAAGACTCCGTGAGAGAGTGAGGCCACGGCCTCGGGGACCGGCGCGGACCCCCGTGCGAGGGCGGCCGCGGCGGACAGCAGTCGGGGCGGAACGGCGGACGCCGACCGCGCGAGGAGTGCGCCCAACCCGGCGGCGGGGAGCGCGAACCCGCGCCCCCGCAACCGGCCCGCCAGGGTGCGGCGCGCCTTCGCCAGCCGGCTGGAGAGCGTCCCCTCGGGTACCCCCAGGCGGACCGCCGCGTCCCGGCGGCCGACCCCCTCCATCTCGCACAGGAGTACGGCGGCGCGGAGGGGATCCGGCAGGGCGGCCACCTCCTCGTCGAGGGCGAGCAGGAGGTCCGCGTCCGGCTCGCCGCGCGGACAGACGGGCGAGTCCGGGAGCGGGGTGCCGGTGACCTCGCGGGTGTTGCGGCGTGCGGCCATGGCGCGGGCCTTTCGGGCGGCTCGGGCGGCAACCCCGTGGACCCACCCGCGGACGGCCTCGGCCGGGTTCACGTCGGCGGCGCGGCGGGCGAGCACCAGGAACGCCGCCTGGAAGGCATCGTCGGCCAAGTGCGGGTCGCCGGTGACTCGCCGGCACACGCCGAGGACCATCGGCCCGAGCCGGCGGACGAGCTCGCGGAACGTCGCGTCGTCGCGGTCCCGGACGAACCGGACGAGGAGGCAGCCGTCCGTGTCGCCCGGTCCCGGGGCGCGTACGACCCGCCCTACGCGGGTGATGGCTGCGGTGAGTCGCGGGGTCGGCATTCGAGTGTCCCCGGGTCGGGCCGCCGCTCATCTTGCCCGGAAGGCGGTCGGCGCGTCTCGGAAAAATGCGGTCCGTCGGCGGGAACGCTGACGCCCTTCACGGCACTCGGTCGTGCGGGCAGCGGCATTATGCTTTTCAAGCGGCGGGTTCTCTGCGCGCCTTGCCCGCCAGCCTCACGGACGCGATGACGTGTGGGAGGGAGGACTCGTCATGGGGTGGGTGTGTCAATCCTGTCGGGAAGAGATCGAGGAGCCGTTCGACGCCTGTTGGAACTGCGGGACCGACCGCGCCGGACGCCCAGACTCGGCCTTCCGGCGGGCGGACGAACCCGACCCGCCCCCGCCGCCGTCGGCCGGGGTGTCGGCCGTCTGCCCGGCCTGCGGGTCGGTCGAGTACCGACCGATCCGCCCGGACGGGTGGGTCACCTACGCCCCGGACCGGATCTGCACCGGGTGCGGGATGCGGTACACCCCACCCACCCCGCGGTGGGCCGCGGTCACGCTCGTGCTAGTCGGCTCGGCGATGCTGCTGGGGGCGGTTGCGAGTGTGCTGACTCGACTGGCCACGGGGAACCTCCTTGCCATCGTTACGGGCGTGAGCGACGTGCTGGTCGGATTGTTGGGGGGCATCGCCGTCCGCTACGGAGTGCGAGTGCTCCGCCGCCCGGCGGGGTGAGATTCGTGTTCAGCTTGCCGCGACGCGGCCGGGATCGCGCGTGAAACGCCGGCGCGCCGGCGGCGTCCCTTCGGGCAAAGGTGTGGCCCGGCCGCCGCGCCGTTTCCCGCCAAGGGTAGCGACATGCTCCGGGTGATGACCGCCCTGCTGTTCCTGACGCCAGCGACCGCGCTCGCCGCGGACGGGGCGGTCACCGGGAGGGTCATCCCGGAGGGCAAACCCCTCGCGTCCGGGAAGGTGACCTTCCACCTGGACGACGGCGAGTTCGTCGGGTCGGTGGTGAAGGACGGAAGATACGCTGTCAGCCGGGTGCCGTCCGGGACGCGGCGGGTGACGATCGAGGGGCCGGGGGTGCCGGGTCGGTACAGCCTGGACACGAGCCCGCTCACCGTCGAGGTCAAGGGGCGGTCCGCCGAGTTCGACTTCCACCTGACGAAGTAGCCGGGGCGCCGGCGTAGAACGGGGCAACCGACCGCCGGCGCCCGCCTCCTCCGGAGTCATTGTTCGCACCTGCCGGATGCGGTAGCATCCCCGGTGGGCACCGGCCCGACTGCCGCCACGGAGCACCATCCCATGACCCTCACCCGCCGACTGATCGGCTCGTCGGCCCTCGCGCTCGCCGCCGCGGCTGCGCTCGGCCAGCCCGCCCCGAAGGTCGAGCCGAAGGCCGACGCCGCGATGCCCGCTGGGGTGAAGGCGTTCGCCGCGCTCAACGTCGCGGAGCTGTGGGACCACAAGGCACTCCTCCCCGCCCGCGAGGCCCGTGGGAAGCTGGAGTTCGCATGGGCCGTGCAGTCGATGGTCGGGCTCGCGCCGGCCGACCTCGACCGCCTCGCGCTGTTCTGGCACCCGTCCGTCCCCG
>JAFKFQ010000720.1 GCA_017308215.1 bacterium | reverse complement strand
GGCGTTCACCGGCGCCGCGACCGACTACGCCGCGACCGGCGGCGTCGCCACCGCCCAGTACGCGAAGGGGTTCGTGACCACCCCGAACCCGAACGGCACCGACGCCCCGGAGGGGATCATCGGCCTCGGGTCCGACAACCCGGCCCGCATCGGCCAGATCACCGACGGCACCTCGAACACCATGCTCGTTGCCGAGAACGGCGGGCGGCCCGACAGCTGGCTGGCCGGGAAGCTGAACCCCGGCACCACCGTCAGCCTCGGGGCGTGGGCCGAGTACAACGCCTTCCTCGTCCGCGGGTTCCAGGCCGACGGGACGCCCGCGCCGAGCGGCGGCGGCGGGCCGTGCATGATCAACTGCAACAACCAGTACTCCCTCTACGGGTTTCACACCGGAGGGATCAACGTGCTCTACGGCGACGGGTCGGTCCGGTTCGTCCGGTCGACCGCGACCGCGGCGGTCGTCGCCGGGCAGATCACCCGGTCCGGGGCGGAGGTCGTAAGTGAGAACTAGTCGCACCGCCGGGCTACTGGTCGTGGGGGTGCTCGCCGGACTGGCCTGGGCCGTGCCCCCGGCCGCGCCGCGGTTCGGCCCGGGGCACCGGCTCGAAGGGCTTCCCGTTTCCGACGCCCCGGCCCCGGTCTACGCCGCCGACCCCGGGCACTGGTTGAACGAACTCTCCGCGCTGCTGTTCACGTGGACGCAGGTGCCCGAGGAGGTCGGCGGCGCGCTCCCGGGCGAGCACCCGGCCGTCGACTTCTACGTCAAGGGCTGGCAGTTCAAGAAGCGGAAGGGGGGCGCGGCCGACCGGGCCACCTTCGGCGGCGACGTGCGCGTCTCGGCCGTCGTGTCCGTGGACGCCGCCCGGCGGGCGAAACTCCTCCCCGCCCTCGACCGGCTTTCGACCCCGGAGAAGGTTGCGGCCGTCCCCGAGCTCCGCGCCCCGCTCGCCCGGCTCCTTCTCCAGTGGGACGTGCTCAGCCTGTGGTGGCGGCTCGAATCCGACCAGAAGTGGAAGGCCGGCGACCCCGAGTTGCTCGCCGCGATGGCCCGGACGGTGAAGGCGCTGGCGCTCCCGCGGGCCGCGCTCGAACGCCTCCCGGCCGGCACCGACGGGCTGCTGGAGCAGTTCGCCGGCAAGGACGCGCCGCGGTCGCCCGCCGAGCCGTACCTGCCGCCCGACATGCTCCGCCCGGCGGGCTCGGCGTGGGTCGAGGTCGACCGGAAGGCGACGAAACTGTTCCGCGGCGACGTGGCGCTGCGGGCGAGCCGCGTCTACCTGCGGGCCGGCACCCGCGCGGCGGGGGTGGAGGTGGTCGAGGCCGCCGCCCGCGCCGACCGGCCGAACATCCCGGACGGGACTGAGGTCGGCGTGGTGATGACGCTGATCGGGTTCGACCCGGACCTGACCCCGGTGGCCACGCCGGTGGTGGACGAGGTGCGGGTGCGGCGGCTGACCGGCCCGTTCCGGCTGGCGGCCGACAACCCTACGAGCTCGCACGACGGGGTCGACCACTGGATCTACTACCGCAGCCGGGCGGGGACGCTGCTCGGCGGCGCGCCGTTCCGGTTCGTCCCGGACACGGCCCAGGCGCTGTTCCTGGAGTACGGGTCGGCGAAGCACACCACGTTCGCCGCGCAGTGCGCGCTGTGCCACCGGGCGGAAGTGAACACGCCGTCGATCCCGCGGGGGATCAGCGTGCTGAACCCGCACAACCGCCCGCGGGTGGCGACCGACCCGGCGGCACGCGACCGGGCGGCGGTGGCGGAGATCTCGCCGGTCGCCGAGCGCCTCCGGGCGCGGGCGGGCGAGTGAGCCGTCGCCGCGCAGCCGGGGGTGCCACTCAGGTCGAGGAAGGACAGCCGCGCCAGCCGGGGCGACGCCGTCAGCACCCGCACCGCGGCGGCGGTCAGGTCGCACCGCTCGAGCCCGAGGCCGGACAGCCGCCAGAACGGGTTGCTGCCCACGGGTACAGCCCGTCGGTGCTGGTCAAGGTCGTCCACGCCGGGGCGACACCCCGTCGTTCGGGTTGGCCGCCGGGCTCTCCGACTCCTGGCCGACATCTCGATCCGTGGCCGGCACGTCGCCGCCGCGTCGGGTCTCGAAGACTCGACGCGACCTACGAAACGCCCGAGCCGCGCGCCAACTCCTCCACCCACCCCGCCGCCACCGCCAGTCCGTCGGCGCCGCGCGCCTTCGCTGCCGCCACCCGTGCCCGGTCGCACGCACCCGGCGTCGTCACGCGCGCCAGCGCCGCGGCCAGCGCGCCACGGGTGCGCTGACGGCGGCCGAGCGTCGTCCCGACGCCCAGCGCCTCGACGCGAGCCGCGTTGTCCGGCTGGTCCCACGCTAGCGGCACAACCACCTGCGGACAGCCGGTCTCCAGCGCTGCGGCGGTCGTGCCCACGCCGCCGTGGTGGACGACTGCCGCGCACCGCGGCAATAGCCGGCGGAACGGCGCGAAGCGGCAGTGCCGCACCAACGCCGGCAGCCGCGGCAGCAGGTGACCGAACTTCGTCAGTAGCAGGCCACGTACGCCGAGCGCTTCGCACGCGGCAACGGCGGTGCGGAAGAAGGCGGCGGCGTGCGCCATGCCGGTGCCGAGCGTGAACGCCACCGGCGGCGGGCCGGCACGGAGGAACGCTTCCACGTCCACCGACAACGGATCGTCGGCGCCGTCGAAGCGGCCGAAGCCGGCGAGTTGCAGCTGCGGCGGCCAATCTGGCTGCGGGGCAGCGTACCACGGCGGGAATAGGCCGATCACGAGTTGCGGCGACAGCCACCAGCGGAACACGCGGCGGACCGGAGCGAGCCCGAATTGCCGGCGGAAGCGGTTCAGGTCGCGGCCGACGAGCACGGCGCCGGCCGCGTCCACGCCGCGCCAGTAGAGGCGCACCAGCGGGCGCGGCAGCCAGTGCGGCGGGGTCAGTCCGCCGGTCATTTCGGGCGGCGCCGTCACGCTCGGGATCAGCCCGGGTTGCAGCAGCAGCGACGCGGTCGGCACGCCGAGCCGTTCTTGTACCACGCGCGCGGCGAGCAGGCCGGGGTTGGCGACCAGGACCGCGGGTTCCTCGCCCACGAGCCGTGCCAGCACCTCGTACTGCCGCGGGATGAGCGGCGCGCCCCAGCGGGCCATCATCCGGCCGCTGCGCAGTGGGTGCCACATGTCCGGGTCGGCCAGCATCCGCGCCGTCTCGTCGGCGGTGACGAGCGGCTCGAACCCGAGCCCGCGCGCCTCCGCCCCGGCGCGGTACGGTTCCGGCGCGGTGAGCGTGACGCGGTGCCCTCGGCCACGCAGCACTGCCCCGAGGCCGAGGTGCGGGAATACGTCCCCGTCGGTGCCGACGGTGGCAAGGACGACGTGCATGGTGGAAAGAAGACGTCAGCGGCTGCCGGCCGTGTCACGCCCGTGGGGCCGGTTCCCAACCGGCCGTCATCAAGGCGGAACGGGCCGTTAGGCCGGGGCGCGAGCCCCGGATGGACCCGCGCCGCGCAAATCGGGCCGAACCGTACGGTTCGGCCTCACCCGCCGAACCGACGCCCGAGGCGACGGCTCAGCTCCGCGCGCACGCCGTCCGCCGCGCCGCAGCCGTGGACGTCGAGTTCGAGCAGCGGCGACAGGTACGGGCTTTCCGCGAGCGGGAGTAGGGCGTCGTCGCGCAACCGGGGGTTGCCGCTCAGGTCGAGGAACGACAGCCGCGCCAGCCGCGGCGACGCCGCCAGCACCCGCACCGCGGCGGCGGTCAGGTTGCAGTGCCCGAGGCCGAGGCCGGACAGGCGCCAGACCGCGCCGTTGACGAGCGCGTCGACGCCCGCCGCGGTGAGGTTGACGCCGGTGAGCGTGAGGACGCGGAGGGTCGCCAGCCCGGGACTCGTCGCCAGAGCCACCGCGCCGCGGTCGGTGACCTGCCCGGCGAAGTCTTCGTCGAGCCAGCGCGGGTGGTTGTAGCTCAGGTGGAGCGTGCGGAGGTGGCGGAACCGGCCGGAGCGGGCGATGTGCTCCGCGGCGTCGTCCGTGAGGTAGTTGCGGCCGAGGCCGAGCCACGTCAGGCTGCCGGCCCACGTCGCGTTACACAGGTCGGCGACGCCGGCGTCGTAGAGGAAGTTGTTCGACAGGTCGAGGGTGCGGAGCGCCGGCGGCCCGTCGGCGGCGAACAGCGGCTCGACGAGGCGCGTCGGCACGGTCCCGTCGGCGAGCCGCAGCGCCGTCGCCTGCGACCAGAACGGCGAGCGGAGCAGCGCCCGCACCGCGTTCGCCGCCGACCCACAGCGGTTGACGTTCAGCTCGCGCAGCCCGGCGAGCGCGGGGGCCGCGAGGAGCGGTTCGAGCGCGAACGCGGCGAGCGGGGTGCCGGACACGTCGAGCGCGGTGAGCCGCGCGGCGGTGCGGTGGAAAGCCCGAACCGCTGTTGCGGCGAGGTCGCTGTCAGACAGGTCAAGCCGATCGAGCGCATCAGACGCCGAACGGGCGAGAAGGTCGCTCAACTCCCGGGCGGTAGCCCGGCACCCGGGCACGCCCAAGTCGGCGAGCCGGGTGCCGGCTGTCGCTTCGGTCAGCCGGGCGAGCCGGAAGTCATCTCCGTCCGAATTCGGCCCCGACATCGCCCGCAGGAGCCGTAGCCGGGGGGCGAAGGTGCACCGGGCAAAGACCGGGACGAGCCAGTCGAACTGTCTGCGGTCGGACATGACCAGACGCGAAAGACGCGGCCAGTCGGGACCGGTGAGGAGGCGGTCAAAGTCGGCGGCATGGACGGAGACGGCCTGGAGATCGAGTACTTCGATCACACTCGCCCAGCCCCGGAGTGCGGCCACGAGCGATTCGACCGGCGCCCAGGTCGCACTCGGGTCCCACCCCCGGACTGGGTGTCGAGAGAATAGGTCCGGACCGTGTTCCAAGAGAGTGTCGGCGCCGCACCTCACCTCGTTCACGAACCCGCGGTCCCACTCCCACGCGGTCAGCGCGTCGGACG
This sequence comes from bacterium, assembly GCA_017308215.1. Taxonomy (GTDB): domain Bacteria; phylum Planctomycetota; class Planctomycetia; order Gemmatales; family Gemmataceae; genus Urbifossiella. Next base: position 2,671 of record JAFKFQ010000720.1, on the reverse strand, counting down.
GCACGCCGAGCCACGCCGGCTCGTGCGCGGCGAGCAGGTCGTGCTCGCGGTCTTCGAGCGCGGGGCGCGCCGGGCCGTGGTCGGGGAGGCGGGCGAGCTCCACCTGCACGCGCACGAACTCGGCGCGGGTCGGGTCGCCGGCGTCGTCGAGCCAGTCGGCGTAGGCGAGCCGCGGGGTGTCGTCGTCGGGGTGGGCGCGGATCGCCGCGAGCAGCGCCGGTTCGGCGGACATGCCGTGAAGTGTAACAGAAACCGATCAGCGATCGGCGGGCGTGAGCCCGCCGATCGCCCAAACCTTACTTCTTCCCCTTCCCGGTCGGGGCGGATTCCTTCTTGTTGGCCTTCGCCCGCGGCGAGCCGGGGCCGACCTTGTTCGTCGGCCGCACCATCACCACCGCGTTCGGGTGCCCCGGCACCCCGCCGCGGACCAGGATCAGGTTGTTCTCGGCGTCCACCTTCACCACCGTCAGGTTGCGGATCGTCACCTGCTCGTTGCCGTACCGCCCGGCCCGCTTCAGACCCTTCTTCGGCCGACCGCTACCGCGGTTGCTGGCCAGCGACGAGGTCGAACCGGCCTGCCGGTGGACCTTCTTCGCACCGTGCGCGGCCGGCAGACCGGCGAACCCGTGGCGCTTCATGACGCCCTGCGTGCCGCGGCCCTTCGTCGTGCCGATCACGTCCACCGCGATCACATCCTTGAACACGTCCGTCACGGTGAGCTTCTGGCCGACCTTCACCGTCACGTCCTCGGTGTAGCCCTCGTGCGGCTTGAGGATGTTGCCGGTGGTCTTGACGCGCTCGACGGTGACGGTGGCGGACTCGGCGTCGGCGGCCTTCACGGCCAGGGTGAACGCGCCCTTGCGGTCGAGGCGGAACTCGCGGATGTGGCGCTGCGGCTCCACGTCGGCCTTCGGCGGGAGCTTGATGCCGGCCTTCTGGCGGGCTTCCTTCCGCTTCGACTTCAGGTTCGCGGCGACGTGCCCCTGCTCCGGGCGGGTGGCGTTCTTGCGCGGCTTGTCGTCGAACCCGAGCTGCACCGCGGTGTACCCGTCCTTGGTCACCTCGCGGTTCCCCTCCTTCACGGTGGGGTACTTGATCTGCAGCACCGGGCACGGCCCGACCCGCAGCACGGTGACCGGCTCCACCGCCCCGCTGGCGGTGAAGTACTGCGTCATCCCGACCTTATACCCGATGAGGCCCAGCGACATGGGAACGCTCCCGCCGGCGTGCGGCGGCTCTCGTGTTGGCCCCGGCCGACCTGCGGTCCGGCACGCGCGTGCCGCGCATCAGTTGGGTGGTGTACCCGGGGCGGAAGCGCATAGGATACAACCCCGGCGGCGGACGGCCAGGCGCCGGCCGGGGTCTTCCCCCGGAGCAACGCGGCCGTGCCCCGCCGACGCCGCCCCGGGTTCCCCCGGGGCTACACGCCCTCGCCCTCCCGGGCGAAAACCCCACGGCCGACCCATGCGACTCCCTCTCCCAATCGCGACGTTCCTCCTCGCCGCTGTCGCCCTGCCGACCGTCGCGCAGCCGGCCCCGGTGTCGCCCGTCGCCGACGGCGCCACGCCGGTCAAGCTCGCCGGCGGGTTCGCGTTCACCGAGGGGCCGGCGGTCGACGCGGCCGGCAACGTCTACTTCACCGACCAGCCCAACGACCGCATCCACAAGTGGTCCACCGACGGCAAGCTGTCCGTGTTCATGGAGCCCTGCGGCCGGTCGAACGGCCTCTGTTTCGACGCCGACGGCAAGCTGTGGGCGTGCGCCGACGAGAAGAACGAACTGTGGAAGATCGACGTGGCGACGAAGGAGAAGACGGTGCTCGTGAAGGACTTCGGCGGGAAGCTGCTGAACGGTCCGAACGACATCTGGGTGCGGCCGGACGGCGGGGCGTACTTCACCGACCCGCTGTACAAGCGGCCGTACTGGAAGCGCGGCCCGCAGGAGCAGCCGCAGGCCGTGTACTTCTACTCGAAGGACGGCAAGCTCTCGAAGGTGGACGCCGACGTGAAGCAGCCGAACGGGATCATCGGCACGCCGGACGGGAGGACGCTGTACGTCGCCGACTTCGGGGTGGGCAAGACGCACGCCTACGACATCAACCCGGACGGCACGCTGACGAACCGCCGCGTGTTCTGCAAGCAGGCGTCGGACGGGATGACGATCGACGACGCTGGCAACGTGTACTTCACGACCAAGGGCGTGCAGGTGTACGACAAGGCCGGGACGAAGATCGCGCAGATCGACACGCCGGACGGCGGGGCGACGAACGTGTGCTTCGGCGGCGCCGACATGCGCACGCTGTTCATCACGACGGGCAAGAGTCTGTATGCGGTGAAGATGCGTACGAAGGGCGCCGCGCGGCAGTAGGTTCGCGGCGACGCCGCCCGGTAGCCGCAGGCTTCAGCCTGCGCCACGCGGGCGCAGGCTGAAGCCTGCGGCTACCCGCAGCCCTGGAGGGCGGGCTGAAGCCCACCCCTACCCGCGGCCTTGGAGCACCTCGCGCACCTCGGTCGCCGTCGCCGCGGCGCGGAGCCGATCGCGGGTGTCGGCGTCGCCCGCCGCCTTCGCCACCTCGCCGAGCAGCACCACCTGGAGGTTCGGCTGCTCGGCCGGCGTGACGAGCAAGAACACGAGGTACACCGGCGCTGCCTCGGGGCTGTCGAATACCACC
>JAFKFQ010000281.1 GCA_017308215.1 bacterium | reverse complement strand
GCACGACGAGCAACACTCCCGACACCTTTTCGAGCCGGGGCTGCCAGCGGGACAGCGCCTTGAAGTCTTTGAGGAGCCCGGTGAACGTCCCCGCGGCCAGAAGCGGTAGGCCCCGCACCAGGGCGAAGACGAACAGGAGCGCCGCCCCGAAGAGGGCGCTCCCCGTGGTGCCCGCGTAGAGCAGCATCGTGAGCACCACCGGGATGGAGCACGGGCAGGCCGAGCCCACGAGCCCGAACGGAAGGCCGAGCAGGTACGCCCCGAGGAGCGTCTCGACTTTGCGCTCGGGCGCGGCGACGGCCGGGGCGCGGAGCCGAAGCTTCCCGAGCATCGCGAGCCCCAGCACCACCAGCACGACGCCGGCGACGAGGTAGCCGTTCGCCCCGAACAGCGGGGCGAGCTGCGTGCCGGCCCACCCGAACACAAGCCCGTAGGCCCCGAACGTCGTGGCCGTCCCGAGCACGAACGCCAGGCTCCGGGTGAACGCCTTCCAGCGGCGGAGGCCCGGCTCGCCCGCGACGTACCCCATCACCACCGGCACGGTCGCGAGTACCGTCGGGGTGAGGGCCAGGAGGAGCCCCGCGAGCGCCGCGAGTGCGAGCGCCCACGGGGACGCGCCCTGTAGCCGCGAAAGCCCCTCTTCAATCGTTTCCAGGTTCGGCACGCGACCGCCCTCCTACTTCTTTTCCGGCGGGGTGTCCTTCCCGGCCGTGGTGAACTCGACCTTCTGGGCTTCGAGCCAGAACTTCCCGCCCTTCTTCACCACCGTGCCGGTGACCTTCGCCTTCTGCCCGACGCGACTCTCCGAGAGTTCGAGCTTCTTCGGGGCGAGGTCCACCATCACCTCGCCGGCGTCGTCCTTCATCCGGAACCAGCATCCGCGGGCCGGGCACTGCTGGGCTACCGTGGCTTCGACCGCCACCGTCTGCCCGAGCCGCTCCTCGGTCACGCAGCCAGTGCAGACCGTCGGGACCTTCTCCGGGGGCGACTCCACCGCGGCCGACCGGCCGGTCGGCGGGGTGCCGTCCGTTCCGCCCCGCGGCTCTGCGGTGCAGCCGGTGGCGGCGACAACCGCCGCGACAAGAAGGCCCGTGCAGGCGGTCCACATGGTTCGGGTCCTCGTGAGTGGCGGGTTCATTCGGTCCTCCGTGCTCTCGGTACAGGGCCGCCGTGCCGACGGCTCGCCCTCGTCCACACCCATTGTCCGCTCCGTACCGTAGTACGGAGTCAAGGGGAAAAGCCGCCTTCCCCGTCGGCACGTGCTAACGGGACCGGGCGGGCCTCGTCCGCCTGGACCGTCCCGTCCACCAGGCGGATGACGCCGGTGACCTCCCCGAGCATGCGGGTGTCGTGGGTGACCACCAGCACCGCCGTCCCGTGCTCGTCAGCCAGCCGCCGGAGGAGCTGCATCACGGCGAGCCCCCGCTCGGCGTCGAGGCTGGCCGTCGGCTCGTCGGCGAGGATGAGCTTCGGGTCGTTGGCGAGCGCCCGGGCGATGGCCACCCGCTGCCGCTCGCCGCCGGAGAGCTTCTCGGGCAGGAGGTGCGAGCGGTCGGCCACGCCGAGGGACTGGAGCAGCTCGTCGGCCCGCTCGGCCGCCGCCCGGCCCGTCACCCCGAGGAGGTCGAGCGACAGGAGCACGTTCTCCCGGGCGGTGAGGAACGGGATGAGGTTCGCGAACTGGAAGATGAACCCGAGCTTCTCCCGGCGGAGGCGCTGGAGGTTGGGCCGCCACCGCCCGCCATAGATGTCCTGGCCGCCCAGGACGAGCCTCCCGGCGGTCGGCTCGGTGACGAGGCCCAGGACGTTGAGAAGGGTCGTCTTCCCCGACCCGCTCGGTCCCATGACCGCGAACACCTCACCCGGCCGAACGGCGAGGTCCACCCCCTTGAGGACCTCGACGCGGGCCCGGCCCTCGCCGTAGGCCATGCGAAGGCCCCGGGCCTCGACTGCGAACTCCATGCTCCCCCCTCCCCTAGCTCCCGAGCACACTCCGGGCGTCCACCGTCATGGCCCGCCGGACGGCGAGCAAACTCGAAAGGGCCGCGATGACCGTCATGGCCGCGAGCATCTGGGCCACGTCCCCGTAGGTCGCTTCGACCCGCCGGGGGAAGAACGGCTCGATTGCGAACTCGAGCGCGCCGCCGAGGAGCGTCCCGAGTACGCCCATGAGAACCGCCTGCTGAAGAATCATCCCGTAGATGCGGAGTCCCGGCGTCCCGAGGAGCTTCAGGACCGCGATGTCCTTCACCTTGTCGAGGGTGAAGGTGTAGATGATGAGCCCGATGACAATGCCGGCGATGACGACCAGGATGACCCGGAAGAGCGAGAGCTGGAGGACGAGCAGCCGGTTCGACCCCATGAGCTGGATGTTCACCTGCCGTGGGCCGGTGTAGACCTCCAGCCGCTTCCCCCTGGCAATCTCCCGGGCGACGTCGTCGGCCGACGCCCCGGGTTCGAGCCTGACCGCGATGGCGTTGATGACGTGCGTGTCGTGTGACGCCGCCTCGGCCGTGCGGGCGACCCGGCCGGCGAGCCGGGGGGCGGTCGTGTCAGCTTGAGCGAACGGCTCCCGGGCGCGGCGGCGGCGGTCCCGGAGGAGGTCCGGGTCGGGCCGGAAGAGGATGGCCTGCGCCTCCTTGAGCGTCGTGTAGACCACCGGGTCGGCGGTGAACCCGACCATGTTCTTCGTGAGGCCCACGACGGTGTATTCGTGGTAGCCGACCCGCACCCGCTCCCCGACCTGAAAGCCCGTCTTCACGTCGGCGACGAGCTCGTAGTCGTCGGCCTCGATGTGACGGCCGGCGACGAGCGACGGCGGCCCGCCGAGCCGGCCCGGCTTGTACCCGATGACGACGAACCGCTCCTCGGTCGGGACGGCCATCCACCCGGGTTCCACCATCGTCTGCGTCCCGACCACCGCGTTCTGGTACATGAACTTCGCGAGCGGCGTCGGCCGCGGCGGGCGAACGACGTGTTCCATCCCGACGGCGAGCGGGCTCGCCTCGGCCACCCCGGGGATGACCTCGACGGCGTGGTAGTAGTCCTCGGGGAGCCGCGACACCTCGACGAAGGGGCCGAGCGTGTCCTTCTCGACCACCCACAGGTCGGCCCCGGTCTCGGTAACAATCGTCGCCGAGTCGTAAATCACCCCGCGAATAATCCCGCCGATGGCCAGGACCACCATGAGGAGCAGCCCCACCCCGAACACGGAGCTGAAGAACTTGAACCGGTGGTAGCGGATGTCCCGGAGCGCGAGGTTCATGCCGCGTTCTCCTTCACGGCCCGGTTGAAGGCGGCGTGACCCTGACCATCTCGCCGCCCTTTAAGCCGATGGGCTTCACGATGACTTGCTCGCCGGCGTTCACGCCACCCGTGACGGCGACGACGGGTGCCCGCGGGCTCGTGGCCCCGGGCACCACCTGGACCTTCCGGACGGTGCCGTCCGGGTCGGCGATGAAGACGAACCGGTCGTTCCCGAACGGCATGACGGCCGCCTTCGGGACGACGAGGGCGTTCGGGACCGAGCCCACCTCGATGAAGACCTCGGCCCACTGCCCGACCTGGAGCTCCGACGGCGGGAGCGGGAAGGCGACCTGCACGAGCATCTCTTCCGTGACCGGGTCGGCCTCGGGGTAGACTCGGGCGACGCGCCCCTTGAACGGCTTGTCCGCCCGGCCCCGCAGGACCACCGTGGCGGCCTGGTCCTTCCGGACCTTTCCCGAGAACCGCTGGTCGACGTGGGCGTCGACCCAGATGACCGACGTGTCGGCCACGGACACCACCGGCTGGCCGGCCACCACGGCATCCCCGGCCTCGACCCAGCGCCGCGTGACGAGGCCCCCGGCGGAGGCCACGACCCGGGTCTCCGAGACCTTGAACTCGTGGTACCGGAGGTCGGCCTCCTCCACCCCGATGGCGCTCTCCGCGACCCGGAACTTCTCCTGGTAGACGTCGTGCTCCTCGCGGCTGAGCGCCCCCGAGCGGATGAGCGCCTGGGCACGCTCCCACGAATGCTTCGTCTGCTGGGCCGTGGCCTTCGCCGCCTCGACCCGTGCCCGTGCGCGGTCCACCTGGTGCCGGAGGTCGGTGTCTTCGAGGAGGGCGACGAGCTGCCCCTCCTTGACGGTGTCGCCTTCGTCGACGAGTACCTTGTCGACCCGGCCGGTGAGCTTCGAGCCCACCTTGGCGAGCACCTTGGTTGTGACCGTGCCGGTGCCCGCAACCTCGGCCACGATGGCCTGTTCCCGGACCGGGGCGGTGGTGACGTCACGGGGGGAGAGCAGGAACACCTTCGCCAGAGCCGCGGCTCCGAGGAGCAGGCCGGCGTAGATAAAGAGCCGTCGCGCGAACGCCCACGCCCGCCCGGACCGTCGTTCCTGTCCCATGATTCGGAAGGCCCCCGCCGCGGGAGACCCGTGTTGACCGCACGGGTAGCGGTAGGTGGATTATCGGCTCCGTACCGTAGTCCGGAGTCAAGGAGAAATGCCGAGGGCCCGGTCGGCTAGCGGCCGCCGCCCTGCTGTTCAGCCGCTTCCTTCTGCTGACAGCGCTCGCAGCCGCTCAAGGTCTCGATGATGGGGCACGAGGCAATCGGCTTCTGGCCGTCGCACGCGCACAGGAGTTCGGTGAGGCTCAACTTCATCGCCTCCAGGTCCCGAATCTTGTGCTCGATTTCTTCGAGCTTTGCCTCCGCCACCTTCCGGACCCGGCCGGCCTTCGCACGGGCCGTCTGCCGGAGCTCCAAGAGGTCCTGAACCTCGCGGAGCGAAAACCCGAGCTCCTGAGCACGCTTGATGAACCGCACCCGCTCGACGGTTTCGGGTGGGTACTCCCGGTAGCCCGACGCACGGCGGGGCGGCTCGGGGAGGATGCCCTTCCGCTCGTAGAACCGGAGCGTCTCGACATTCACCCCGGCTTGCTCGGCCACTTCCGCAGTTCGTAACGTCGCCATGTCACCCCCCTCTTCAACCACTGCCATTATTCACTCCGTACTATGGTACAGAGTCAAGGTGTTGGCTGCTCGGGAGGTGGTTCAGGTCGCCGGCAGAGACGAGGCCCAGACGCTCTACCTCCGCAGGAACCTACGGTTCCCGCACCCTCCCTCCCAGACCCGAAGACACCTCGGGCCGGAGGTGGTTGGCGCGACGCGAAGGGACCCGACCCGCTATGGTGAGCACCGCTCAGGCGCTCCCTCCCTCGGCTCTAAGGTGCCCCGTGAAGGCCAAACCAAAACCCCGAGCCGCGTCGCTGGCGGGAGTCCCCTTCCCCCCTTCCCGTCGCCTCGGTCGGTCGTCCGTCGCGGTGCCAGCTCGGGTGAGCACCGCGACGGACGACCGACCGAGGCGACGGGGTGACCGGGAAGCGTGGGGGGAGAAGTGTCACGGGGGGAAACCTACTCGCACCGCCGCTCACTTTCTTCGCGGGCGCTTCACGACCCCCCTGCACTTCGATTCAGGAGATGGCGGACAATACCGACATGACGGAAAAGAACTTCATCATCCTGGCCTTTGCCTTTCTTGCGTCGGTGCTGCTCCTCGCAGCAATCGAACACGGCTCGTCAGTCAAGCTACGCGGCTGGGGAGCAGCGTTCGAGTTGGAGGCACGGCGGGACCACTGAAACAAACCAGTGCGGCGACTACGCGGCAATGTCCTCGGAAGTTGCCGACGGCTCGAACGGCTTCACGATGCGACGCTTCGTCCGGATGACCGACGACGGCACCCGCTCCAGCCCGGCCGCGTGCCGGGCCTTGTTCACCCAGCGAAGCAGGTTCCAGAGCTGGACCCGAACCGGGGCGTATGGCTCGAACGGGACCGCGTGGAACATCCGCCCCAGCTCCTCGACCGGCAGCCGAGTCGCCACGTCGAGGAAATACCCCTTCAGGTCGAGATACCGCTCCCGGCCGATTTGGACCCGCACCCGGTCCTTCCCGTCCTCAACGGCGGGGGCGTCCGGGTCCTCTTTCCGAAGGAAGCCCCCCTTCACCACCCGGAGCGAGTAACCCCCGACCTTGAGCGCCACCTTCCGCACGTCGCGGACGTTGTCCGCCTCGGCCTCGAAGAACGGGCTTTGCCCGTGCGTCGCCAGGAGCACCCACTCGCGGCTGAACCGGAGGTAATGGAGATTCGCGAGTCCCGCCCGCTTCCGCCGGGCGCGGGCCGACCGCGACAGGTCGATTCCGTACTTGCCGAGAAGCTTCCGGTCCACTGCCCTCGGGTCCTTCCCCTCGGGCACCCGGCCTTGAACGTAGAAGTAGTACCCGGACGGCAGCAGGTTACAGGCGAGCTGTTGGACAAACCCCTCAAGACTGGTCGCTTCGCACTGGTAACCCACGCCCACTAGTCGGGGCGAAGATGGGGGCTGCTTCTCTCCTCTGGTGAGCCCCCGGGACCAGCGAACCATTCGGACAACCCTGCTCGCCCTCGACCCGTCCGCCCAGCCCTACGAGCTCCGCTCGTAGCTGTCTTCCAAGTCGTGCACGCCCAATTAATGGGCGTGCCGCGAGTCGTTGACCTAACCGAGGGTCCGCCGCCCGTGGGTACACGAGTAGCGGACCCCGTCGATTCGCCGCCAGAAGGTGCGCACGCTCCCGCGTCCGCACCGGCCAGCCGCCTAACCTCCTGCCACAGAGCAAGCGCCCGAGCCGAGGCCCTCCCATACGACGGAAGGACCTCGGCCGTCGAGCGCCGCCGCCTCGACCTAGTGGAACAGTGCCAGTCTCCCCTTTCGTCGGCTTACGTTGCCCGGCACCACCCGTGAGCAACAGCACGGGCCGCGAGTGCCTTCCCGCGACCACCGCCCGAGCAGAGGCGAGGAGTCCCCTCCCCGCTTGCCCGGCTCTCTACTTGGGGACCACTCCCAGGGTCCGGCATTTGAAACACCGAGCCGACCAGCTCGGCACCGGGGACCAACCCGGCCGCCGTACCCCTTCCCGCGTTAGCCACACCCTTCGGCCAACGAGTCACGCGGCTAGCGAGCATCGAGCTCGCGGTATCACGCCCTATGTCCGGGGTTCCCCCTCGGCATAGTTTCCGGCCCTCGGCCGATTTCTCGGGGTAGAAGACAGAAGCCCCCCGATACCCGTGGACGTGAACGGTTCGCCGCCCTGCCCCGCCTATCGGCGGGCGCAAGGCCTGTTCGGCGTCGTCTCTCGCTGACCTCACCGGCAAGCCCTTCCCGTGCTCACGCACTTCGGGCCTCTCGTGGTTGAGCTCTTCGCCGTCGGGGTCTCCCCGAACGCCGGGCCGTGTCGTCGGCCCGGGTCCGCCTGTCGCCAGGTCGGACGCTCCCCACGCCGGTCACGTTGAACGCTCCTCGCAGAGTCGAACCCCGTGAGCGGGATTTGAGGGGCTGCCTTTCGGCCGCCTCGCACCCGCTTTGAAATGTGACAGCCTTCCCCTTCGGGGAAGGTGTTTCCGCGTCGCCCTTCTCCCGACCGCATCGCGGACGAGATGGGATAGAAACGCCGGGATTGCTCCTCTCCGATACCCCTGCCCTACAACGGCAGATGGCACCATCAAGGCATTACTCCGGCGAGCCTCCCTCGAGCACGGACAAGCCACTCTCGCGGCATCCGGCTCTACCGGCAGAGCGCCGCACGCTGGTTAGGCGTGCCCCTTGGCCCGATTGGTGGTCGGGTTGAACGGGTGCGCTCCCCACTAGGAAGACGCTGCCAAGCTTTACGCATTGACGGTTTGACCGGGCATCCCCTGCCCCGTCGAGCTGAGGTTATGACAGCCCCGGGCGGTAATCACGCCCCGCCGGGCCGCCCCCGTTTCCCGGGGAAACTTCGCTCTGAAGTTTGACGGTTCGGAAAGCTCGGCAGTTTGGGAGGTGCTTCGCGGATAGACGACCGGTTGCGGTCGCGGACTAGCTGGCGTCGGCCGGTGTGACTGTCCGCGAGCTCAGTGACAACGCACTGTCACTCATGCCGGTTGGGCTTGAGCCTCGGCCGCTTCGATGACGTGAGCGAAGAGGATGTACCGGTGCCGCTCGGCCCAGGCCGAGAGCTTCATCGCGGCCGCCTTCCGGTACGCTTCGACCAGTTCGGCCGGGCCGACCGCGAGCGCTCGCTCCTCGAACTCCTTCCGCTTCGCGTCGGAGAGAGGCTTCAGGTAAGCATCGACCTTCCCCCGCCGCTCGGCTTCCTGCTGCTGTTCGAGCCGCTTCGCCCGCTCTTCGTCCTGACGCTTTCGGGCCTCGTCGGCGAGCTGCCGCTTCTTCTCCTCGGCTTGGGCTTGAAGCACCGCCTTCGGCGTGAACCCGTCGGGGAGCGCGTACTCCTGGTCAATCGAGCTGAACAGGTAGCTCGCGGGTTTCCGGGGCTTGCTCTTCCCCTTCATCAGCCAGTCGAACGCTTCGAGCTGGAGCGTAACCACGTCGGCCGCGTGCTCGGCGACCAGCTTCTTCGCCTGGCTCTCGTGGAGGCCCCGGCTCACCAGCTCGGCCACGAGCGGGGACTCACTCCCCTGCCCCGCCTCGACCGCCTTCACCGGCACAGCCGACTTCCGCACGAAGACGATTCTCCAGCGGCCCCGGCCGCCCGCCTTGATGTACCGCTCGTCCGTGTTCAGTGGTTCCAGAAAGCCCCGCTCTTCGAGCTCGGCGATGGCCGGTTGAAGCTTCTGCTTCACCTTCCACGGCTCGTAATCGCGGGAGAGGCCCACCTTCTCGAACGCGACCTCGGCCAGGTCGTACTCAAGCCGGGGCCGGTGGTAAAAGTGCTTGTCGAGGAACCGATACAGCCGCTTCGCCGCGGCCGAATCGAGGCTCTGGTAGAACTGGAGGTTGATGTTCTTGATGTACCCGGCCTGGAAGCTCTTGAACGCCACCGAGCTCCACTGCACCGTCACGATGCCGCCCTTCCCCTTCACGTGCGGCCGCCCGATGATGGCCGTCTCGATGACGTGAAAGAGCACGTCCTTCCATTCCTTGTCTTCCGCGTCCCACCACGAGTTCTCGAACCGGAGCGTCGTCGCCGTCCAGCGTTCGAGCGCCTCGTCGATGCGACGGTATGACCGCCCGTCGGTCGGCCAGCGGAGGTGCTTCGCGAGCTCGTACCGGGTAAACCGGAGCTCGCGGCTCGTGAAGTCGGTCTTGAGCTTCGTGAGGCTGATGAGCCCGAGAAGAATCTCCTCGTCCTTCGAGTTCGGCAGCCCATACGGGTCGATGCCGAGCACCTTCACCCGCCGCTCGACCAGTCGGCCGCTCGACTTGTCCGTGATTTGGTCCTTGAAAACGAGCTCGGACACACCCTCGGCCGGGCGGTCCGACAGGAGCGCTATGGGGAACTCGGCGAAGTTCAGCTCATCCCGGGCCGTGGGCGTGTCGTCCAGGTCTGGGAACAGGGATTGAGTCGAGCTGCCACGCATGGGGCAACTCTTCACCCAAAACGCTGTACCTACAAGTCCTAATCTGTCCAGCGCTTCCCTTCGGCACAACCGCCAAACCCACCCGGCGGAACACTCGCGCCAGCCGGACCACGGCCGCTCACAAACCCACCCCCCATTCACGACGTTTCCCGGCGCGGAGCTGCTCCGACGGTCGCCGAATCCGGACATCGTGTCTCGGGGGTGGGTACATCGTGAGCTGAGGGTGGGAAACCTCGTGTCTCGGGGGTGGGTAACATCGTGAGCGGGGGGTGGGAAGGTCGTGATTCGGGGGTGGGAAAGGGCTTCCAACGCCCTAAAACGCTAGCGTTTCGCGACTCACAACCTCTATGAACTTAGATAAGAACCTCAACAACGCAGCGGGAGTCGTCGCGAAGTGGGGGTGGGAACCAAAACCTTGTGCGCCGGGGGTGGGTTTCCGACCCCGGCACCTCACGTTCAGATGCTCGAAGCCCGCCTTCCCGGTGCGCTTGCGGATAGACGACCGCCTAGGTCGCGGCCAAGCTGGTGTCGGCCGGTGTGACTGTCCGCCGAGCGAACACCGCCCCCAGCGCACTACCTGAACACACATCCACGTTACTCGGGGGTGGCTTTTCAACTCATCATCTCGACGTGCGAGCCGCAGTAGAGGCCGTAGGACGGCCACCATTGCGAGCAGCGCGAGCGGGGAGGCGAGAGACCGCCTCGCGCTCGCAACGTCGCTCTTGAGCGATTCTCGCAGCTCAGGGCCGCTATCCACTTTCGGGACTGTCGGATTTGAGGGTTGTCCGGTAGCGTCGAGACACATCACCAGTTTCCCCGGGAAACGAACCTCATCGCGGCCGCCATTGTCGGTCGATGAGGGCGCGTAGGCATCCGACCTGTTTCCCGGGGAAACCGCTCATGAGGAAAGCATCAGTGAAGCCCGCCCCGCCGCAAATCTCCCCGTTCACGGTTGCCGTGGTCAACCGGAAAGGGGGCTGCTCCAAAACCTCGACCTGCTACCACCTGTCGGGCGCGTTCGCCCAGATGGGTTACCGGGTCCTTCTCGTGGACCTCGACCCGCAAGCAAACCTGACGCAAGGGTTCTTCGGACCGGTCGCGACCGAGGCCCTCCCGCCGCAGAAGACGGCGCTCGCGGTGTTCCGCGACGACCTCGAACCGCTCCCCGAGAAGGTGATTCAGCCGACCCCGTTCGAGAACATCTCGATTGTGGCCGGGGCCAGTGCTCTCGAAGACTTCAACCGCTCGCAACCGACGCAAGCGGGGGTCCTGCAAACGGCCCTTCGGATGTTCCTCGCCGAGGCAGCCGGGCAGTTCGACATCACGCTTCTCGACTGCCCGCCGAACCTCCAGCTCTGCACCTGGAACGCGCTCATCGCCGCGAACTTCGTGCTCGTGCCACTCCAGCCGGAGGACTTCGGGGCGCAGGGCATCACCGCCATTCAGCGGTTCATCGACCTGGCCCTTCAGACGCAGAACAATCAGCTCCGCATGCTCGGCTACCTCGTCACTATGCGGCAGCGGCTAGCCCTCCACGACGTGTACGAGAACCAGCTCCGGAGCCTCTACAACTCGAAGGTGTTCAACTCACCGTTCCCGAACAAGAAGGACTTCAAGGAAGCCGTAGCAGCCCGGAAGCCGGTTCACTTCTACAAGCCGAAGGCCGCCGCCTCGAAGGACATCACCGCCATCGCCGAGGAGATGCTCGCCCGCGTGCCCCAGGCGTTGAGCCTGCCGCCCGAGTTCCTTCACATCGAGAATCGGCTCGGCGTCGGCGGGGAGCCCGCCACGAACACCGACATCACCCTGACCACCGACACCCTTGAGGTTGCATAATGAAGGCCACCGACCGACTCGCCTCGCAGTTCGGAAACACCATGATGGAGAGCCTCGGGCACCGCGACCCGCAGGCCATCACCCCCAGCACCCCGAAGGTTGTCGCAATGGCGGACCAGTCCACCGGCAGGCGAATGCTCCGGGAAGCCGCTCACATCGAAATCGAGCGCATCACCCCGGACCCTAACCAGCCGCGAAAGACGTTCACCGAGGAGAACCTCACGTCGCTCGCCGAGAGCCTGAAGAGCAGGGGACAGCTCCAGCCCATCCGGGTTCGGTGGAGTCAGGACCTCGGGAAGTTCGTCATCATCTCCGGCGAGCGCAGGTATCGGGCCGCGACCCTCGCGCAACTCAAAACCCTCGCGTGCGTCGTCGTCGAGGGTGAGCTCACCGAGACCGAGCTTCGCATCGACCAGCTCGTTGAGAACCTGCTCCGTGAGGACCTGAAGCCCGTCGAGTCGGCCCGGAGCTACAAGGAGCTCATGGGGCTCAACGGGTGGACCGTCCAGCAGCTCGCCGACTCGCTCAAAATCGGGAAGGGGACCGTGAGCAAGGCGCTCGCCCTGCTCGACCTGCCCGACGACATTCAGCACCAGGTCGAGAGCGGGGCCATCCCCGCGAGTGCCGCCTACGAGCTGGCGAAGCTCCCGACCGCCGACGCGCAGCGGGAGCTTGCCGCCCGCATCGTGGCCGAGGGGCTCAAGCGGGACGAGGTGACCGCCGCCGTCGGGGAGGCGAACGGGAAGAAGCCCCGGAAGGTCCAGGAGCCGACCGGGGAGGAGAAGCCGAAGGCAACCGTCACGAAGCGCGAGTTCGAGGTGGGGAACGCGAAGGTGGTCATCATCTGGCACAAGAAGACCGTCCGCCAACGGGACATCATCGCCGCCCTCGAAGCCGCCCTCGCCGAAGCCCGAGGCCCGGCCGAAGAGGCCGCCGCAGAGCCCGCCGCCTGACCGAAGTTTCCCCGGGAAACATCGACCAGGCCCGCCCATCGCTCGCCCTTGTTTCCCCGGGAAACACGCTCGCCGACGGGCCGTGTTTCCCGGGGAAACTTCCCCACCTCTGCCCCGTATCCCACGCCGCATCTAGACGTACAAGCTTCGCCACACCCGACGCACCAGGGTGCTAGATGTCTGGTTGGTCGGGGCGGCGTAAGCCGTTGATTATTAACGCCTTGATGGCCTCTAGAAGGCTCATGATGATTCGCGGTCGGTTGGCCTCAAGCCACATCCGTTTCGAGGGTTGTGGTGTCTCTAGGAGCCTTCCACCCCCGCACCATCTTTAGGAGCGTTTCTAGATGCGTCGGCTCGGGCCCGAGCTTCCGGTGGTAGTCGCTCGGGACGTCGGCTCGGGCGAATCCGAGGCGGTCGAAGTCGTCCAGGCTGTAGGCTCGGGGCCGGGTAAGAGAGGCCGGCTTGAGCGGCCGGTAGCTCGTGAAACCGGCCGGGATGGGGGCGAGGGGGCACTCCCCGAACCGGGCCGAAAACTCGCGTCGCTCGTAGGGACCGTTGGCGATGTAGTAGGCGTCAATCGTCAGGCCCGCCCGGACCTCTTCGAGCTGCGTGAACTGCTGGGCGAGCACCCCCGGCCGGGTGAGGAGCTGTTGCGTCGTGCCGGTGTTGGTCGTGTGCGAGGAGCTGCTCCCGCCCGGCCCCGAGCTGCTCGTGTACGACTGGCCGGTCTGCTCGAACTTCTTCATCTCCTCGAACGACCCGACCCGCTTCTCGAAGTAGCCGGCCGAGGCCGGGCTCGCGAGCTTCGTCACCGCCACGTAGCCGCACTGGCCGAGGATGGTGTTCGCGATTTCCTCGCCGTAGTTGTGAACGAGCTGGTCCACCTCCTGCACGCCGATGACCTGCGTCGCACCCTTGCTCCGCGACAGCGTGAAGAAGTCGACCAGGTGGGGCAGGGGGGCTACGTTCTGGAACTCATCTAGGAAGAGCCATGTCTCGGGCGAGTCTGGTTCGTACCACGGGCACTCCGGCTGGTTGCGGAGCTCCTGGCGGAGGAATTCGAGGAGCAGGGCGTTGATGGGCTCGACCGCGTGCGGGTTCGGGTCGGTGCCCGACAGGATGAGGATGTCATCGCCCCGGAGCCAGTCCCGGAACGTCAGCCGTCGCCCCTTGGCGAGGTGGTGCTCCCACGCGAGGGCCGCAGGCTCCAGCTCCCATAGGAACGACTCGACGGTTTGGAGCACGTTGCTGTAGGTCTGCGGGGTCTCCTCGAACTTCCGCAGGATGGCCCGGGCCCGGTCGTCCTGCTCGAACAGGACGCGGATGATGCGGCCGTCGGTCGCCGCCACGATGATGTCACGGAGCGTCCACCGCTTCGCCCGCTCGTGGACCAGGAGCGTCACCCACGCGAGCACGAGTTGAGCGGCACTCGTGAAGAACTGCGAGTTCTTGTCGCCGCCGAGGCCCGTGACCGGGATGAGCGTCTTGGCAAGATTGGCCGCCGTCCCGAACGGGTTGTAGCTCCGGTCGAAGTCGGCTTGGAAGTCGTACCCGTAGCCGTTCGCATCGAACGGGGCGAGCTTCTTCACCCGGGGCGGGTTCGGGTGCCCCCAGTGCTCGAAGACGCCGTGGATGATGGCCGGCCAATCGCCCTTCGCGTCGTAGTACAGAGCTCGCCGGGGAATGCCTTGCCCGAACCCGTACAGGGCGGTTTGGTTCAGCAGGCGGATGCCGAGCGTTTTCCCGCTGCCCGACATGCCGGCGAACAGGAACTTCCGCTCGGCGATGCGACGCGGCCAGAAGCGGCCGGCGAACCAGAGCGGCGGGTTCCTAGCCGTGCCGCTTGAGGTCGTGGAGTGCCTTCTCATACTCGGCCCTCGCTTTGTCATCGATGCCGCCTTCGCTCCGGCCTCGCTCAACGCTCGGCCGGGCTGCCGCCGCCCGTTGCCGCCTGCCCTCGGTGACGCCGAAGGACACGAGCGACAGCGTGAGCGCGGTTACGTATGCCCAGAAGACCCCGAACAGCCAGTAGGCCACGAGGAACGACGAGAAGCCCGCCGCCGGCACCGAGAGGGCTTCGAGCGTTGCCCGCACTGCGAGCCGCCCGGCCTGCCCCCACGTTTGCACCCCGTCCGTTGCCGGCCGCCGGGCAATCGCCCAACGCAGGAAGACCAGGGCAAGCCCGAAGCACAGGAGCTCGTAGAGCTCGCACACCACCCGGGCCGCGACCGCCACCAGGACGGCCCCGACGACGGGCAGCACGACCGCAACGAACACCCGGGCGAACGGCTCGGCATACGGGCTCGGTCTCGTAGTCGGAAACTGTGCCGGCTCCGGCTGCCGCTGGAACATCGGGAGCGGCGGAGGGGGCACTTCGACCGGCGGTTGCTCTCGCACCGGCTTCCGTGGCGTCCGCCGCGACGGCTTCGGTGCGGGCGACGCCGCGTCGTCCAGCTCGTTCAGGAACGAGCGGAGGTCGGGCTCTCTTGTCGGCATCGGTGGTCACTCACAGTTCGCGGGTGAGCTTGTGCCGGGGTCCGTCTCGGCTGGCCCGGGTGTCGTCCGGAATCTGTACGTCGTGGGCCAAGGACTTCTCGGCCGACTTCTTCATGGCCCTGACGAGCGGGGATTCGAGCGGCTTCTCGACTCGTTCGCCCCGCGACAGCTTTTCGAGCTGGTAGCCGGCCTCGAACCGGTCGGCGTAGAAGTGGACCGTCTCACGCTCCCGCGAACCGACGACGTAGGCCATCTCGCGAGAGGTGCCGACGCCGCCGAGGAGGACGTGGCTCGCGTCGAACGTCGCACCCTGCGAGCGGAACACGGTCACCGCGTAACCGAGCTCGAGTTTTCCGTAGCGCCGCACATCGACCGCGAGCGGGGCTCGCGGCTGGCCCGCTGGACCTTCCCCATCTGGCCGGATGGTGAGCGTCGAGCCGTCGGCTCGAAGCACGGTGCCGAACGTCCCGTTCTTCACGCCGAGCGAGCGGGAGTTCTCGCGGAAGATGACCCGGTCGCCTTCGGCGACGGCGTACCCGCCGACGCGGACGGCCGGCCCGGTGACGAGCCCGGCCTGCCGCCGCTCTCGCTGGGCGAGGGTGTTTAGCGCCATCACGTCCGCGTTCGTGCTGGCAATCATCATGTTCTCTTTCGGGTCCGTGAGGCCCTTCTTCGACCAGTCGGCCACGAGCTGCCGGACCGTCGCCTCACGGTCACGACCGACGGTAAGGAGGTTTCGCTCGGCCGCTTCGCGGAGCACCTTCTCGGCCTCGCCCTCGGCCAGGTCCTTCGTCTTCTGCCGACCCCACGCGGACCGCTGCCGGGTCACGTCGCCGAGCTCGAAGAAGCCGACCCGATTCGCGAGACTCCGGAACCCGCCGCCCGGCTCGATGGCCGGTAGCTGACGGTGGTCCCCCACGAGGATGAGCTTCCCCCCACCATCTTTCGCGGCCCGGACGAGTTTTGCCAAATCCTCGGTTCCGAGCATCCCGGCCTCGTCCACGACGAGCACCGTTCCCTTGTCGATGACCAGAGGTCCGCGGAGCTTGTAGACCGGAAGGCGCAAGTCGCGGTGAAACTCGTTCGCCGCCGTCTTGAGCATCTGCTTCGTGTGGTGCCACACCGACTTCCCGAGGCTCTGTGAGCGGTTCATCTCAATGAACCGCATGGCGACCGTGTCGCTTCGGATGCCACTGCCCTTTTCCAGTTGCTCGGCAGCGGCCCCGGCGACCGAGGCGCCGAGCACCGTGTACCCGTCGCGCTCGTAGGCTTCGCGGACCGCACGCAGCACGGCGGTTTTGCCGGTCCCGGCGTAGCCCGAGAGAACGCGGATGTCCCCGCCGGCTTCGGTGAGCTTCCGGACCGCCTCCTTCTGCTCCTCCTTGAGAGTGAACCCCGGCCGCTTCGTGTCGGGCCGGTAGGTCTTCTCGACGTGCTCCTCGACGGTCGCCCGGCGAAGCCCGTCGAACCGTCGGTCGGCGAGGCCTTGGGCCGAGGCGAGAAGCTCCTTCTCGGTCTCCCACACCTGCTTCGTTGTGAACCGGTGGGCGAGCCGGAAGCCGCCGAGGGACACGATGTCCCCAGATGATTCGAGGTGAGTCTTCACCGCCTTCTCGACGAACGATGGCTCGACCCGCTCGCCGATGGTGCGGACGAGCGTCGCCCGGTAGAGCTCCCGCTCCGTGAACGAGCTCACCGAGGCCGTGAGCTCCCGCTTCGCCTCCTCGATGGCCTTTGCCGTGGTGGCGAGCTCGTCGCCCGTCCGTCGCTCGCGGTAGAGGTCCCGGGCCTGTTTCCCGGTGAAACCGTGACTGGCCGCGTCGGCTGCCCACCCGGCGAACATCTCCTCGCGGGGCGGAAGCTTGTCCTTCTTCGGTCGCGTGTCGAGCGTGGCCGCCGCAGCGGCCGCCGCCGAATTGTGGCCTTTCGCCTTCAACGCCTCCTCGATGGCCTGCCGCCGTTTCGAGAAGAACTCACACACCGCCTTCGGCACCCCGGACACCTCGAACGTGCCGAGGAAGCGACCCTTCGGGGTTGTCGTTGCCTGTGTGTGAAGCCCGAGCTTCTCCAGCTCGGCCGACACCTTCGCCTGATACACGGCCCCGGCCGTCATCTTCGCCAGGTAGAAGTAATGGCTCTCCAGCGCACTCGTGCCGCCCCGGTCGCGGTGGCCGAAGTTCATCACAACGCAGTGCGTGTGTGGACCCGGGTCGCCGGCCCGGCTCGTGCCGTGGTGGAACGCCGCGACCGTGAGGCTTGCCGGCTCGACCGTCGAGCCGGCCTTCCCGGTGCGGGTGAACGCGGCCGTCCGCTCCAGGTAGTCGAGCGATGCCTTTACGCCCTCGCGGTGGGCGCGCTCGATGGCCGCCCGGTCTTTCTCGTCGCCGACGGCCCACAGGACGGCCGCACTCTTCGGGAGCGAGTACGTGAGGTCCCACCCGGCCTTCCGGTCCTTGTCGCCGGCGTTCTGCACCAGCGGATTCCCGGTCGGAGAGTAGCCGCGAAATGCCTTGAGGAAGTCGTTGTCACGAACGTGTCCCGAGAGCCGGAGTCGCCGCGCCCCGTCACCGAGCCACTCGCTCGTGTTGTCGTCGCCGAGGTAGTACGCCTCGGCCGCCGTGGCGAGGTAGTACGCCCCGCTGCCTCCGCTCCTCGACTGGATGCTGAGCACGGCTCACCTCCCGAACACTTCGCGGAGCAGCTTCTCCACGTCGTCTTTGTTGAGGTCCTTGAAGGCGAGGAACGCGAGCCGGAGCACTTGGGCGAGCTCGTCGCGGAGCCGGTCCAAGCGGTCCCGGACTTCCTCGGCCGTCGTACCGGTGGCGATTTCGAGTGCCCGGATGGACTCTCGCACGCTTGCGAGCTCGGCCCGCGTCTCCGAGTCGGCAGGGCCCGCAGCCGCTACCGGCTCAGGCCCGTCGAGTGCCTGCTTCACGAGCTCACGAGCCGCGACGCCGAGGGTGAGCCCACGGCCTTCGGCGTACTCTTCCAGCTTCGGCAGGTACGGGAGGAACCCTGCGTCGATGCTGAACGACACGTTCTGCGGGGGCTTCCGGGGCGGTTCTGCTCGTGCGTCTTGCTTGGCCATGTTGCGGCTTTGTGCTCGGTGGTCGTCCGGTTGCCGGCCCGAACGCGCTTGGCATCCGCCCGGGACCGTGGCAACAATACGGACCTACCCCTTCCGACTACCGGGAGGATTTGGAGGTGCCAGCAGCTACCGACCCCCGTTCCGAACTCGTCGCCTGGGACCAGGGCCGACAAGGTCTTGTCATCCGTGGGACCAGCGTTCCCCTCTCCGCCTTGTGGCAGTCGCTCCGCGACGGCCTCACGTTCAAAGAGTTCCTTCGCCAGCACCCGTCCGCCCCCGTGCGGCCCGTGCTTCGCATACTGAAGGAAGCCGGCCGCCGGTTGAGTGACTGGCCGTGGGACTACGAGGAAGAGCAGCAGGTCGCCTACGCCCGAGCGCTTGCCGATAACGACCGCCGGTTCGCTTCCGGCCTCGTCCGGTTTCTGCCCGGCGTCCGAGGGGGGAAGCTCCTGAGTCACCCGAGCCTGCACCGCGTTGACATCCTGTGGGGCTACCTGACCCACGGATTCGGGCTCACCGAAATCCAAGCGGCGTACCCCGACGTCGGCCGCGACGAGTTCCGCCAGATGGTGGAGGTGGCCGGTCAGCTCTTCGAGGAAGGGTTGGTGCCGCATTGAGCTCCGAATCTACTTAGACGGCGACGTGCCGGACCAAGTGAAGTCCCGGCTCGAACGCTTCGCCCAAGTCGTCACGGCTCGCGAGCTCGGCCGCGAGGCGGTCCCCGACAAGGTCGCTTACGCCCTCGCGGTCCGGGACCGGTTCGACCTCGTCGTGACCTGCAACAGCGAGCGACGCACGGCGTTTCGAGATGAGGCCCTCCGTCATCTGAGTTGCCGTGAAAAAGACCTACCGGTCCCCGTCTATGAACTCCACGAGCCGAACAGCAACCAGTGGCCGGTTCTCGAACGTCGGTGGGACAAGCACGAGGCCCGCATCCGACAGGAACTCACAGACCTCGGGCAAAAGCACGAACGGCGGCGGGACGAGGCGATTGCAAAACTCGACCGGTTGGAACAAGCCGCCGGCCGCACCGAGCAACAGCTCACGAGGACCATCACGCACGAACGGTGAGCCGTTGGCGGTCGCTACCGCTGTCCGGATTTTGCCGCCACGGCCGCCCGTTCGGCCGGGGTGAGCTCCGGGAACTCGAAGGCTATCGACCGGTCCGGCGAGTTCGAGAGGAACCCTCGGTAAAGACGGTCGGCGGTGAGGTACAAGTCGGCCGTCACCTGTGCCGAAACGTTCAGCCGGTGAGCCAGGCACGCCTCAAGGCTCGGGTCCTCCAGCCCGTAGAAGTCCCGGGAGGCTTGGGCGCTCCACTTGAACATCATCGTGAGCAGCCGGTTGTAGGCTTTCTCGACCTCCTCGCACTTCCGCACTCGCTTGACCGTGGCCCCGGCGAGGTGAATCGCCCGCATCACGTCGCGGGCGGTCACGTCCTCGCCCCGTGCCATCGAGGCAAGCATGGCCGACCGGTGTTGCGTAAATGGGCTCGATGTCGTGTCGTAGCGGAGCTGGCCGAGGTACTCGTAGTTCGAGTTGCCCTCGTACTTGGCATAGCCCTCGGCGACGGCGAACGCCTCCCGGGCTGGCTTCCCCAGACCGTTCCCCTCGGCGATGCGCTGCTCCATCACCTCGGTGAGATAGCCGAACCGCCCGAGGCGCTCGTTAACGAGCGGCTTCTTCACTTGGACGATGAACGCGGCGTGGCCCTTGTGGAGCTCCTCCAGGAGCCGGAGGAATTCCTTCTCCTGGGCCGGGGTGAGCCGGATGACGTAGCGGCTGAGCTCCATCTCGCGGGCGAGCTCGGTTGCTGACTCCTTGACCGTGTCGCCAAAATCGACAGCGGTTTCGGCGAGCTTCCCGGCCGTCTTCGCCGTGTTCTCCACGTCCTGGGGGAGCGTCTTTTGCTCGACCAGCGGAGCCGCGTCGCCGGGCTTCTGCACGGCCGGCTTTACAGGCTCGAAAATCAGCAAGCCGAGGCCGAGAGCGAACACACCGATGGTCAACGAGAGGACGGCGGAGAGCACCTTGATGCGGCCTTGCACAGTGCTCGTCAGCTCGGCGTACCAGTTGAGCACGCGCATGAACACGTTGCTCGATACGGGCTCGCTCGGGCTCGTCAGCGGGGTTGTGCGTGTTGCTTGAGAAGGTACGGCGGGAGCAACTGCGACGGTGTCGGTCGGGGCAGGGCAGGGGGGTGAGCTGCGGTCGAACTTCCCAACGGCCATGAGCCATCCTCCGGAGGGCGGCGGAGCTAGTGTGCGTGGGGGTGCGTGGTTCAGATTGTATCTAACGGGCAGACGTGGCCGGTAGGAAAACTCGAATGAGAAGCCGATGAATCTGCCGGCGGCCTCGGCCCGCCAGCGGACAGCTTTGACGGTCGGGCGAGGCAGGTGGTATTTTAGAAGCTATGGGAATCCACACGGACCAGCGGGAAAAGCCGATGCCGCAGACCATCGACGTGAGCGGTCTCTCGCCGGCTGCCGTCCAGGCGGTCGAATCGCTCGTGACCGTCCTTCGTTCTCAACAAGCCGCCGGAAACGGTTCCGCCACGCTCCCGCCGGCCGTCGAGCGGCTCCTCGACACCGACTTTCACGCCGAGTGCGAGGCCGATACCTCACCGGAGGTGACGCTCGCCGATGTGCGGGCAGGGCTCGCAACCATCCCCGGCGACCTGACCGCCGACTTCGCCGCCGAGCGGGACGAGCGGTAAATGCCCGATTACTTCTTCGACACGAGTGCCGTCGCCAAGCACTACCATGCCGAGACCGGAACCCCGAAGGTAGACGCCTTGCTCGCAGACGCGAGCTCGTCGCACACCATTTCGCGGCTGTCCGTCGTGGAGCTCCATTCGGTCTTCGCGAAGAAGGTCCGCACCGGGCAGCTCACCCGCACCGCGTTCGAAAACCTGACCCGGCGGTTCCGGTCCGACGTGCGGGCGAAGCGGCTCCGCGTGGTCCGGCTTACCGTTGCCCATTTCTCGGCCGCCGTTGACCTCATCCGCCGCGTCGGGCTGGTGCAGAATCTCCGCACCCTCGATGCGCTTCAACTCGCTGTCGCCCTCGACCTGAACGACCCCGGTCGGCCGGTAACGTTCGTGTGTGCGGACGCGGCGCTCTGCACCATTGCGGCGGCGGAAGGGCTCACGGTCATCAACCCGGAAGTTCCGTAGCCAACCCTCGCCACCACGCCAGCAGCTCGACCGGCACCTCGGGCCACGGGGCGACGTCCGGCCGGTCATCGGCCAGGTGGAACGCAACAGCGCTCATCAGCCGCGACACCTCGACCATCGAGTACCGGGCCACGAGCCGACGCCAGAACGCTTCACGCTCCTCGGCAGTCGTGTCCGCCCGGGACGCGAACGCCACACACTCGCTCCACGCTTCTTCGATTCCCGTCATCCGCCCTCATCCACTCAAGATGACGCCGACGGCGAGCAGGAAGCGCCTAGGCTACTTCCCCGTCCTCCGGTGAGCCCCTAACGGGAAAGCTTTCCTAGCCGAGCCGGGCGAGTAGCTCCTTCACCTTCCGCTCGATGAGGTCTCGCACCTCGCGGAAGCCTTCGGGCGGAAGCTCTTTTGGGTCCGGGATGCCCCAATCCTCGCGGAGCTTCGCCCGGACCATTGGGCACTCGTCGCCGCACCCCATCGTGATTGCCGCGTCGTACTCGACCTGCGGAATCTCGGTGAGCGGCTTCGAACCATGCGCGGCCAGGTCGTACCCCTTCTCACGCATGAACTCGATGGCCCTCGGGTTCACCTTGCCCGACGGCCGCGAGCCCGAGCTGTACGCCTCGACCAGGCCGCCGCCGTGCATCCGGGCGAAAGCTTCCGCCATCTGGCTCCGGTTGCTGTTCTCGATGCACACAAAGAGCACCCGCTTCGGTTCCGCAGTCACGTCACGTCCTCTGGTTTGGGCTCCAGCGGAGCCGGTTCCTCGACCAACCTGCCAACGACAACCGCAATCAGGGCCCCGACCGGGGGGGCGACGAGGTACACCCACAGGTGTTCCGTGCGGCCGCTCACGACGGCTGGGGCGAGCGAACGGACGGGGTTCATCGACGCCCCGCACACCGGGCCCGCGAACATAGCTTCGAGGGCGATGACGGCCCCGACCGCGATGCCGGCGGTGATGCCCTTCTCCTTCGCCCCGGTCGAAACGCGGAGGATGACGAACATGAGGATGAGGGTGAGCAGCAGCTCGAACGTGAACGACTGGCCGGCCCCGCCCGCTGGCAGCGTCGCCCCGAGCGTGCCGTGGGCCGGGAAGAGAACGCGGAGGAGCCCGCTCGCCGCGAACGCCCCGAGGAGCTGGGCGGCGATGTAGGGCAGAACGCACCCGACCGGGAACCGGCCGGCCACAGCGAATGCCGCCGTGACGGCCGGGTTCAGGTGAGCCCCGGACACGTCGCCGACCGCGTAAATCATGGCCAGAACGACCAGGCCGAAGGTGACGGCTATGCCGACGTGCGTCACCGCCCCGAAGGTGTCGTTGACGATGATGGCCCCGGTGCCGGCGAACACCAGGGCGAAGGTGCCGAACGCTTCGGCCACGAGCTTCCGTCGCATGGGCGGTGCTCCCGTGGCTACGAAGGTTTCACGGCGTACACTTGCACGCTCGCCGCGAACTCGTTGATGTCGTACTTGCTGATGAGCTCCGAGAGCCCGCCGTGAACCGGGTTCGGCGTGCAGCACTCGGAAGACCCGGCCGGAGCCGGAGTGCAGCAGTCGGACGCCACCACCGCGAGCGACTTCTCACCGCCAATCGGGGTGCAGCACTCGGAGGAGCCGGCAGGAGCCGGCGTGCAACACGCCGAAGCCGCCGGGGCCGGAGCCGTCATCGCTGGCGAGCAGCACCCGCCTTGCCCTTCCACCTTCGCGTAGGCGTTCAAATCCTTCTTCGTGTCCACCACCTCGACGGCCGAGAAGCCGGCCGCCTTCAAGCCCGCGACGTAGTCCTCAACGAGCACCGCCCCGGCGATGCACCCGACGTAGGCCATGAGGTCCTGACCGACTTCCGGCGGGAGCTCCTTCTTCAACGCGATGTCCGAGACCGCCACGCGGCCGCCGGGCTTGAGAATGCGGAAGATTTCGCGGAAGACGGCCGGCTTGTCGGCCGCGAGGTTGATGACGCAGTTGGAAATCACGCAGTCGGCCGAGCCGTCGGCGAGCGGCGTCCGGTCGATGGTTGAGAGGTGGAACTCGACGTTCCCGAGCCCCTGCTTTGCCGCGTTCCGCGTGGCCCGCTCGACCATCTCCGGCGTCATGTCGATGCCGATGGCCTTCCCCGCCGGCCCGACCTTCTTCGCCGCGAGGAACACGTCGAGGCCGCCGCCCGAGCCGAGGTCAACGACCACCTCGCCCGACTTGAGATGTGCCGTCGCCGTCGGGTTCCCGCACGAGAGCCCCATGTTCGCCTCGGCCGGGATGTTTTGGAGCTCCTCGGCCGAGTACCCGAACGCCTCGGCCACGGCCTGGACGCCGGCACTCTCGTTCGTCAGGCCGCTCGCCGCGACCGCCGCATACTTCTCCCGCACCACCTGGGTAATCGTCTCGCTCATCGCTCACTCTCCGTTCTTGGTTGTCCCCTCGTCTTCCATCAGGCAGAGGGCCAGGTCGAGCAGCGGGGCAACGCACCCGTTCTTGACCCGGTAGAACACGTTGTTCCCCTCCCGCCGGTGCGAAACCATCCCGGTGTCACTCAGCCGCACGAGCTGGTTCGAGACGGCTTGCGGCTTCATGCCGAGCGTCTTGGCCAGCTCCGTGACGGTGGCCTCCTCGCTCCGGACCAGGTGGTGAAGGAGCCGTATCCGGGTGTCGTTCCCGAGCACCTTGAACAGGGCCATCACCTTCACCGCATCCACGAACGACAGAAGCGGCCGGTCCTTCAACGCCGGCCGTACCGAGCAGCAGCTCCCGGCCGGTTCGCACGCCGGCTTTGCCGTGGCGGGTTGCTTTCGTGTCATGGTGTACCTCTCCCATCTTCAACTATTACACGGAACTGTGTATTCGTGTCAAGGAGTGTTTCCCGGGCCGTGACGTAAGAAGGTCGCCAGCGACCGACAGCCGGTGTCCAGGAACCTAAGCTGGTGCGGCAGCGACCTCCGCTACCGGATGACTTCGACTTTGATTGGGAGCTGGAGCTCGGCCCACCTCCGTTCCGTCGTGAAGACGGGGGAGCCGCGATGGAGGGCCAGGGCGAGACAGGCCCGGTCGCCGAGCGAGAGCCCGAGCGGCTTGCCGATGGGGAAGAGCGAAGCGGCACGCAAGGCGAGCTCCGCGTCGAACGGAACGACCTGCATCCCGAGGCTGGTCAGGACCTGTGACGCCACCGGGAACGGCATACCGTTCCGCACGAGGACGGTCGCAACCTCGGAGAGGTTTACGCTCAGGATGACCGACTGGGGAATAACTCGTTCCGCGTAGTCGCCGCCCGGCTCGTCGCGGATGGCCGCGAGGACCGCTCCCGCGTCGAGAACGCCTTCAAGCTCTGCGTCGTTTGACCGCTCCGTCTCCTGGCCCACTCTCCTCCTTGGCTACCTCTTCCGCTCGTTGGCGGCTCAGTTCGTCCACTAGGCTGACGCCCGGCTTCACGTACTGAGCCACGAGCCGCCGGGCTTCGAGGAGAGCGTTCCGGTAGGTGGTCAGGCGGACGCCACTCTCATCGACCGAGAGAAGCAACTCGTCCCCCTCCTTCACCCCGAGGTCCTGGCGAACCTCGGCCGGAATGACAATCCTTCCGCCCGCAGTGATGCGAACTCGATAGGGGTGAGCCTGACACGATTCGTCGGTCCTGTCCATACTCCAATCTTTGACAGATATTCCTGGGAGTGTCAACTCCCGTGCAAGGTCCAGGGTCCGGTTGTGCCGCCGCCTTCCCGTTCTACTCGGCCGGGGTCCGAATCGCATTCTGGCGAGTCGGCCATCTTAGTGGTACATAAAGGACGTTATGCACGGCTAAACCTATCCGCGCCTGTCGGCGGCCGGAAACGCCGGTTGTGAGGGGGAAGGGGCTCTATGGCTAGCGAGCTGGTCGTCGTGAACAAGGCCGAGGAGGTCGTTCGGCTCGACCCGGCGTCGGTCATCCCGCCCGCCGTCCGCCAGGCCGGACCGAAAGCCGAGGAGAAGTTCGCCGAGTTCTTCGGGGCGACCATCCGGAACGTGAACACCCGGATGGCGTACCTCCGGGCCGTGACCAAGTTCTTCGCGTGGCTCGAACCCCGCCGCCTCAGCCTGACCCAGATTCGGCCGCTGCACGTCGCCGCGTACATCGAGCAGCTCGGCCGCGAGGTGTCCGCACCGACCGTGAAGCAGAACCTCGCCGCAATCCGGATGCTGTTCGATTACCTCGTAGTCGGCCAGGTCGTGGAGATGAACCCGGCCGCCGCCGTGAAGGGGCCGAGCTTCTCGACCAAGAAGGGAAAGACCCCGGTGCTCGACGCCGACGAGACCCGCCAGCTTCTCGACGCCATCGACACGACGAATGTCGTCGGCCTCCGCGACCGGGCGATTATCGGACTCATGGTCTACACGTTCGCCCGCGTCGGGGCGCTCGCCGGGATGAACGTCGAGGACTACTTCCCGCAGGGAAAGCGCTGGTGGGTTCGGCTGCACGAGAAGGGCGGCAAGCTCCACGAGGTGCCCGCCCACCACAAGCTCGAAGAGTTCCTTGACGCCTACCTCGACGCGGCCGGGCTCTGGGACCAGAAGAAGCGGCCGCTCTTCCGCACCACGCAGGGCAAGACGAAGAAGCTCACCGCGAAGCGGATGACCCGCCGCGACGTGTACGAAATGGTCCGCCGCCGGGCGAAGGACGCGGCGATTGAGACTGCCATCGGCTGCCACACGTTCCGAGCCACCGGCATCACGAACTACCTCGTGAACGGCGGGACGCTAGAGAAAGCCCAGCAGCTCGCCAACCACGAGAGCGCCCGGACAACGAAGCTCTACGACCGGCGGGACGACAAGCTGTCACTCGACGAGGTGGAGCGCATCACGATTTGAGACCGGATGAACAGAACGACGCCCAGGGCTCACCCGGGCGTCGCGTTGGACCACGGTCGGAACGCCTTCCTACTTCGCCTTGTTCAGCGGGCAGCAGTTCGGGCAGGCGAGCGCCTCGCCGGTGACCGGGCAGACGAACTCGCCGTCGGTCGCCTGCGTCGACCCCTGGGCCTTCGCGCCGTTCAGGGGGCAGCACTTCTCACACGGCAGCTCCTCCCCCGTAACCGGACAGGTGTACCCGCTGGCCTGCGTCGTGTTCGCGTAGGCGAGCCCGCCGCCGACCGCCACCGGGACGGCCAGGAGCGCCGCCACGAGCCACTTCCTTCGGTTCATCACACACCTCGTTTCAAGAACTCCCGTCGAGCAGCAGGGACCTTCCCCGCCGCGTTGCGAACCTGAAAACGTTCCGAGTCTCGGGCTCTGCCTAGGCGTAGCCCATCTGCTTCACCCGCTCCCGCAAGCCTTCCTCGCTCGTCTTCTGCGGGTCGAAGAGCACCCGCACCCGCTTCCCCTTCACGTCGGGGATGACCTTCTGCACCGAGGGCATCGCGAGCAGACCCTCGGTAATCTTCCCGGCGCACCCCTCGCACACCATGCCCGGGGTACGAATCTCGGCCTCGGCGACCGGGGCGTTCTCCTCGTCGGCCACAACCCCGAGGTCCGTCCGGACCAGCGCCGCGGTGTTGAGCAGCACCGCGAAGATGGAGAGCGTCATGACGACGACGGCGACGGCCGGGGTGACGAGCCCGGCGACGGCGAGGCCGATGCCGACCACGCTGAAGAGGACCGCGAACGCGATGTTCTGGCGCATCTTCTGGTGCGACGCCCGGCCGAGCAGGATGGCCGAGAGCACCCGGTCGAGCCGGTCGCTCACGAGCACCACCCCCGCCGACTCCATCGCAACGTCCGTCCCCGCCCCGAGCGCAATTCCGACGTCGGACTGAACGAGCGCCGGGGCGTCGTTCACCCCGTCGCCGACCATCGCCACCTTACGGCCCGCCTTCTGGAGGTCCTCGATGACCTTCACCTTGTCGGCCGGGAGGAGCTCCGCGTACACCTCGTCAATCCCGAGCTGGCGGGCGATGGACTCGGCCACCGGGCGGCTGTCGCCGGTGAGCATCGCGGTCCTAAGCCCGAGTTCCTGGAACCGCTTCATCACCCCTTGAGCCCCCCGCCGCGGGACGTCCTGGAGGGCAAGTGCTCCCACGAGCCTCCCGGAGGCTGCGACGTAGACCACGGTGTTGTCGGCTTCGAGCGGGGTCGCCTGTTCGCCGGCGACGGCGTCCACGCCACGGCTGGCCAGGAACGCCTTTTTGCCGATGAGGACCTCGACGCCGCCGACCCGGCACGAAAGGCCCTGGCCCGGCACCGCCTGGAAGTCCGTCGCTTCCCGGTCGGCCTCGACCCCCTGGAAGTGGGCGTAGCGGACGACGGCCTTCCCGAGCGGGTGCTCGGACGGCCGCTCGGCGGCCGCGACGAGCGCGAGGAACTCTCTTCGGTCCATGCCCCAGGTGAGGACTTCCTTGACCGTGGGCTTGCCGTAGGTGAGTGTGCCGGTCTTGTCGAACACCACCGTGTCGACGTCGGAGAGCGCCTGGAAGAACTCCCCGGCCTTGACCAAAAGCCCCCGGGCGACGCCCCGCCCGCCGCCGATGGCGAGCACCATCGGCGTCGTGATGCCCAGCGCGCACGGGTAACCCATGATGACGGTCGTGAGGGCCACGTAGATGGCCCGCGGCACGGCCTCGCCGACGGTCCCGCCGGAAAGGAGCGTATAAGCGAACCAGCCCGCCCCGGCGAGCGCCGCGGCGACGAACACCACCGGCCCGTAGTAGTTCATCAGCCGGTCCATGAGCAGCATGACCGGGGGCTTTCGCTCCTCGATTTGCCGCATGAGGCGCACCACCTGGTTGAGGAAGGTCTCCTCGCCCACGCGGGTAGCACGGACCTTGATGAACCCGTCCAGGTTCGTCGTCCCGCCGATGACCTCGGCCCCGGCTTCGACGAAGACCGGGACGCTCTCGCCGGTCACGGTCGAGAGGTCGAGGCTCGACGTCCCCTCGCTCACCACGCCGTCGAGCGGCACCCGCTCGCCGGGCCGGATGACGACCACCTCACCGACGGCCACGGCGTCGGCCGGGACTTCCACCTCTTGCCCGCCGCGGACCACGCGGGCCTTCTGGGCCTGGAGCGAGAGGAGCTTTCTCACCGCCTCGGCGGCGGTCTTCCGGGTCGAGAGCTTGAAGTAGCCGAAGAACAGGTGGAGCGCCATCAGCCAGGCGGCAATGGGGAAGAAGTTCGGCCAGGCCGCGGCCGTCGCGGTGTCCCCGCGTAGGAGCGCCGAAAGATGCACGAGGCCAATCACAAACGCCCCCCAAGCCCCCGTCGAGAGGAGCACGTTGGCGTTGATGACCCGGTTCCGCAGCGCCATGAGCGTCTTCCGCAGAATCGGAAGACCGAGCCAGGTCAGGACGAGGAGCGCCACGCCGAGGCTGAAGAGCGGCCGGGCGAGCGCGTGAAGCTCGACACCCAAGCGACCGAGGAGGTCGAGCGGGTCGACGAGCAGGTCAACGACCGAAAGGCCCAGGGCCACGAAGCCCCGCCACTTGATGGTTTGAAAGAGCGCCTCGTCGGTCTGGTACTGCTGGGCCTCGGTCGCGACGACCGTGTAGCCCAGGCCCTCGACCGCCCTCTCTAGCTCGGCGGTCGAGATGCGCTTCGGGTCCCGGTCCACGAGGATGAGCCCGTGGACCAAGTTGATTTGCACGCTGTTCACGCCCGGCATCCGGCCGAGGGCCTTCTCGACGGACATGGTGCAGAACGAGCACATCATGCCGCTCGCCTTAATCTGGACGAGCTTCCCGGTTTCGGCCGGCGCGGCGGTATCGGTCAGGGGGTCGGTCGCCAGGGTGGTTGCCATAGGTGTCTCCTCGTTACAGTCGGTCACGTCAGAATGCGCTGTGCCACGAACGCCACCCCGAGCACGACGAGCAACACTCCCGACACCTTTTCGAGCCGGGGCTGCCAGCGGGACAGCGCCTTGAAGTCTTTGAGGAGCCCGGTGAACGTCCCCGCGGCCAGAAGCGGTAGGCCCCGCACCAGGGCGAAGACGAACAGGAGCGCCGCCCCG
>JAFKFQ010000719.1 GCA_017308215.1 bacterium | reverse complement strand
CGCAGAGCCTGCACATGCACGAGTTTCTCGAACAGATCCTGCCGGCGTTCAAATGGCTCACCTGGTGGGGCTTCTTGCTGGGGCTGGCCGAAAGCTTTCTCTACGGCGTGTACGCGGGGATGGTGGCCGCCGCCCACGCCCGACTCGACCGCCACACCCGGCCGAGCGGGGTCGATCGGACCGCCGCCCCGACGGCCAGCGCCAGTCCGACGGCCACGGCACTCGCCGCGCCCGCGCACGCCGGTAGGAGCAGAAGGGACGGGAACCCGTCGTACTCGCCCCACACGACCGCGGCGACGAGGTACACGCCCGCCCCGATCGCCCACGCGGCGGACGCGGCCAGGAGCCTTCGCAACGACTCGTCCCTCCAGGGCCGAACTCAACGCTCAGCGGTCGCGCCGGGGTCGGCCCGGCGCCGCGCGACGGCCCGGACCAAGTGTACCCGCCCGGACGCCGCGGCCGTGTCCAGCACCGCCGGCGGGCACTCCGGGAGGTGGACGATCGCGGCCATCATGGCCCCGCCCATCCCCGGCTCCGGGTCGGCTTCCCCGAGCGCGTACAGGGCGGCCGCCAGGTCTGGTGGGAGCGGCCGGCGGGCGGCCAGGAACTCCCCGAACGCCCACCACCGGTAGTGCTCGGTGTTCGGGTCCTCACCCGCCTCCCACCGCGCCCGCGCCCGGGCCAGGAACTCGTCGGTCACGACCCCGAGCGCGTACCACGCCGGGGCGAACCCGAGCACACCCCCGATCCCCGCAAGCGGCTCCGGCAAGCTGGCCTCCAGGACCGAACGCCACAGATCAGCCGCCCGGCCCGCCCCGGTCGGGCGGTGGTCACCGGGACGCGACACGGCGGGTGGTTCGACCTGCTCAATACTCCCCGACCTCGCCGCCGGCGCGCGTGCCGAGCGCCTGCCAGGTCGCCCGGGTGGTCTGGTTCGTCACGAACCGGACGCTCCCGTCCAGCAGCAGCGCGTTGACCCCGCCGGTGTGGAAGCTGCGGGCCGTGACCGCGGAGTACGTCGGCTGCGTCGCCGACTTCCCCTCCCGCCGGCTGGTGAAGTCCACGTCGTAGGTGCTGCCCCCGGTCGTGTAGGGCACGACGGTGTTCGGCGGGAACGTCGTGGTGAACCCCGACTGGACGCTGCGGGCGTCGATCCATTCCACGTGCCCGCCGTCCGCCTGGAGCGTGCCGCCGTAGGCGACCACCTCGGCCGGCGTGGCCGGCACCCCGGCCCCAACGGCGGCCGGGGCGCCGCCGTCCCGCAGGACGGGGGTGAACGTCTTCCCCTCGCTCATGCCCAGGGTGTTGCTGGTGCCGTCGGTCACGTCCGTCAGGCGCGGCCGGCGGTTCATGCCGACGGCCCCGTCGCCGGTGGTGCCGGTCGTCGGGGCGTAGACGAACCAGGTCCCCACGCACACCAGATAGTTGAGCGGGTACGGGGCGGTCGAACTGGCCTGCGGTCGGTCGTTCGCTTCGGACGGGCACATCAGCAGGGCGACCCGGTTGACCGCCATCGCCTGGCCGTCGCTGGACTGATTGTAGTCGATCTGACGGGACAGGTCGTCGCGCTCGACGTAGGGCAGGAGCCGGGTCTGGGCCGACCACGGGTTGCCGGTGGCGCCCACGGGCACGTCGCCCTGGGTCGGCAGGTGGCCCAGCGCGCCCTCGTGGTTGTGCACGGCCAGCCCCCACTGCTTGAGGTTGTTCTGGCACTTGGCCCGGGCGGCGGCCTCGCGGACCTTCTGGACGGCGGGCAACAGCAGCCCGATGAGGATGGCGATGATGGCGATCACCACCAGCAGCTCGATCAGCGTGAACCCGCGGCGGGACATCGAGGCGTTCCTCAGAACTCGCTCCGGTACGGTCTCAGCCGATGAGGTTACTCGGGCAGTGCCTCGGGGCCGTGAAAATCCGGGGAAGATTGCCCCGGCCGCCGTTTGCTCGTGCCACGGACGTGCGAACCGGGGGAGTGGCGAACATGCCGAAGTGTGGTGCGGCACTCCGTGCCGCGGCGGCGCGGGGACTTCCCGATAGACGTCGGAGACGTCCGACGGGAGGCGGCACGGAGTGCCGCACCACACCGGCAAGCGCCGGGAAACGAATCGCGCGGCCGGGTCGGGTGCGGCGTCTGGGCTACCCTCGGGCGGGCGGTTCCAGGTAAACCCGCCCCTCCACCCCGGGGATGGCCAGGCAGGCGAGCTGCCGGTCGGTCAGCCGCCCCTCTGGCAACAGCCGGCGCTCCACCCACACGTCCGCCGCGTACACCTCTCGGCCGCCGGTGAACTCGTCCGGTAGCCGCAGCCGCACGCCCGGCCGATACGTCTCGTCCCGGACGAGGGCGGCCACTACCCGTTCGACCTCGGTGGCCGGGGGCTCGGACTTGAGCCGGCCGACCTCGGCCGCCAGCTCCCCCAGCCCCTCCCCGCCGGGGGCGTCGAAGCAGATGAGCAGTTGGGCCGGGGCGTCCTCCCCGCCGGGGTGGAACAGGGTGGCGTTGGCCTGTACCAGCCACCCGACGACCGGTACCCCGTCGGCCATGACGCGGGACCGCTGACGGCGCTCGACCCACGCCCGCCCGACCCAGAACGCGGCCAGACCGCCGACGGCGACCCCGGCCCCGATCACCCCCGCCGTCGGAAACGCCATCGGAACCTCCGCGTCCTCTGTGGCCGAACTATACGCTCATCGGCGCTGTCCGCGCGGTGCGCTGCCGCCACCTGAAGCTTATCAGCGGCCGGCGTCCGGTGCCGCGGGGTTCGGCCTGCCACCCTAATCTGACCCCGTCTTTATCTGTGATCAGTCCTCCCCGTCCACCGCCGCCGCACTGCCGGGAGTGCCCATCAAGATGCGGAGGATGCCTGCCCCCAGCGAATCCACCTGTTGGTTGGAATTCGAGAGAATGAACACCCCCTCGGTCGGGGTGAGTCCGACCCACGAGTGAAAGGAGGGTACCCCTCCGTTCTTCATGGCGTTCGTAACCTGGGTGCCGTTGTCGGTCGTCCCCAGGAACCATCCGAGGCCCACGGCGCTCTTGTCCTTGGTCTTCCACACACCGCTGGGCTGGAACATCGGGTTATTCTCTGCCATCAACGCCATCCAGGATTGCAGGAAGAGCATCATGTCGCCTGCCGTGGAAATCAACCCACCGGACCCCCAGTAGGCCGGCCAGGTGGAGTTCGAGGGGGGCGGACTGGCCCCGCTCTCGTCGGGCACGCCTGCCGGGAGCGTCTGATTGTCGGCGGTGGTGTAGAAATGGGTGGCCGCACTCGTACCCGTGGGGAAGGCGTAAGTCGCGAAGAGCGACGAGAGGTCCGTCACGGCGGGGTTGTCTTGTCCGGCCGCGTTCACGAGGGCCTGGGCAAGGAGGGCCCAGCCGAGATTGGAGTATGCGTAGCACCCCGCTTTGCCTAAGTCCGGATCGAACGTCTCCAGGAAGTCGTACATGGCCGACACTTCATAAGGATAGTTCTGTCCCGACGGCAGGTCGGTCGCATTTGAATTGTCCTGCGGCAACCCGGACGAGTAGGTGGCGAGGTCCCCGAGCGTCAGCGCGCCGATCGTGGCGTTGAGGTTCTCATTCGTGATCCATTTCGAGAGGGTATCCGAGACGCTGACGACCTCCTGTGCGAGGAGCGCCTGGTACACGGTGGCCGTGAAGACCTTCGTCACCGAGCCGATCTCGAACGGCGTCGTCATCGCCGGCGGGCACCCCTGCTCGCCCTGATTCGTGTACGGGACCAGTTGCCCGGCGTAGCAGAACTGCGCCACGCCGCCCTGCACGTAGCCGCAGGCGACGCCAAGGTTCTTCGTTGTCCCGACAAATTGATTGATCGCCTGGATGACCTGCTGTGAGAGCTGGCTAGAAGGATTCTGGGGCGTGATGATGACGAGCGAGTCGTTGTAATCCGGGTCGCCGCCGTTGTCCTCGTAGGAGACGAACGTCACGGCGAATTGCCCACCGCTCGGGAGATTGAATCCCGAGGTGTTGACCTCGACATCGCCCGGGTTGCCGTCCGAGTTCGAGCACGAGACCTGGTACGTGCACGAGCCACTCCCGACCGCGCCCGGGGCGGTGAACGAGGACCAAGAGCCGTTGGCCCCGCCCGTGAGGAAGCCGGCCTGGGTCAGGCCCATCGGGACGTTGTTCTCGCCGCTCCCGTCG
>JAFKFQ010000718.1 GCA_017308215.1 bacterium | reverse complement strand
GGAGCTGCGCACCCGCACCCCGGTCCGGTTCCGCCGGCCGCCGGGCCCGGTGCCGGCCGCCCCGCCGGCGGACGAGCCGGTGGTGGTGCCGGCCGAGCCGCGCGGGCGGCCGCGGGTGTCGCTCACCATGATCGTGAAGGACGAGGAGCACAACCTCCCCGCCTGCCTCGGCCCGGTCCGCGGGCTGGTGGACGAGGTGGTCGTGGTGGACACGGGGTCGGCCGACCGGACCCGGGCGGTGGCGGCCGACCTCGGGGCGCGGGTGTCGGAGTTCCGGTGGGTGGACAACTTCGCCGCGGCGCGGAACGCGGCCCTCGACCGGGCGACCGGGGCGTGGGCGTTCTGGCTCGACGCCGACGACCGGGTCGACGCCGAGAACGCCGGGAAGCTCGCGGCGCTGTTCCGGTCGCTGGCGGACGAGAACGCGGCGTACGTGATGACCTGCCTGTGCGTCGGGGAGGCGCCGGGGGCGGCGGGGACGGCGGTGGACCACGTCCGCCTGTTCCGCCGGGACGACCCGCGGCACCGGTGGCGCTACCGGGTCCACGAGCAGATCCTCCCGGCCCTGCGGGCGACCGGCGCCGGCGTGCGCTGGTCCGGGGTGACGGTGACCCACGTCGGGTACGTCGACCCGGCCCTCCGCCGGCGGAAGCTGGCGCGCGACCTGCGGCTGCTGGAGCGGGAGCGGGCGGAGCAGCCCGGGGACCCGTTCACCCTGTTCAACCTCGGGTCCGTGTACCACGAGCTCGGCGACCTGCCGGCGGCGGTGGGGGCGCTGGGGGAGAGCCTGCGGCGGTCGCACCCGAAGGACTCGATCGTGCGGAAGCTGTACGCGCTCCTGGCCCAGTGCCACGCGAAGCAGGGCGACCCGGCGGCGGCGCGGGCGGCGTGCCGGGAGGGGCGGGGGCACTACCCGGACGACGCCGAGTTGCTGTTCACCGAGGCGAGTCTGGCCCGGGCGGCGGGGGACGCGGGGGTGGCCGAGGAGCTGCTGGTGCGACTGGTCGGGGGGGCGGACGGGGCGCACTTCGGGAGCGTGGACACCGGGCTGCGCGGGTACAAGGGGCGGCACAACCTGGCCTGCCTGTACTTCGACGCCGGGCGGCTGCCCGAGGCGGAGGCGCAGTGGCGGGCGGCGGTGGCCGACGCCCCGGGGTTCGTGCCGGCCCGCGTCGGGCTCGGGGAACTCGCCCTGCGGCGGGGGGACTGGGCCGGGCTCGAGCAGGTAGCCACGACCCTGGAGGCACTGGGGCCGACCGCGGCGGCGGAGGCGGCGGTGCTGCGCGGGCGGACGAAGGCCGAGCGGGGCGACCCGGCCGGGGCGTGCGCCGACCTGGCCGCGGTGGCGGAGCAGTTCCCGGGGGCGGTGGCCCCGCGGGCGGCGTGGATGCAGCTGCTGGTGAAGGCCGGGGCCGGACCGGCGGAACTGGAGCCGGCGATCCGGGCGGTGCTGGCGGTCGCCCCGGGGCACGCCCAGGCCCGGCACAACCTCGAGGTGCTCCTCCGGACGACCGGGCGGTGGATCGAGAGCGGTTTCCCGCCAGGCGAGTCGTGATGCCACACACCAGTCAGGACCCAAGACACGTCTGATGTGCATGAGGAAAGGGGTCGTGATGGGCGGGGTGAGCCGGCGGGCCCCAGTCGCGCCGGCCCGGAGCGGTGTGTACCCGAAGGCGGGGGCACCCCGCCGAGTGGTGACCGAACGAATGGACGGTGCGGCGGATACCAGTGGTATTACTGGGCCGGTCCCTCTCGCCCGCGCGATCCGCGGATTCGGCGTCTGACCGCCAGGCACCCCCGCTTCTTCCTCCTCCGGACCACCCTGGTGGTACTGGGCCTTGAGCGAACTCCCCTTCGCCTCGCGCGCCGCCCACCCGGCCTGGGTCGGGGCGCTCCGCAGCCTCACGTTCCCCGGCCGCGTCTTCCCGCCCTGCCGCTTCCCCGCTCTCCTTCCGTCCCCGCCCCCCGCCAAGCCCGCCAGCCGGGCGGCCGTCGCGACCCGCCTCGAGGCCCCGGTGGTGAGCGGTCACGGACCGCTTGTGTCCGTTGAGCCCACAGCAGACGGCCAGCACGGCGTTCATCGGCCCCCCGGAAGCCCCGAGCGGCGGGGGACGCCGGCGGTATCGAGTCTCCGACGCGTGCTCCCGCGGGGGCGGGGTGACAGATGGGGTGCCCCTCACGGCGTCGGGTCCGACTCACCTGCGGGCACGGCGGCACCAGCGGAATGACGACCTCGACACCCACCGCACGGGGCCGGCCCCGGTCTACCCCCCGCTCGCCCCCATTTTCATCCGCGGGTGAACGCCGTTCATGGCAGACTCACCTGCCCGGCCGCGACACCGATTACGACAAGCACGGGCAGGCGAGCAGTGAGAAACAAACTACGCGGCCGGCCCGGTGCAGAACCGCGCCCAAGCCGGCCGTGTTGCGGAACAACGACGGCTACGTCCGCACGAGCCGGCCGGTGGAAACTAGACCGTGGAACCTGCCGGATATGCCTTCCGGACCGCGTTCGCCCACGGAGTCCGGTCCCACTGGTGGAATATGGCAAAGCGGGCCGGGTCGAACCCCGGCTGCTGCCAGTGAAAGCCGTGGCCGACCAGCCCGTCCGCGTGCGTGCTTACCACGAGCGACGGCCACCCCTTCAGCCAGTCGGCCAGCGCCGTCACACCGGCCTGATCGCTGGCCTGGTGGGCAAAGTCAAGGCACCAGCGGGCGAGGCAGAACCACCTGAGCACGTTCGGCCGGCCCGCGGCGAACCCGCCGTTGATAACGCGGGCTTCCGGGCGGTAGACGGGTAGCCGATCGGCTTGCCATTTGTCGCGCTCCGTCATGTTCCACGGTTGTTGGCAGACCGTGATCGGCTCGGCCGTCACCAATACCCGGCTCGGATCGCCGAGAACGTCGCGGGCCAGTTGCCCCGGGTCGCGCTGAACCACCGTGTCTCGGGCGTCAACGGTCATCACGAGATCGTAGCCGGCCCCTTGGCCGGCCAGAAATTCCGCGTACCACCTCCACCGGTCTTTCCACCCGGGCCGCGTCGTCGCGCCCCGGATGGTCACCAGGTCCAACCCGGGGGCATTTCGGCGGACCGACTCGCGAAGAACGGCCGGACTGCAGTCGCCCCAAACGGCCGTGAGCAAACACGTTTTCATTTCAACATCTCATGAGCTTCGCCGGTCGATCAACTGTGACCCGCGCCGGTCTACGGATCCCGCGCCGACCTACGGACGCGCCCGCGCACCACCGGCCCCACATCTCGCGGTAAGCGGCTTCGATCGCCCCTGTGCCCTGGCACGTGGGTCCGTGGGACGCACGCATCCGCTCTCGCAACTCGGCTCGCCGACCGGCGTCGGTGATCAGTCCAGCAGCCAGTCAAACGTATTCGTCGTCCGAATGGACCGCCGGGTCCGCCAGCCCGACGTTTGTCAGCAGGCTGAGTCCGCCCCGCCCGACTGGGGTGCGGCCGGCTCGTGTGACGACTGGTACCCCCCACAACAAATCGCGGCAGGTGGCATTCCCGTTTTACGGGAGCGTGTGCGCCTCTGGGTAGCCGGGACGCTGCAGCTCCAGAGCCCGTCGGTAACAGACGACCACCTCGTCGGCCCCCCGTCCCGGTAGGCGAGCAGGAGGTCGCCGTACACCCGGACGACCCCATCGAACCGCTCGCGCCCCCGCCCGGCCGCCCCGGCGGCCAGCGACCGGGTGTGGAAATACCGGGCGGCCAGGTCGAGCCGCTCGGCCCGGAACCGGTCGAGGACCTCGCGGAAGGCGAGGGCGCGGGGGAATGTGTCCAGGGTGGTGAACGTCACCCGCGGGGCGGCGGCGACCAGCCGGGCGTGGTCGAGGTCGTCCCCGCGGGCGGCCGCGGCCAGCATCAGCGCGAGCCGCTCGTCGGGCTTCAGGGCGGGGTAGTGGCGGGACAGTGTGGCGGCAGTCACGACGGGCACCTTCGGGCGAGAACGGCTTCGAGGGCGGCGACCCGGGCGGCGAGCTGGTTGGCCTCGATCGCGGTGAGGGCTACCCGGGCCAGATAACCGTTACTCAGGACGTGTTCCTTCAGCGGCTTCACGACGCCGTCCTTCTCGGACCAGATGTGGCCGACGGTCTCGTGGGCGAGGCGGGCTGCGATGAGGTCCGCCTTCCGACCGGCCGCCGCGACCGTGGTGTAGCA
>JAFKFQ010000717.1 GCA_017308215.1 bacterium | reverse complement strand
CTTGTACCGCGCCGGCACGCCGCTCCCGTTCGACGCCGCGGCCGCGTCGAGCTACCTGAAGCACAACCGCGACGTGCACTTCAAGCTCCGCCTCTCCCACGGCCCCGGCCGGTGTACGTTCCACACCTGCGACCTGACCTACGAGTACGTCAAACTGAATGCGGACTACACGACGTGACGGGCGGGCCGTGACGCCGCGGGCGGGTCTCCCGGGGCGTTGCCCCGGGCTGTGGAATCTCAGGCCGTTGGCCTGAAAACCAGTGGCCCCTCTTCAGCCCAACGGGCTGGGATTCGATAGCCCGGGGTAACGCCCCGGGCGGCATTCGGAGTGGACCCGAGGCGCCCCCGATGAGTGCCCTCCTCGAACTCGAGAACCTGACGCGCACGTTCGGCGCGTTCACCGCGCTGCACGACATCACGCTGTCGCTCCCGCCGGGGCGCGTCGGCTTGCTCGGGCCGAACGGGGCCGGGAAGAGTACGCTCCTCAAGATCCTGATGGGGCTCATCCCGCCGACGTCGGGCCGCGGGCGGGTGCTCGACCAGGAGCTCGGCGGCGACCGCGACAGCGCCGGGAACTGGCGGCTGCGGCGGCTCATCGGGTTCATGCCGGAGGCCGAGGCGCTCGTCCCCGGGCTCACCGGCGTCGAGTACGTCACCCTCGCCGGCGAGCTGTACGGGATGCCGCGCCGCGACGCCCAGCGGCGGGCGCACGAGGTGCTGTCGTTCCTGGAGCTGGAGGAGGCACGCTACCGGCGCGTCGAGGAGTACTCCGCCGGGATGAGGCAGCGGGTGAAGCTCGCGCAGGCGCTCGTCCACGACCCGCCGGTCCTGCTGCTGGACGAGCCGACGAGCGGGCTCGACCCCGCCGGCCGCGACGCGATGCTGCGGCTGGTGAAGACGCTCGGCGCGGACCACGGCAAGTCGGTGATCCTCTCGACGCACCTGCTCGCCGACGTGGAGGCGGTGTGCGAGCGCGTGGTCATCGTCGCCGGCGGGCGGGTGCGGCGCGTCGGCACGGTGGCGGAGCTGTGCGGTCGCCGCGACGACCGCTACCGCGTCCGCGTCGACGGCGACCCGGCCGGCTTTCGCGACGACCTGGAAACGGAGGGCGTCCACGTCCTCGGCGAGTTCGGCCCCGGCGACTGGCGCGTCGCCGTACCGCGCGGGTGGACGAACCTGGCGTTCTTCAAGCTCGCCGAGGTGAACGGCGTCGTCGTCCGCGCGCTGACCCGCGACGACGAGACGCTGGAGGAGCTGTTCCTGCGGACGGTCAATGCGTGACCCCCGGCGCCGTGGGCTCGGGGGCTGAGCCCCGAAGGGGCGGCCGTGAATAGCCCAGAGCGTAAGCCCTGGGCGGGCGTCGGCGTGGGAGCCACGCCAATCGAACACCGCCCGCGCCGCCCGGGGTTACCACCCCGGGCTATTCACGGCCGCCCCTTCGGGGCTCAAGACCCGAGCCTGCTGGCTGCCCACTGCCCACTGCCCTCTGGACCCGATGCCCGCGCAAACCGACACTCTGCTCCGCTACCGCCCCTGGCGCGGGACGCTGCGCGGCCCCGGGTGGGCGGCGGCGGCGATGGCCCGGGCCTCGGTCACGCTCCTCGCCCGGCGGCGGCTCTACTGGGGGCTGTTCGCCCTCGTCCTGCTCGTGTTCTTCTTCTTCTTCTACGGCCAGTACCTCGTCGTCTGGATCACCACCCAGACGGCCGACGACACGGTCCTCATCGGCGGGGTGAAGGTGCCGGTGGCGAAC
This sequence comes from bacterium, assembly GCA_017308215.1. Lineage (GTDB taxonomy): Bacteria > Planctomycetota > Planctomycetia > Gemmatales > Gemmataceae > Urbifossiella. Next base: position 2,426 of record JAFKFQ010000717.1, on the reverse strand, counting down.
TTCACCAAGTTCCTCGACCGGCTGGCGCTGAACGGCACCGACCACACGTTCGGCAACTTCATCTGGTTCGAGGGGTACGTCGTCGTCATCCTCCTGGCGCTGGCCGGGTCGGTCCTCGTCGGCAACGACTTCCACCACGGCAGCCTGCCGTTCTACCTCGCCAAGCCGATCGGCCGGTGGCACTACGTCCTCGGCAAGTGCCTCGGCATCGGGATCGTCATCAACCTGGCGACGACCGTGCCGGCGGTCGCGCTGTGGGTCGAGGCCGGGCTGCTGTACGACTGGCAGACGTACTACTTCGACAACCTCGACCTCCTCGCCGGCGTGCTCGGGTACGGCCTGGTGCTGACCGTGACGCTCAGCCTGCTCGTCGTCGCCACCGCGGTGTGGGTGCGGCAGACGGTGCCGATGGTGATGGTGTGGATGGGGCTGTTCGTGCTCCTGCGGCTGCTCGCCGGGTGGCTCGTGGACGGGCTGAAGGCCGACCCCGAGTGGCGCCTCATCGACCTGTGGAACGACCTGTACCTCGTCGGCCTGTGGTGCCTCCAGGCCGACCCGGCGACGGTCCGCCCGCAACCGCAGCCGGCGTACTGGCAGGCGGCGGTGGTGGTGGCGGGGGTGTGCGGCGCGTGCGCGGGCTACCTGCGGCGGCGGGTGCAGGCGGTGGAGATCATCGGGTAGTGGCCGGGGGCGGCGAGGGGCGTGGGGCAAGGCGCAAGCGAGAATCAAGCCATGCAGCAGGCCGTGACCGAGCAAGACGCCACCGCCCCGCCGGCGCCGGCCGATCTTGCCCCTTGCCCCGCGCCCCTCGGCGCTCCTTGCCCCACGCCCCTCGGCGCTCCCGACCCCTCGCCCCTTCTCCTCTTCGAGCAGGCGTCGAAGTGGTACGGGTCGGTACTCGCGCTGAACCAGGTGACGCTCGAACTCACCGGTGGCATCACCGGGCTCGTCGGCGCGAACGGGGCGGGCAAGAGTACGCTCCTCCGCCTTGCCACCGGGCAGCTGCGGCCGACGCTCGGGCGCGTCAGCGTCCGCGGGACCGACGCCTGGGACTGGCGCGCCCGCCGGCTCGTCGGCTACTGCCCGGACGTGGACGCCTTCTACGAGGACATGACCGGCCGCGCGTTCGTCGGCGTCATGGCCCGACTGTGCGGCTACGACCGCCGCGAGGCGCGGCGGCGCACCGAGGCGGTGCTGGAGCGCGTCGGCATGGCCGACCGCGCCGACCGCCGCGTCGCCGGGTACTCGAAGGGGATGCGCCAGCGCATCAAACTCGCACAGGCGCTGCTCCATGACCCGGCGCTGCTCGTCCTCGACGAGCCGCTCTCCGGCATCGACCCCATCGGCCGGCAGGAACTGCTCGAACTCTTCCAGGCGCTCGCGGGTCAGGGGAAGTGCCTCCTCATCTCCAGCCACGAGCTCGAGGCGCTGGAGAAGCTGACGAACCACGTCGTCATCATGGCCCGCGGCCGGGTCGCGGCGGTCGGCACGCTGGCGCAGATCCGCGGGCTCCTCGACGACCACCCGGTCTCGGTGCGCATCGACGTGGACGCGGCCCGCGCCGTCGCCCGCCGCCTCCTCGACCTGCCCGACGTGCTGGCGGTGGAGGTGGACGACGCCGGGCTGGTGGTGAAGGCGCGGCACCCGAAGCGGGTCTTCGCCGCCGTCGGCCGGGTGCTGATCGAGGAGCACGCCGAGGTCCGCCGGCTCGAACCGCTCGACGAGTCTGCGCACGCGATCCTGGGGTATCTGCTGGGCGGGAGCGGACGCACTTAGGAAGGTTGAAGGATGAAGGGTGAAACCGGACACCGGACAGAGACCCGCGGGGTAGACGCGATGGCAACGGACGGGGCCGCTTCGTCCTTCAGCGCCCCGAGTGCCTGGACCGGATTCTGGGTGCTGGTCCTTCATTCCCTCAAGCGGCACTGGCGCGTCCGGCAGATGGGGTGGGTGAGCATCGGGCTGCTGGGGCTGACGGGGATGTGGGTGTCGGCGGTGACGCTCAGCCCGGCGGGGTGGGGGATCGAGGACCGCCGCGTCCGCCGGATGTCGGTCACCTACACCGAGTACGCCGAGCAGCAGCTCCTCCCCGGCCGCTACGCCGCCCTCCAGCCGCAGCTGACGAGCTACCCGCCCGGTCCGCCGCCGCGCCTCCCGCACCCGGCCGAGACGCCGACCCCGCTCGACCCGACCGCCGACGCGCTGCGGTCGCTCCTCTACGCGGTGCCGCACGCCGTTCTGTCGTCCGAGAAGTTCCGCCACGACTGGGCGTTCACCAACTTCACCCGCACGGTCCCGCTCGGGGCGTTCGTCGGGTTCGTGCTGCCGCTGTTCACCCTGGCGTTCGCCAGCGGCGCGCTCGGGACCGAGCGCGAGTCGCGGTCGCTGATCTGGCTGACCACCCGCCCGCTGCCGCGGTCGGCGAT
>JAFKFQ010000280.1 GCA_017308215.1 bacterium | reverse complement strand
GGAGTCCGCGTTCTCCCGGCACAAGCGGCGGCTTGGCAGCGCCCTCGGGGCCAAGTCCGACGCGACTCGTGCGAACGAGTGCCGGCTCCGGGTGCTAACTCATAACCTCATGCTCCTTGCGGCCACCGGATAAGGTTTCAACAGAGCAGGGCTTGATCTCAAGGTGATGGCGAGTAATTTCCGGGAGCGTCGGGGTGAGATGCTGTCGACCGCCACGCTTCGGTTCGACCGCGACGAGAAGCTGTTTACCCAGCTCAGCGTGGACTCAAAACCGGTTTTGGTGCAGCCGTTGCCTGCGGGCCTCAAGGTGGGCCACCACGAGGATGATGGGCTGCGGTACGACGAGGTGGACCGGCAGGGGCAGCCGCTCACGTTCACCACACCTGATGCACTGCGGCGACTGCAGGTGCCGGGTGAGACCGCCCCGTGGAACCGAGCCGTGCTGACGTTCCTTCTGGCTCTTCCGCCGGACACTCGGATCGTTTTGTACTGGTGCTGATTCACTTCGCCGGCGGCCTCGGCCTCGCACACCCCGGCAACCTCGCCCGCTTCCCACACTCGCAGTGCTTCGGGCACTTCAGGCACTCCCGGCAAATGACGGTGAACTGATACGGTGACGGCGGGATCGTGTGCGGCTCGTTCTGCACCTCCGTCTTTGCCGGAGCAACCGTCACCCGCTCCGGCCCGGTGCCGCCGTACCGGGTGGCACCCAAGGTGGTCAGCTCGACGGTCTCGTCCATCGCGTCGAGCAGCTCGCGGTCGTGGCTGACCACGACCGCGCGGGACCACCGGACTGACCGTGACCGCTCAGCTCGATGAGGCGGCCTACGAGAAGGGGCAGCAAGTCCGGAAGGAAGAATTGGATCGGCTAAACATGCCCGCCGATGCCAGCGTCCCAGCGTGGAATTACACGATTGGCCCGCGGCCGGTGAGCTGATATTACAACGGCAAACAGCCCCGTAAACGGTTACCTGAAATCTTTACTGGGGCCAGTTCTTCTCTCAGGTCCTGCACCCATCAAGAGCGCGGTCGAAATCTGCGAGCGTATTCCGGGCGGCGACCGGTGCTCCGGAGCCGGGTTCCGGCTCGGGCCCGGTGGTGTCCGATTTATTCCCGACCAGCATCCACGGCTCCGGCCGGATCGCCCGGAGCCAGTCGGCCGCGGTCGGGATCCGCCGCAGGTCCTCCTTGACGTGCTGCTCGCCGACCCAGCGGACGGGGATGACCCGCCCGTCGGCGTTCGTCAGGGTCGGCCCGAAGACCCGCTCGGCCAGGAAGATCCCCTCGGCGTGGTGCCGCAGGGCCCGGTGCCGCTGGTCGGCCAGGAACGCCTTCGACTCGTCGAACCAAGCGTGGACCGGCAGGTAGTCCTCCGGGCTCCCGCCCCACTTCCCGGCCGAGGAGAGGGCGTGGTGGTATGGGTGGGCCATTACAGGGCTCCTTCATACGAGTCGAAGTCGATCTCGGTGTAGCGGGTGCCGTGCTCCCCCTCGACTAGGCCCGTGCCCACCGCGATCACGGCCGTGCCGATGCTACCGTCGTTGATCTCCCACCCCGGCCACTGCCGTGACAGGAGGTCGCAGACTACCTCCTCAATGTCCCGCCACAGTCCGTCGTCCGGGCCCGGGACCGTGGCGCCGTCCGGCCCGTATAGCTCCACCTCGAACAGCAAGCCCTCGTCCGAGTACCCGTCGTACTGGGCCTCGACTCGCTCGGCCCCTGCGGCACGCAGCCGCTTCAACAACTCTTCCTTGCCCATTTCGTTATTCCTGTAATCTGTTGATGTCTCGAAGTTGCAACTTTGCCGCCCCCGGCTGTGCCTCTCGGCCTGAGTGCTCAGGAGCGGCGAGGACCGACACGGTTTTGCGTCGGAGCACGTGGTGACACGAGTGTCCTGTGTGTCTGGCGGTGCGGACGTGCCGATCGCCGCCTCAGTCCGGCTCGAACAGGTCGTGCCCCTCCACGCACTGCCCGCACCACAACGGCTCGTCGGGCCGCGGCTGGTCGGGAAACGGCAATGCGTACTCCGCACCGCACCACTCGCACAGATCGAAGTACCGCCCCTCTTGGGCGTCCTGCCATTCTCCGTCGGCGAAGACCTGCCGCCCCCGGAAGTTCAGCATCAACTCGTGGTAGTCGATGACGAAATGGAGTTCAGGGAACTCAGCCGATACGGTGGTTAGCCACGGGAGTGGCGGGCCGTAGGGCGTGGCGAAGCCGTACACCAGCCGTCTGTCGCCCTCCGCAACCCGGACGCTCGACTCGTTCACGTCCCACTTCGGCCCCCAGTGGACCAGTCGCCAGGCGTACCACCCGGGCAGCAGGCTTCCGGCTGGGGGCCACCAATCGCGCCCGGCGAGGGCTGGGTCGTCGTAGTCGGGCTCGGGTACGAACGCCGCGAATGACAGCGTCCGGCCTGTCGAGCGCGCCTGCTCGCGGAACCGCCGCACGGCCTCCGCGGGCCCGGTCACCACCAACTCGTTCTCGCACCAGTTCGGCATCGGTCATGTCTCCTCATATCGGGGCCGGACGGTAACGCGGCCCGGGTCGTTCGGCTCATCGTTCCTCACCTCTCAACGGGGGTTAATGGGGAAGATGCACAAGATATATCGGCACGAACGGGATCAAAATTCATTGAGACGGGAGTTCGGCTCAAGAACCAGGTGGGCTCGGCTTCGCCCAGAAGGCCCACACCGGGTCGCCGGCTCCCGTGGGACGCGGTGCCGGGGATGCGAACGAGCGAGGCGTGCCCGGAAGTATGACGTGCCCGAGCACACCCGGCGGTCAGTCAGAGGGGTTCGACACGTCCGCACCGAGCATCGCCTCGCGGCACTGGAGCAAGACCGAGCGCACGTCGCTGCCGACCACCGTGTGGTCGCGTCCGTCGGAGTGGTAGGCGAATAGCTGGACGCCGTCAGCGAACTCAGCCAAGTCGATGCTCCAGCCCTCGGCCAGCAGCTCGTGGATCGTGGCCAAGGCTGGGTCGTCGGCTCGTGGCGTCTCGCAGGTCAGGTGCATAGTTGGTTCCTCGTGGGTTTCGGTGGTGCTCAGGCTGCCGGTCCGGCAAACTGCGACAGATACATCGGCGGCAGAGGCTGATGTCATCACGAAACCTGCGATTCGCTCAAGTCCCTCGTCGCCGTGGAGGGGGGAGGGGGTGCCAGGAGGCGCGGTCAAGGCCACGGGCCGTGAGGCGGCACAGAAGCTCCTCACGACGCTGGTGTACTGGGACGTCCTCCGCGCCGCGGAGGCGAAGGGCCGCTTCATACCGGCCCCGAAGCTGATGGCCACCACGCCCGACCTGCAACTGTGGCTGCTGGAGGCGCTGCTCATGGCCACTGGCCCGAAGACGAGGGGATCAAGGTGCTGCCCCCCCCCCGCGCGGGCGAGTGACCGAGCGTCGTCGCGGGTCGGTTGCACGATAGGATGACTCTTCTGGTATAGGACAAAAATAACTCCGAAGTATTCTTCCCCCGGCGTTACGGACGCTCAAATATCAAGTTGCTCTGTTGAAACCATCTACCCATGAGCCGCGAGGAGCATGAGGTTGTGGGTGAGCACCCGGAGTTGGCACTCCCGCTCCCGGGAGGCGTCCGACCGGCCGCCGAGCGCGCTCCCGAGTCGCCGCTTGTGCCGGGAGAAGGCCGACTCGACTTGCCACCGCTGGCCGAACACCCGCCGGTAGCGTGAGTTCCTGGGCTTCTTCCGGAACCGCTTGACCATCTGGCGGCGGTACGTGGTCTTGGGCCACTTCCGCCCCTGCCCGCGGGGGTTGAGGGGGATCACGGTGGACCGTACCCCGAGGTCCTCGCGGGCGTACCGGTGGTGCTCCTCGGCGTCGAACGCGGCGTCGGCCAGCACCCGATCCCAGGTGACCACCAGGGACGCCTGGGCCATCACGCGGGGGAATTGCGGGGAGTCGTTGGACGGGCCGGTGGTGGCCGTCGCCCCGGTGAAGAAGTGGGTGCGGGTATCGGCGGCGATGGTCAGTTTGGTCCACAGCCGGGAGGTGTGCTTCTTGCCCGACCGCGTGAAGAAGTAGCGGGACGTGTGGCGGCTCTCCAGCCCGGTCCCATCGACGGCGGCGGTCGGCTTCTCACCGATCAGGCCGCGGTCGGTCGCGGCCATGGTGGCGCGATAGAGGAGGCTGACGGCCTCCCCTTTTTTAGCAGCCGTCCGGCCGCGTAGCACAGGGTCGAGTAGTGGGGCACCTTGCCCAACCCGAGGTCGCTCTGGAGGTCGGTCAGGTCGGCGAGGAGTTGTGCGATCCCCCGGTAGTCGGTCTTGAAGAACGTCTTGAGTGCCAGGATGGCGAACAGTTGGTGGGCGGTGAAGTCCTTGCGGCTGCGGGCCGAGGTGTACGTCGGGAGGGCTTCCCGGGCGAGGGCGAGTGTCTCCCGGGCGACGGCCCGCGGGGACTTGGTCATCGGGATTGAGGTCTTCATGCCAGGTTTGAGCTCACGACCCGCCCGATGGATTCAACAGAGCACCAGGGTGTGAGAGCGGCGGCAATAATCCGCGCGCTCACTTGGCTACGGCACGGTCCTGGGGGTCAGTTGTCGGCACACCCGCACTGCTCACAGCCGAGATAGGACTCGCCGACATCAGCAAGTCGCCACAGTTGCGACGGGCGGTATTCGTCCGCGCCTGGCGGGTCCGCCGGGACGAACCGGAACTGAGTCCCGTTCGAGATGGCCATCATCTCGCCGAGCCGGACCTTGGCCGGTCGGGCGAGCACCTGGTCACAGACCTCGCGGAGGAAGCGACGGACCGGGCCTACCAGGAAGCGGGGCACGTCCCGGATGCCCAACTCAGGGAGGCCGTGACGCTCCATGCCGCAGGTGCGGACGAAGCGGCTCTCGCCGGCGTAGGTGATGTCGATGCCCGCCGATCCGTTTCGGCCCACGCGGTCCTGTACGATCTCGACCCACTCCGATAGAACCTGCCGGGCTTCGGGTCGTTCAGCCAGTCCACTCATGTCCCGGTCATCGGAGAAGGCCAGTGCGTGCAGGCGCTGGCCCAGCACGTCGGTCACGTCGTCCAGAATGCACAAGTTGTCGCAGTGCTCGAACCAGTCCTTCGGCTCACAGTCCCGGAACACCACCGGCCCCTCGTGTGTCTCGGCCCGCTCCAAATCCGCCGTCGTCCGAACCACGAGCGTCCGGTCGCGGTACTCTGTCAGCCCGGTGTAGAGGCGGCAGAGTGTGTCATCGGGCTGGTCCAAGAGCCAGCGGCGGTAGCCGTCGGTCTTATACTTCGATAGCGCCAACTCGTACAGTTCATAACCAGTCATCAGTAAGCTCCATTAAGTTGCGATGCCCCGCGTGCGGATTGCTAACAAGTGGGGCACACATATGATCGCTGATTAACTGCCATTTCATTAGTGACTTTAGCAAAAAATAAATTGAATAAAAAAACCGCAACCTGCGATAAATAGTACGGAGGGTATTATGAAACCGAATATTGGAATTGATGATAGCGTGTTGTATAGCCGCGCCACGCTTGCTGCTGCTCTGACTATCCCTTATGGCCGGCTGTTCCAGGCGGAGCGTCGTGGAGAGGTTATCGCCCCCTCTATCGAAGTCGGTAGGCGGCGGTACTACACGTCCGCCGAGCGGGACTGCGTGATCGCGTGGGCCGAGATCAAGCGAAGGGCGGGTGGCCGATGATCCCGCTGATCGCCGACCTGTTCGCCCCGAGCGACCTCGTGGAGCTACGACTGATCGAGACGTGGGTCGATGCCGGGAAGAAGCGGTCGAGGTTCGTCCAGAGCGTGTTCGACCGCGCCGCCGGTTTCGATGCCACCGCGCTGGCGACCCTGAACGCCTACTGTGCCGTCACGAACGCAAACGCCTTCCTCGGCGTGTGTCCCCGCGCCGCCCGGGCGCCGGGCCGGAGCGGCACGATCAACTGCTGCCGGTCCCTTTGGGGCGACCTCGACCACTGCCGCCCCCGGGAGGCGATTGAGCGGATCGACCGGGCCGGGTTGCCCCCGGCGTCGGTCGTCGTGGTCAGCGGGAACGGGAGCCACGTCTACTGGCTTCTGGACGAGCCGTTGACCCTCACGGTGAGCGGCCACCCAGACGCTCTCTGCCCGCAGGCGTCACACGTCGAGGCCGTGCTCAAGGGGTTGTCGGCCAAGATCGACGGCGACCACACCAGCGACTTGGCCCGGCTACTCCGGCTGCCCGGGACGTTGAACCGCAAGGACGCCCGGAGCGGTAGACCGCCGGTCCCGTGCGAGATTTACGACAGAAACGGACGCCACTACCCGTTCTCCCTCTTCCAGCCGTTCGCCGCATCAGAGCCTCACAAGGCCGCTAAGTCTTATCCGGCGGTCCCGTCTGGCGTCCCCCGCTCAGCTGGGCGGGAGTGGGACGGGCTGACGGAGAACCAGCGGCGGGTCACGGCGCGGTTGATCGACCGGTGCGCCAGCGCGGGCGTCGGGAGCCGGTCGGGGGCGGACTACGCGCTGTGCTCGTGGGCGGCGAAGTTGGGCCTCGACCCCGACGAACTGTGGGGGCGGGTGGCCGATGTGGGCAAGTTCGCGGAACTTGGGGAGCGGTACTTCTGGCGGACATGGAACAAAGCGGGAGCCGCTGTTGAGGCGGATCAACAGCGGCTCGCAGAACTTTACGGAATCTGAGACTTGGAAGGAGCCTCAATGTATTTATCGACCGCAGAAGCGGAAAACTTTAACGATTTTGGCGATCTGGGCAAATTCGACAAGTTCGCCCGGTGGTTCGTGGAGTGGCTGGCCGGGCAGGAGCGTTTCCCCCTCTACCACGCCGGGAAGACTTACCTGTACGACGGCACGCGGTACGTCCCGTGCGACGAACTACCGATGCTCATCCGGGACTTCATGAAGGCCAAGAAGATCGGGCAGTCCAACAACGTCGTCGGCAACGTCAAAGAGGTCGTCCAGTCTATCGCCTGGCGGGACGCGACTGTTTACGGACCGATGCCGTTCTGGCACGGCCCGGGGCAGCCGTTCCAAGGCGCCCGGCACGTCGTCACGTTCCGCAACGGCCTGCTCGACTTGAGCGGTGACGCCAAACTGACCCCCCACAGCCCGCACTGGTGTAGCTCGTCCTGCCTCCCATTCGACTACGACCCCGCTGCGGCCTGTCCCCGATGGGTGCAGTTCCTCAAGGAAGTGTTCGAGGGTGACGATGAGCGGGCCGACCTGCTCGGCGAGTTCATCGGGTACTGCCTCGTCCCGGACATCAGCCACCAGAAGGCGCTGCTGATGCTGGGCGAATCCCGGTCGGGCAAGGGGACCATCGCCGGGGTCATCGCGGGCCTGCTCGGCAGCGGCTACACCGGGTTCTCGCTCCCGCTCCTGATCACGCCCCACGGGCCGACCCAACTGCGGAACAAGCTCGTCGCGGTGGTGGGCGAGGTCGAACTCGCCAACGACCCGAACCGGGTGAAGATCGTGGAGGGACTCAAGGCGGTCATCGGCGGCGACGAGATCGTGATGAACGAGAAGCACAACCCGAGGATCACGTCCGAGCGGGTGCTCGCCCGGTTCGTGATCGCCGCCAACCGGAAGCCGTCGCTCTTCGACGCGAGCGGCGCCCTCCTCAACCGGATGCTCCTGCTCCCGTTCGACGTGAGCTTCGCCGGGCGGGAGGACACCAGCCTGGAGGCGAAGCTCCGGGCCGAACTCCCGGGAATTGCGAATTGGGCATTGGCTGGCCTCAAGCGACTTCGGTCGAACGGGCGGTTCACCGTCGGGGCCGCGAGCCGGGCGGCAGCGGCAGACTTCGGAGCCAGGACGGCGCCGGTGTTGTCGTTCGTCCGTGAACGGCTCCTCGTCCACCCGTCCATCTCCCCCGGCCACCTGCCCGTGGAGTGTTTGGCTCCCGAGGCGGACTGGACATCTAACGAAGGAGTGTACGACGCTTACGTCGATTGGTGCGCCGAGAAGGGAGAAATACCGGACAAGCGTGAGTATTTCGGAAAGGACTTCGGCGAAGTGCTCCGCAAGGTGAAGCGGCGGCGGCGGACGGTGAACAACAGCCGCCTGTGGGGGTACGCCGGGGTTGGCATCCGCCCCGCTCCCGCTGGTTGATACGGGTAACGGTCGTGGAGTGGACAGGGTGGACAGGCAAAACCTACTGCAGTGACAACTTTTGAAGGTTAGCAAATATAGAAAGGCTGCCTGTCCATCCTGTCCACCCGTGCTCACCCCTCCGCTACCTGTGTCGGGACCGAGGCAGACGTAGGGTAGTTGCTGCGCAGCTCGCCAGCCCTGCCTATCGGTGGTTGCCGACCGATAGGCTCCCCAACCATCTCGACTCTCAGCACCGGCCATGCTCCCGCGCCGGTCGATCTGCGGTCGTCCCGGGAGTAGTACAGATCGTACCTGCTGTGTGCCAGCAACCACATGGAATCGCTCCAGTCTTGGGCCGACTGGCTGAGCCGGCAGAACGAGGGCTTTCGGGTGGAGATGTGGAAGGCGCACGGAATTGCGGGCCTCACCCGGCAGATCGAGAGAACCGTCGAGTTGCTCCGCTGGGTCGCGGAGAATCTGGAGTCATGAGTCTCTGACCGGCGCCGAGGGGAGTAAGCCTGAACTGCCTTCTCGGTGGTGGAGTGGTGAGCGCCGGAGCGGGCCGCGGTTGAGCGCGCCCCCAGGCGGCGAAAGACCCGGTTCCGTTATGCTTGGCCTGGCGGCGATTTCCCAACGTGGCCCGCCCGACAGTGGTATGACGTATCCAACCCGTGCCGAACGCGGGTTCGGAAAATTCGGAAACGCAAGTGGGGTAGTGCTGCCGTCCACCGGGCGGGGTAGGCACCCCGACGCCCAGATTTTATCGAAACCAATTTATTCGATTTAATTTTGATTCATACTTCGTGTCGTTCAACTCGCTCATCCCTCCGACCAGCCGAACTCTTCCGAAGCCCTGCACAACCCCCGACGAGCCGACCCAAATGGTTGCACACGCCGTATATCGGCGACCGGCATGTCGTATCCCCACCGCTGCACAGCTTGGCCGACGGGGAGGACTAACAACGCCGAGCGGGGTCGCGGTATCGTGGTTTCGACCTAAGACGATCTGCCGGGTCGAGGGAAAAGCGATCCGACTGACGACCTACTGGTTCCGCGCGGGTGCTTCGGTCAACCGGGCTAGGAGGGGACAAATCATCTGAAGGAGTTCACGGTCGGCACCGGCCACGAGGTTCTCGAACAGTCCGCGGGCCTGCCGCCGCAGCACGTCTGCCGGATCGGTCGGTGGTGTCGAGGGCAGCAGGTCTGTGATCGCCACACCAAGGGCCACGGCGAGGCGGGCTACCAAGTCGATGCCCGGGGCGACCAATCCGTTTTCGAGGCGGGTAATGTACGACGTGGAGACGCTCGCCGCCTCGGACAGCGTGGCCTGGCTGAACCCGCGGTTGCGACGAAGTTCCTTGAGCTTGGCCGCGAAGTGTTGCACCACATCGGCCTGCTGGACTCGCTTTTTCCTCGACCGAGCCATCGCCCGCACCCCCACTGGATGATCGCCAGTACGGGCCGCGTCGTATCGAACACGATGATCGTTGCTATCAGCCACTATCGTGTTATAATTCGCTCTCCTCCTCAGTCGGGTGGGTGGCGGGTGACGTGTCCGCACCGTGTCGCCCCGCCCGACAACCCGGTTCAGAACACCGATGGCCATCCGCTTCGCCTGCCCCTCGTGCTCCAAGACCCTCACCGTCCCGGACGACCGGGCCGGGGCCAAGGGGGCGTGCCCCGCGTGCAAGGCGGCGGTGCTGGTGCCGCCTGTGGCCGCACCGGCCCTGTCCAGCCGCCCCGGCCCGCCGTTCACGCTCGACTCGTGGGGGCAGGTCGATGGGGTGCTCGGCGGTTTGGTCGAAGTGGTGGACCGGAAGTTCACCGGCAAGGAGGACGCGAAAGTGCGAGCCGGGCTGACCGGGTACGCCGCCGCGATCCCGCACCACGGGGTCGATGACCTCGGCGGGCGGGCGAAGATCACGGCAGTCCGCGAGCACCGGGTTTACCGGGTCGTCCTGGAGTCGCTGCATGAGAAGCGGCTGGTTACACGGAAGGAGGAACCGTTCGGGGACGGCAACGAGCCTGACCCCCAAGTCACGGAGGACACCATCCGTGTCTGGGACTACCACTACCCGCCGGCTGCGGAGTTCGGCAAAGGCACGAAGGAGAACGTGGTCGGGGACTCGCGGGGGGTGCGGCCTTGCCAGGCGTGTAGCGGACAGAAGGCGGTCGCGTGCGAGAAGTGCTTGGGCCAAAGTACGATCGAATGCCCCACCTGCGGCGGCGACGGGCGGAAGTTGTGTCCCCGGTGTCACGGGGACCGCATCCTCCGGGTGAAGGTCGGGACGCAGCAGAAGGCTCGAAAATGCGGCTGGTGCCGAGGCGGTCGGAACCTTGATGGCAGCGTGTGTCTGACGTGCAACGGCACCGGCATGGGGTACGAGGACGAGGACGCTTACCAAGCCATCCCGTGCTCGTGTGGGACCGGCCTGATCCGGTGCCTGACCTGCGAGGGTAGCAAGCGGCTGCGGTGCCCACGGTGTTCGGGGAGCGGGCGGGTGACCTGTGGCGGGTGCCAGGGTAGGGGCCGGATGCTTTCGTACCTCTGTGTCGTACAGTCGTTCGAGCAGAATTATCGAACGTCCAATGTCACCGGCTCGGGCCTCAAGGACATGGGCCTGGCCGACAAGCTCCAGCCCTCCGACTACTCACCGTTCTTGACGCTGGCGACGACCGACATCCCCGCCCGCTTGACACTCACGGGTGGCGTTGAGCCGCTGCGGGCGGCGATCGCCAAGGCGTTCACCGCCGGCCTGACCCCGGCGTCCACGGACAACCGCCTGGTGCGGCAGCGACTCGTGGTCGGGGTCGCGTCGGTTCTGGAGGTCGCGTATGAGGTCGAGGGGGAGGCATACACCGCCTGGTTCGTCGGCAGGTCGCTGACCGCCCACGTCCCGGACAGCCCCGTCACCGCCGCCCTGCCAGCGATGGCGAGGGACGCCGTGCGGGCCTGGGAGAAGGGCGACCGGAAGGGGGCGACCGGGATGCTCCGCGAGGTGATGGACATGGCCGCGGCGGACGAGGGGTGCCGGCGGGCCTACGAGCGGATCAGGGACACCATCCCGACCGACCTGGAGTCGAAGGCGAAGTGGGTCCGCTGGAAGCCGTTCTTCATCGCCGGAGGGATCGCCGCCGCTGTCTTCCTCGTGGTCGCCGTGGTCGGGATTGGGTACGCGGTGACGAAGGCCAAGCGTGGGCCGGCCCCGCCCGCCGCCTTCGACCCGCGGGGCGGGAACGCCGGGACGCTGGCGAAGGAGGACGCGATCCTGCTGGAGTTCCGGTCGCGGTCGGTGATGCTGCCGAAGGGCGGGGCCACGATACTGCGGCTGGCCGTCACCCGGCTCACGGCGGCTGGGGCTGCGGACGCGGACGTGACGGTCCGGCTGGAGGCCGGTCGCGGCCTGACGGTGCCGGCCCAGGTGGTTGTGGGACGGGGGCAGGAAGAGATCGAGGTCGAGGTGCGGGCCGGGGACGAGGGCGGCGTGTTCGTGGTCCGGGCCGCGGTCGAGGGCGGCAACCCGATCCTGGCCACCGAGTGCCGCGTCTCGGTCGGCCCGTGACCGGTGCCGGCTGAACGGGCGCGAATGGCCCGCCTGCCCACCCGGCCACAGCGGCATTAACCTCCCCAGGGGATCGCGGGCGAGAACCGGCTCGCCTGTACCCCAATAACGCTCCCGCCCCGCTCCCACTAACGTTCTTAACCTTGCGTCACAGGACGGCGGAGTCACCCCGGCCAGCGAAGCGGATCAGAATCGCAAAGCGGATGGTCGCCGACTTGGCCCGTGCGTTTCTGGCAGAAACGCGCCAACGTGAACCATCCTCACTTGATTCATCTGCTCTTCGGAGCAAGTCATTTTCGGCGAAGGCTAACACCCGCCCGTGGCGCCCACGCCGAAAGCGTTTCTGAAGTGGAGGCCACGGGCCACCCGAGATCACGTTACCGAGCGGACGCGATCTCTTTCCGGGAACTGAGCCAGAAGGTTGCGATCCTGGGGTCGTCCCTCATCGTTGCCTCGCCCACCCGCTCGAACGACAAGCACGTCCAGTTTTCGGCCCGCACCGCGGTCGGCGGGGTCCACCCAATCGAGTAAGTGCGGACCAAGCCGCTGACGAACAGTATGTCCACCAGCACGTCCACCCGCCCGCAATGGCCCGAGCGGCGGACACACACCCACACCTCGGACACGACCCGCTTGATGAGTTGCCGCAAGCGCAGACGCGCGGCTTGCTGGTCGGGCGCCGCGTCCAGCGCGGCAATGAGTGAGCGGCAGTTGGCCCAAGCCGCCGACACGGGCGAAGCTGCTTCCAGCCTCAGTTCGGCCAACCGGTCCGCCTTCGCCCGCAGCTTCCGCCCCAGCGTGTTGATCGCGTCCGCCAACTGGTCTTCGTTCTCCTCGCCGTCGTCGTTATCAACCAGTTTGGCCTTCAGGCGCTCGACCTTGGCGCTCAGGAACGCGACCTCGCCGGCAAGGGCGTCGGCCTCCTTGACGCCCGCATCAGGAGGCGGGACGACATCGGACGGGTCGATCTCGACCAACTTGGATAGCAAGGCTCGCTCCAGGACGCGCACCGGGAACGAATCGAACCTGGCCGCGCCCCGCCGCCAAGCGTTCGGGTAGTAGACCGGCGGGCGCCCCTGCTTACTCATGTAGCTCATGCCGCTCCGGGTCTTGGCGTCCACCAAAATGTTCTTGAACAGGTTCACGCCGCTCGCCGTGGGACGTCCGCGCGCCTTCCGCCGCGCGGCCAGGGCGGCACGGGTTGCCATGAATTCCTCCTTCGTCACCACGGCGGGGAAGTACCCGGGGATCGGGTCGCCGTCGAGGACGCGGACGTTCTTGCCGCGCATCGGCTGGTACACCCCATACGTCTGGGGCATGTTGAGCAACTGTTTCACGAAGCTGATCGACCAGTGCCGCCCCCGGTTCCTGCCACGCACGCCGGTGATCGTCGGCGTGCCGTCCGCGGTCAGCGTTTTGACGATCCGCTTGATGCCCATGCCCTCCCGGGCGAGGCGAAAGATTCGCTGGACGGTCCGTTTCGCCTCCTCACGGAAAACGAACCGCCCGCCGTTCCCCTTGTCGGGCGCGTCCGCCCGTTCGAGCCAGCACGGAACGACCGAGGTGATCGGCCTGCGGTCGCTCGCCGCCTGCCGCTTCTTGGCCCTCCACGCCTCGCCGCACCACTCGCTCTTGATCGCGGACTCCGAGTGCCCGCGGCTCAGTTCGATGAGCGCCATCATCAGGTGCATGGCGTCGGACTTTCGGTCGTACTCCATCTCGGCGGGCGAGAGTTGGACGATGCGAACGCCGGCTTCAAGGAGGTTCAAAACCAGCGACAGCGCCGGCTGAACGTGTTCGCGGCTGAGCCGGTCCAGGCTCTCCACGACCAAGTAGCTGCCCTTCGCCACGCGGCCATTCTCGACGTGCTGGAGGAAGAGGGCGAGGGCGTTCCGGTCCGGGTTCTCCCGGTGCTTGCCGGTGAACCCGCTCGTCCCCTTGTCCTGGTAGGTCAGCGCCTCGTCCAACTTGGCGTGCGGGTTGCGGCTCAGCCAGTCGTCCAGCCGCGCTCGCTGTCGGCGCACCGAATCGCCGGTTGCCTGTTCGGGCCGGCTGAACCGAAGATAAGAGTAGGCCACCGCACCCGACTTGATCCTGTCTTTCATTGATGCTCTCCATTGCTGCCGAAAAGGCAAAAGAGAACATCGTCGGCGAGAGGTGATTTCGTTAGCCCGCGACCGCACGGAGCCGCTCCACCGGGGTGGTGGCATTTGGGCTTCAACCCGAGCGGGCTGAACGCCCACTACCAAGCCGACGCCCTCGCCCGCGTCTTCGGCGAGCTGCGTGCGGCCTGCGGCTGACGATCTCTGAGGGAAGTGGCGATTAACCTTGCGGCTCTGCGAGGTCGTGGAAGAAGTCCTCGAACCGCCGCGTCATCGCCGCCCGGCTGTACTCGGCCTCCACCTTGCGACGGGCGGCGGCGCCGAACGCGGCGGCCATCAGCGGGCGGTCGAGGTAGCGGCCGATCGCCCCGGCCAGCGCCGCCGGGTCGTTCGGCGCAACGATCAGACCATTCTTGCCGTCGTCGATGAGCGTCGGGTTCGCGCCGACGGCCGTCGCCACCACCGCCCGGCCGGCGGCCATGTACTCCAACAGGGCGTTCGACATCCCCTCCGAGTGCGACGGCAGCACCGCCACCTCGACCGTCCGCAGGAACGTGGCCGCGTCCGCGACCGACCCGCGGAAGATGAAGCGGTCACCGAGTCCGAGTTCGGCGTGGAGGCGTTCCAGTTCCTCACGCTGCTCGCCGTCGCCCGCGACCTCGAACACCAGGCAGGGGTGCCGGTCGAGGAGGAGCTTCGCGGCGCGCATCAGGCCGTCGATGTTCTTGATCGGCCGCAGGTTCGCCACGCAGCCGACGCGGACGCGCTTCTTGGTCGTGTCCGGGAGCATGAAGCGGTTGAACCGGTGCGTATCGACGCCGTTCTCCAGCACCACCACCCGCTCCGCGGAGTAGCCGTCGCCTGCGACGATCCGGTCCCGCCCGGCGCCCGTGTTGGTAACAAACCGGTCCACGAGCGGGCGGATGGCGCGCCCGGCCACGCGGTCGCGGCGGGTAAGGGCGTAGCCGAGGTTGTTCCGCACCCGCACCACCGCCCGCACCCCCGCCGCCTTCGCCACCGGTACGCCGAAGTACGACGAGTCCTGGAAGTACGTCTGCACCACATCCGGCTGCATTTCGCGCCAGAACGCCCGCAGCCGGCCGGCGGCGCGGAGGGCGGACCGGCTCACCAGCTTCCGCACGCCGAGGCGGATCACCGGGCAGTCGGCGGGCTCGAGTGCCCGCGAGATGTCGTCCTCCCCGTCGAGCAGCACGAGCGACGGCGCCACACGCGCGCGGTCGAGGTGGCTGATGAGTGCGACGAGTTGCGACTCAGTCCCGGCGCGGGTGAGCCGGTCGATCACGAACGACACCCGCACTGCGGAAGCAGCGGGGGCCGAAGGGGCGACCGGGTCGGCGAGGCGGGGAGCGAGCACTGCGGACATCCAAATTCCCTTCTCAAGCAGCAACAGCGACAGTTGTCGGGCGGAGGCGGGCGAACAGGTCGAGGTAGGCGGCAGCTTGGGCGTCGAACGTGAACAGGTTCTGCATCCGCTCGCGCCCGGCAGCGCCGAGCGTGGCGCGGAGGCCGGCGTCGCGGAGCAACCGGGTGAGCTGCGCCGCGAGTTCGGCGGGCTGTCCGGGCCGGACGAGGAAGCCCGTCTCGTCGTCCACGACCACTTCCGGCGTGCCGCCCACCGCCGTGGCGACGACCGGCACGCCGGCGGCGCTCGCCTCCAGTGCCACGTTCGGCAGTCCCTCGGTGAACGACGGGAGCGTCACCACGTCGGCCGCGGCGAGGAGCGCGTCCAGGTCGGTGCGGAAACCGGGGAGGACGACCCGGCCGGTGAGCCCGGCGGCGCGAACCTGCTGTTCCAACTCGGCCCGCAAGACACCTTCGCCGAAGACGACGACACCCGCGCCGGGGTCGGCGGCGAGTACGTCGGACGCCGCCCGGACGAGAACGTCGAACCCCTTCTCCGGGCTGAGCCGGCCCGCGGCGACGACCACTCGTGACACCCGGTTGTCACCCGGGAAAAGGCCGAGCAGTCGGTCGCGGGCGGGCTCGGTCGCGGCGAAGGCTCCGAGCCGGGCGGAGTTGCGGATCACGGTCACGCGCCGGGCGGGAACACCACACCAGCGGCGGACGCGCTCGGCCTGACCCTCCGAAACCGCGACGACGTGATCCATGAAGCGCAGGTGCCGACGGTCGAGCCACTCGTAGAGCCGGACGCGGCGGTCCTCCCACGTCCACCCGCGGGACACGGCGACGGCAGGAACGCCGACCCGCCGCGCCGCGATGCGGCCGATGATGTTCGCCTTGTAGCCGTGGCAGAGGAGCACGTCGCAGCCGAGTTGACGGAGTCGTGCCGTGAGCTCCGCCGTCACCGCTCTCAGGCGCGGAAAGTCGTTATGGAGGGCGGTCGCGTCGCACCCGCGGGTGCGGACCTCGTCGAGGAACGCCGCGCAGCGGCCGCCTTCGGGAAAGCTCACGAACGCGGTGCGGACGGATCCCGGGAGGGCTTCCGTCAGTCCGAGCATCTGCCGCTCGGGACCGCCGAAGAACGTGCTCGACGTGAGGTGAACGACGGTCATGTCCCGGTCGCGTCCGTGCGGTCGGGGGCGAATCTACCGAGTGGGGAGTGTATGAGGTCTGGAACGGGCGTGTCTAGGTGAATCGGTTAGAGGGTCGCCGGCGGCGCGACCGAATCCGCGCCGCCGGCCCGCCCAGTGGTCAATTGTTCGCCACCTTGACCCACTGGTGCGATTTCGCCGAATCGAGAATGGCATCAAGGATCGCCTGCGTTTCGAGGGCGTCGCGGAAGGTCGGGCCGGCGGGCGTGCCGGTTTCGAGCCCCTGGATGAAGTCGGCGACCTGGTGCGTGAAGCTGCTGTCGTAGCCGACCGCGAGACCGGGCACCCACCACTTGTCCATGTACGGGTGCTCGCCGCCGTTGTCGGTCACGTGGATCGACTTCCAGCCCCGGATCTTGCCCTCGTCCTTGTAGTCGAACATCTGGAGGCGGTGCAGGTCGTGCAGGTCCCAGGCGAGGCTCGCCTTCTCGCCGTTGATCTCGAACGTGTACAGCGCCTTGTGCCCGCGGGCGTAGCGGGTGCTCTCGAAGTTGGCGAGTGAGCCGTTGGCGAACTTGCCCATGAAGACGCAGGCGTCGTCGATGCCGACCGGCTCGACCTTGCCCGTCAGGCTGTGCTTCCGCTCCTTCACGAACGTCTCGGTCAGCGCCGACACGCTCTCCATCGCCCCGTTCAGCCACACGGCGGTGTCGATGCAGTGGGCGAGCAGGTCGCCGCTCACGCCGCTGCCGGCGGCGGCCACGTCGAGCCGCCACAGCCCCTGCCCGCCCTGCGGCAGGTCGGCGTTGATCGTCCAGTCCTGGAGGAACTTGGCGCGGTAGTGGAAGATCTTGCCGAGGCGGCCTTCCTCGATCAGCTTCTTGGCGAGAGTGACGGCGGGGATGCGGCGGTAGTTGTACCACACCATGTTGGCGACCTTGGCCTTTTCCACCGCCACCACCATCTCCCGCCCCTCGGCGGTGTTCATCGCCAGCGGTTTCTCGCACAGGATCATCTTCCCGGCTGCGGCCGCGGCGATGGCGATCTCCTTGTGCAGGTTGTTCGGCGTGCAGATGTCGACGACGTCGATGTCCTTCCGGTCGAGGAGCTTCCGCCAGTCGGTCTCGACCGACTCGTAGCCCCACTGGTCGGCGAACGCCTTCGCCTTGCCGGCGTCCCGGGCGCACGCGGCCTTGAGCACGACGCGGTGGTTCGACGGGAAGAACTGGCCGACCTGCTTGTAGGCGTTCGAGTGGGCGCGGCCCATGAAGCCGTAGCCGATCATCCCGACCCGGAGTTCCTTGCTCGGCATGGGAGAGCGATCCTGAAGGGGGGTGGCGGGGACGACCCGGGCCGGCGGCCCGGGCGGTGTGGAGGGGAAGATACCACGGCCGGTTACGGCCGGCCACCGTCCTTCGCGGGCGGCGCGGCCGGCGGCGTGAAGTGGTCGTGGACCGCCTTGGCGACGTTCGCCAGCAGCACCTGCGCCGCGTTGTCGACCACCCAGCGCTGGTCGGCGTTCTCGTTCGTGAGCACGCACAGCGCCACCGGGCCGGACGGGAGCATCATCAGCCCCGCCTCGGTGCGCGAGGCGTTCACCGCCCCGGTCTTGTGCGCGAGCCGCACGGTCGGCGGCAGGTATCGCTTGAACATCTCGTTGTCGGTGCAGGCGACGAGGTGGGCGATCATCTCGCGGCACGCCTCGGGCGAGATCAGCTTGTCCTGCTGGAGCATCTCCAGCAGCTTCACCATCTCGCGGGCGGTGGTCGAGCCGAGGCCGTACTTCTTCGTCCGGTCCGGGTCCACGCTCGTCGTGCTGCCGCGGAACACCTGGGCGTTGATCCGCGTCTCGGTCAGCCCGAGCATTGCCATCCGCTCGTTCACCGGGCGGATGCCCGTCTCGGTGAGGACGAGGTTCGTCGCGGTGTTGTCGGAATGGGAGATCATCAGCCGGACGGCGTCGCGGAGCGGGAACGTGGCGCCGTCGGAGAAGTGCGACGTGAGCACGCCGCTCCCGGGGACGCGGTGCTCCTTCTTCAGCGTGAGTACCTTGTCGAACGCGACCTTCTTCTCCTCGCGCTGCCAGTACGCCTCGACCAGGACCGGGAACTTGATGAGGCTCGCCGTCGGCATCGGCGTGTCGGCCTCGTGGTAGAACTCGACACCGGTCTTGAGGTGCTTCACCGCCACGGCGACGCGGCCGCGGTGCGCCTTCAGCAGCGGGGCGAGCCGGTCGGCTAACTCGGCCGCGGGGGCAGAGCCGGCGGCGGCGACGAGCAACACGAGCGCGAGAACGGGCCGCATTGGAAACCTCGTGGGGTTGTTGGGAGGGGTGACCGTGTTGTAGGCAGGGGTGGAGCGGCGGGCCGGCGTCCGTAGAAATTGCTGTGCTGAACCGATTGAGGCGTGCCCATGTCCGACGAGCTGATCGTGTCCGTTTCCGGCATCCGCGGGATCGTCGGCGGCGGCCTGACGGCCGAGGCCACGGCTCGCTTCGCCGCCGCCTACGGCGGGTCGGTCGGGCCGAAGACCGTTCTCGTCAGCCGGGACGGGCGGCCGAGCGGGGAGATGCTGCGGCACGCGGTCATCTCCGGGCTGCTCGGCGCGGGGTGCGCGGTCGAGGACATCGGCATCACGCCGACGCCGACGTGCGGGTTCGCGGTGCGGGCGCTCGGCGCCGCGGGGGCGATCCAGATCACCGCCAGCCACAACCCGGCGCCGTGGAACGGGCTGAAAATGTTCGGTGCCGACGGTGCCGTTCTCCCCGCGGACAAGGGCGCTGAGGTTCGCGGGCGCTACGAATCCGGCGACTTCCCGCGGGCCGGGTGGGACGGCATCGGTACCACGCGCGTCCCGCCCGACGTGCTCGGCGAGCACGCCCGCGCCGTCCTCGATCTCGTGAGCGTGGCGAAGGTCGCGTCGGCGGGGTTCCGCGTGTTTCTCGACGCCAACGCCGGCGCCGGCGGGCCGCTCGGCTCGCAACTCCTGTCCGACCTCGGCTGCGAGGTGGTGCAGCACGAGTGTGAGCCGACCGGTCGCTTCGTCCACGAGCCGGAGCCGACCCCCGCTCACCTCGTTGACGTGGCGCCGTGGGTGAAGCAGCACGGGTGTGCCGTCGGGTTCGTCCTCGACCCCGACGCCGACCGGCTCGCCCTGATCGACGAGAACGGCGTCTGCGTCAGCGAGGAGGCGACGCTGGCGCTGGCCGTGCAGTACCGGCTGAACCAGGAAGCCGGTCCGGTTGTCATCAACATGAGCACGTCGCGGATGGCCGACGACATCGCGCGGGCGGCCGGGTGCGTGTGCGTCCGGTCGGCGGTCGGCGAGGCGAACGTCGTCGGCCGGATGCGGGCCGAAGGGGCCGTGATCGGCGGCGAGGGGAACGGCGGGGTCATCGACCCGCGCGTCGGCTGGGTCCGCGACCCGTTCGTCGGCATGGCGTTCATCCTGAGCCTGATGGCCGAGACGCGGAAGCCTTTCTCCGAGCTCGTGGCCGGGCTGCCGCGGTACGCGATGCTCAAGACCAAGTTCGAGGTGCCGCGGGCGAAGCTGGCCGGGGCGTTTGACGCCATCCAGCGCCGCTGGCCGGACGCCCGGGTGAACCGCGAAGACGGCCTCCGCCTCGACGGCCCCGACTGGTGGCTCCACGTCCGGGGGAGCAACACGGAGCCGGTCGTGCGCGTGATCGCCGAGGCGCCGACCGAGGCCGAGACGAAGAGACTGTGCGACGAGGCCGGGGCGGTCGTGACGGCTTAGGAGGACGCCCGATGTCCGACGAACTCGACCGCGAACTGGCCCGCGCCGCGGACGCCCTCCGCTCGGCGGCGCGGGTGTGCGTGCTGACCGGCGCGGGCATCTCGGCGGAGAGCGGCGTACCGACCTTCCGCGCGTCCGACGGGCTGTGGGAAGGGCACCGCATCGAGGACGTGGCGAGCCCGTTCGGCTTCGAGCGCGACCCGCGGCTGGTCTGGAACTTCTACAACGCCCGCCGCGCCAACGTCCGCACGGTGCAGCCGAACCCCGGCCACCACGCGCTGACGCGCCTGGAGGCCCGCTGGGACGACCGTTTCGCGGTCGTGACACAGAACGTGGACGGGCTCCACCGCGTCGCCGGGACGAAGAACCTGTACGAGATTCACGGCAGCCTGTACCGCACCCGCTGCACCGGCTGCGGCGAAGTGGCGGACCGCGGGCTCGACGCACTCCCCGAACTGCCGCACTGCCACTGTGGAGCGATGCTGCGGCCGGACATTGTGTGGTTTCACGAGTCGCTCCCCGATGACGTGTGGACGGCGGCCGTGACTTCGGCGGCGAAGTGTAGCGTCATGCTCGTCGTCGGCACGTCGGCCGTTGTTCACCCGGCCGCGTCGCTGATCCCACTCGCCAAGCGGCAGGCCAGTTGGGACCACGTCCGGCGGCCGGCAATCGTGATCGAAGTGAACATGACCCGCACCGAAGCCAGCGATCTGGCCGATATCGGTCTGTACGGCCCGTCCGGGCAAATCCTGCCGAAGCTCGTGGACCTCCTGGATCAACCCGCATGACTGCGACCCGACTCGACGGCAAGGCGCTCGGCCAGACGATGCGGGCGGAGGTCGCGGCGAAGGTGGCCGCCCGCGTCGCAGCGGGGAAGCGGCCGCCGGGGCTCGCCGCGGTCATCGTCGGCGACAACCCGGCCAGCCACGTCTACGTCCGCAACAAGCACAAGGCCTGTCAGGACGCCGGCCTCGCCACGTGGGTTCACAACCTCCCCGCCGACACCACGCAGGCCCAGCTCCTCGACCTTGTCGCCCGACTGAACGCCGACCCGGCGGTTCACGGCATCCTCGTTCAACTTCCTCTGCCGAAGCACATCAACGAAGACGCGGTCCTGCGGGCTGTCACACCGGCGAAGGATGTGGATTGCTTCCACCCCGAGAACGTCGGCCTGCTCGCCGTCGGGCACCCGCGCTACTACCCGTGCACGCCGCACGGTGTCTTCCAGCTCCTCACGCGGAACGGCATCGACCCGGCGGGGCGCGAGGTCGTGATCGTCGGCCGGAGCAACATCGTCGGCAAGCCGCTGGCGCTCATGCTCGCGCAGAAGCGGACGGCCGCGAACCCGGCCGGCGGCGACGCGACCGTCACGATCGCGCACACCCGGACGGCCGATCTCGCTGCCGTCTGCCACCGGGCCGACATTCTCGTCGCCGCCGCCGGCGTGCCGCGGGTCGTCACGCCGGAAATGGTTCGCCCGGGTGCCGTGGTCGTGGACGTCGGGACGAACTCGGTGAACGGCAAGTTGGTCGGCGACGTCCACGAGGGCGTGGCCGAAGTGGCGTCGGCCCTCTCCCCGGTCCCCGGCGGCGTCGGTCCGATGACCATCACGATGCTGCTCGTCAACACGCTGGCGGCGGCCGAATACATCGACGGGTAATACCACCACAGGCCGATGAAAACTGACCCGCTCCGCGGCCGTGGCTTGTCCACGGCCGCGGAGCGGGTGGTAAAATAAACCCGTCCGGCACCCACACCCTTCCTTCCCATGCGGATTGCGATCGTCAACGACCTTGCGCTCGCCCGCGAGGTTCTCCGCCGGGTGGTGCTGTCGCTCCCCGGCTATTCGGTGGCGTGGGAGGCGGCGGACGGCGAGGACGCGGTGGCGAAGGCCGCCGCCGACAAGCCGCAGGCGGTCCTGATGGACCTCGTGATGCCGCGGCTCGACGGCGCCGAGGCGACGCGGCGCATCATGCGGCAGTCGCCGTGCCCGATCCTCGTCGTCACGGCCACGGTCCCCGGGCACTTCGAGCTCGTGTACAAGGCGATGGGCGCGGGGGCGCTCGACGCGGTCGAGACGCCGACGCTCGGCCCCGGCGGCGAGCCGACGAACGCCGGGCCGCTGGTCGCGCGGCTGGCCAAGCTCGACGCCGCACTCAAGGGGCATACCGGTTCGGGGTTCTTCCCCGTCCCGGCCACGAGAGCCCCGTCCGTGGACCTGCCGCGGTTCGTGGCGATCGGCGTGTCCACCGGCGGGCCGGACGCGCTCGGGGCGGTACTGGCGGCGCTCCCCGCGAACTTCACGGCCGCGGTGCTGGTCGCGCAGCACATCGCGGCCGAGTACGCGCCGGCACTCGCCGACGCCCTCCGGCCGCGCTGCCGGCTGCCGGTCGGCATCGCCCGCAGCGGCGACGTCCCGCGGCCCGGCGTGGTCTACCTCGCGGCGACCGAAGACCATCTCGAACTCGCCCCCGACTGCCGGCTCCGCTACACTCCGACGCCGAAGTCGGCCCCGTACCGGCCGTCGGCGGACGTGCTGTTCTCCAGCCTCGCCGCCCGCGCCCCGCGGCCGGGCGTCGCGGTGATCCTCACGGGGATGGGGACGGACGGCGCGGAAGGGATGTTGAAGCTGCGGCAGTCGGGTTGGTACACGATCGCGCAGAACGAGGCGAGTTGCGTCGTGTACGGGATGCCGAAGGCGGCGGTGGAGCGGCGGGCGGCGTGCGAGGTGCTGCCGCTCGACCTCATCGGGGCGGCGGTCGTCAGCCAGCTGCGGGACCGCGCGGCCGGGCGTGGATGAGGCCGCCGAGTTCGGCGTGGACGAGGCCGTTGGTGACGAGGCAGTCGTGGCGGAATGGGTCGGACGGGCCGCCGTCGAGCGTGGTCGCCGTGCCGCCCGCCTCGGCCACCAGCACGAACCCCGCGGCCACGTCCCACGCCCAGTTGTCGAACGCCCAGTACCCGTCGAACCGGCCGCAGGCCACGTAGGCGAGCGCCAGCGCCGTCGAGCCGTTCCGCCGCAGCGACTGGGCCTCGGAGCTCACCGCCTTCCACACCTCCAGGTTCCGCAACTGCCGCTCGTAGTTCGACGGGAAGCCGGTGGCGATCATCCCGTCGCGGACCGTCGGGACCGTGCTGACGCGCACCGGCTTGCCGTTCAGCGTCGCCCCGAGCCCGGCGGCCGCGGCGAACATCTCGTCGAGGCGCGGGTCGTAGATCACGCCGACGACCGGCTTCCCGCCCGCCACCAGCGCGATCGACACGCAGTAGGCCGGCACGTCGTGGACGTAGTTGGCGGTGCCGTCGAGCGGGTCCACGACCCACGCCGGCGGGCCGCCCGGCGCCGGGCGGGTCGCCTCGATGGTCTTCCCGAACGACTCCTCCTCGCCGACGAACTGGTGCTCGGGGAACCGGCCGAGGAGTTCCGCCTTCACCGCGTCCTGCGACGCCTGGTCGGCCTCGGATACGAGGTCGGCGCGGCCCTTCTCCCGGACGATGAACCGCCCCCGCCACGACTCCAGAATCGCCGCGCCCGTGCGGGCGGCGGCGACGGCGGCGGCGAGGTATTCGGGGAGCCGGGCGGGGTCGAAGGACATGGGTGTGGTTCGCGGGGTCAGGCGGGCTTGCCGGCCACGCCGGCCAGGGATTCGAGCGGGCCGAAGGCGACGACCGTGCTGCGGTCGATCGGGTAGCGGTCGAGGTACGCGCGGACCTCGGCGAGCGAGACGGCCTCGAAGTTGGCCAGTTCCGTGTCCACGTCGCGGTACTCGCCGGTGTAGGCCCACGCCGCGGCGATGGCCTGCATCCGGCCCATCGGCCGCTCACTCCCGCGGACGACCCGGCTGGCGATCTTGCTCTTGGCGGTCTGGAGCTCGTCCGCCGTGATGCCGTCTCGCTGGACCTCGGCGAGCACCTTGCGGACGATCGCCAGATTCCCCTCCGCCCGCTCCGGCTCGCAGCTGAACGACGTGTAGGCGCACCCGGCGCCGTCGTTCTCGTAGTAGCTACTGTCGGCCGAGTCCGCGAGTCCCGGGTCCACGAGCGCCCAGTAGAGGCGGCTGCCGGAGTCGTCGCCGAGGGCGAGCGCGAGCGTGTCGGCGGCGTAGCGGAGTCGGGAGTCGGCGGGCGGGCCGCCGGCGAGGAACATCACGTACTCCTGCTGCACCTTTGCCTTGTCGCGGGTGAGGACGTGGAGCCCGCCCTGCCCCGCCCACTCGGTCCGGCTGCCGCGGCCCGCCTCGCCGCGCTCCCAGTGGCCGCACGCCTCGGTCACCAGCCGCACGAGGCGGTCCCAGTCGTAGTGCCCGGCGGCCGAGACGACGATGTTGGTCGGCGAGTAACGGCGGCCGAAGTAGGCGTGCATCCCGTCGCGGGTGAGCGCCGACACGCTCTCCTTCGAGCCGAGGACGCTGTTGCCGAGCGGGTGCGCGCCGTAGAAGAGTTTGCGGGCGTGGTCCGACGCCGCCCACCCGGGCTGGTCGTCGTACATCCCGATCTCCTCGAGGATCACCTGCTTCTCGGTGTCGAAGTCGTCGGTGCGGAGGCTCGGGCGGAGGATGTCGGCGAGGATGTCCACCGCCTTCGGCAGGTACTCGGGGAGCACGGCGGCGTAGTAGACCGTGTTCTCCTCGCTCGTGTAGGCGTTGTAGCTCGCCCCGATGCGGTCGAAGTCGAGGTTCACGTCCAGCGCCGTCCGCCGCGGCGTGCCCTTGAACATCATGTGCTCGAGGAAGTGCGACACGCCCGACTCCTCGGGCCGCTCGTCCCGGCTGCCGGTGCGGACGAAGAACCCGACGGCCGCCGACCGGGCGGCCGGGCTCGGCTCGCCGATCAGCGTCAGCCCGTTCGGCAGGGTGTGCGAGTGGAACGGCACGGTCGGGTTCCTTGTCACTGGCTGATGAAGCGGGACCAGACGATGATCGCCGCGCCGAGCCCCCAGACGACGACGCCGGCGACAATCACCCACTTGAAGGACGTGGCCGGCTCCGTGGGAAGTGCGGCGTGGGGGGTGTGGAGTGCGGAGTCCGGCCCCGCGCCGACGGGCTCGCCGGAAGGCGGCGGTTGTTCTGTCTCTTCGGTCCGCATTCCACGCTCCGCGTTCCGCACGTCTGCTCACTCCGGCATGGTCAGGGGGGCGGGGCCGAGCGTCACGAGCGTCAGCCCGCGGACCGGGTAGCGGTCCAGGTACCCGAGCACGGCCGCCGGGGTGAGCGCGTCGATCGCCGCTTGCACTTCGTCGAACGACCGAACGCGGCCGAGGTAGTACCAGTCGGTGGCGATCGCGCCGGCGCGGGCGGAGGTCGATTCCTCCTGCATGATGAGCGACGACTTGAGTCCGGCCTTCACCCGGTCGATCTCGTCGTCGGTCACGCCCTCGCGCAGGCGGCGCAGCTCGCCGACCGTCACGTCGAGCGTCTCCTGAGCGCGCTCGGCGCGGGTACCGGCGTAGGCGAGCATCGAGCCGCGGTCCTTGAACGTCTCGTGCCACGCCGACACGGAGTAGCACAGCCCGCGCTTCTCGCGGACCTCGGTGAACAGCCGTGACCCCATCCCGCCGGACAGGACCGACGCCGCCGCCCGCGCCGGGTAGTAGTCCGGGCTGCCGATCGCCGCCGCCGGGTAGGCGAGCGCGATCTGCGTCTGCTGCGTGTCCTTGTGCAGGTGCTCGGACTTCGCGGCGTGCGGTTCGGGCGACACGCCGAGGTCGGCGCCGACCGGCCAGTCGCCGAACAGCCGCTCGACCTGGGCCTTCAGCGGCTCCCACTCGACGTTACCGGCAACCGACAGGATCGTCCCGTTCGGGCGGAACAGCCGCTGGTATTGCCCGCGCACGTCGTCGATGGCGAGCGCCTCGATGTGCTCGGCGACGCCGCGGCGATCCTGGTTGAGCGGCGGTGGGTAGTAGCGCCGGCGCAGCTCGACCATCACCTTTTGCTGCGGCGAGTCTTCGAGGCTTTGGATGTCTTGAAGCGCCAGCGCCTGGACGGGTTCGAGCTCGTCCTCGGGCAGGTGCGGGCGGCGGAGGACGTCGGCGAACAGGTCGAGTGCGGGCGGGACGTTGCGGGCGAGGGTCGAACCCCAGAACCGCATGTTCACGGCGCCGACGCTCTCGTCGCGGTCCACGCCGAGGTTGTCGAGGGCGAGGGCGAGCTGGCGGCTGTCGCGGGTGCCAGCCCCGCGGGTCATCAGGTCGGCGAGGACGGTGGCCGCGCCGAGGCGACCGGGTGGGTCGTAGGCGGCACCGGCCGGGACGAGAAAGTTGATCGCAGCGGAGCGAACATGCTCCATCCGCTCGGCGAGCAGCACCAGGCCGTTGCCGAGGGTGTGCTGGTAAACCTGCTGTCCCACGACCGCCCTTTCCGGTCCGGGGCGGCCGAGCGGCCGCCGCGGAGGCATTCTACGACATCCCGGCCCGGAAGCGCTACCGGCCCGGCGGACGCGTCAGTTGTCGGACCACGTCAGGTTGTCGTTGCGGCTTCGGAACGGGACGAGTCTTCAGATGCTGATGCCCTCAGATGGACCACCCTGCCCGCCAGCGGGTAGCGGGTGAGCTTCGCCTTCTTCACCGCGTCGAAGCGCAGGTCAATCCGCTCGACGGTCTCGCGCACCAACGCGCGGACGAGAGCCGGGTCGCCCGCCTTCATCACCTCCACCACCTGCTCGACCTTGCCGACGACGTGGGCGACCGACCCCACCGGGGACTGACGAGTGGCCCGGTCGAGCTCCTCCTGGGCCCCGGTCCGCTCCTGCTTCAACTGCCGAAGCTTCGCCTGTGCGGCGGGGATGAACTCGGCGTCCATGAGCAGGAGGTTGTCCGACGCCTTGGCGATGCTCGCGTCCAGCTTGGCCACCCTCCCCCGCCACCCCTTCACCGTCTGCTCGTCCGGACCACTGCGCTGCTCGGCCTGCCGCCGGACTTCTGCCTCCAGTCGTTCGCGTTCCACTGTGTCGAGCAAGCGCGACTGAAGAACCTGCGCAATCTGCTCGATGATGACCTTCTCGTTGACCTTCCGCGGGCCGCACGTGCCCTGGTTGGAGTAACTCCCGCAGCGGTAAATGGGGCGGTTGACTCCCCCACTCATCTCCGTCGTGCCGTACATCGGCATGTCGCAGTGGGAGCAGCGGAGCAGCTGGGAGAACGGGTAGCTGGCCTTCTTGCGACTCGGGGACGTGCGGGTGCGGTTAGTGCTCAACCGCTGTTGGACCTTGTCGAAGAGCTCAGGGGAAACTAGTGCTTCATGCTGACCGGGGATGATGAGCCACGTCTCGGACGAGGTGCGCTCCGACTTGTTGGCCTGCTTCTTCGTCGGGCGAATCTCCCCGCCGTCCGACCTGAAGAACTTCCCCTGCTTCACCTTCCCCCAGACGTAAGAACCCGCGTAGACGTGGTTGGTGAGGACGTTATGAACGGTGTTCTTGCCCCACTGCTGGCGACCGCGCGGGGACGGCACGCCGAGTGCGTTCAACTCCGCGACCAACGCCAATAGGCTGAGGTCGCGGTTGGCGTAGCCGTCGAAGATGCGGCGGACGACATCGGCTTTCTCGGGAGCGTCGGGGTCAGGCTCCAGGCCTACACGTTGGCCATCAGCCTTCTTGTACCTGTATCCGTAGGCGGCGCGGCCAACGAAGAGCTTGCCGTCCTTCGCCTTCTTGAGCATCCCTGTCGTGGTCCGCCGGCCAAGCGTTACAGACTCCTGGCTCGCCTTATCCTGTCGGACCGCCAACAGAATCATACCAACGAGCTCGTCCCAGTTCTGACGCCCTTCGGCCACGCTCTCCACAACCACGCCCGCCTGCTGAAGCGGGTAGGCGACCTTGACGATGAACTCCATCGGCGTCTGGCGGCTGAGCCGTGACATCTCGTCCACGACGATGATGTCGAAGTGGCCGGCGAGGGCATCCTTCAACAGCATCTGGAAGCCGGGACGGTCGTCGTGCCAGCCACGCTGTCCGAGGTCGTTGTACTTGGTCGGGTTGACCACCCGGTAGCCATTGCGGTCGCAATGCGGTTGAATCTGCGACCGCTGTCGCTCAGGTGAGTCGGTCTGGTCGTCGGTGCTCATGCGGATGTAGACGGCGGCTCGTAGCACGCGCGGTCTCCAACGTGGGCGATGGGCTGGGCGGTGTAGTCGGGGCGGGCGGTCTCGCAGGGCAGTTCGGTCATCAGCAGGAGGCGGGCCAAGGCGGTGATGGCCGCGTCCGTCAAGCGACCCTCGGGGCCGGCGACGGCCAGGGTCGGAACTTCGGGCATGTGGTAAGTTTTCGTCCTTGAGGGTGGAGTCGCGGAGGTGTTTGGGTGTCAGATGAGCAGGAGAGAGGGGGCACCTTCCTGCTCATCGTCGATGCCGGCGCCGGCTAGTTGTCTTCGTCGTCCTCTTAGCCAGGCTCGTACTCCTCGGCGTAGAGCTTCGCTTCCCAGGCGCTGCCGAAGGGGACGTACTTCTCCCCGTAGGGCCAGTAGGAGCGAAACCTCCAGCCGCCTACGGGCTCGCCATCGAGGTACACCCACCACTCGTTGAACCCCAGTTCCGGATGGTCCAAAGGCCGTCGGTGCTCTGGTAGTGACCGCGCCGCAACAGCTTCCACCCGATGGGAAGCTCGCGCTGGTCGAACCCGAGCTCGGCCCGGCGACAGACGGCAGCGACTTCCACCTCGGTCAACTCGTAGCGAACCACCCCAACGGGCAAGTTCTCGCCGGCGACCAAGTCTCGATATGCGCCCTCGGACCGGGACACCAGATACGCGACCCGGTAGATGTTCCCCTCGCCCCGGAGCTGGCCGAGGTAGCTTTCGGCGTCCTTGTAGGGCTTACTCGCCCGACGCTCCTTCTTTAGCCGCTTCAGCGCCTGGCTTCGTCGGGGCGCAACCGCAAGTCGCGCCGCTCGTCCTTCGTGCCCCCCTGCTCCAGCAAGAGCCGGGCTACCCCCTCCACGTCACTCGTGGCCCTGAGTTCCGCGATGCGGACCGCCAACGTCGGCGGCTCCTGGGCAACAGGAGGCTTGGCCAGCAAGCCGTTCGTCATTCCCAACTCGTTGTTTCCTCGCGTTGCTCTGTTGAAACCTTACCCGGTGGCCGCAAGGAGCATGAGGTTATGAGTTAGCACCCGGAGCCGGCACTCGTTCGCACGAGTCGCGTCGGACTTGGCCCCGAGGGCGCGGCCAAGCCGCCGCTTGTGCCGGGAGAACGCGGACTCCACCTGCCACCGCTGGCCGAA
>JAFKFQ010000716.1 GCA_017308215.1 bacterium | reverse complement strand
TCCTCGACCTGATCAAGGACCCGCTGACCCACATGGTCAGGAACTCGGCCGACCACGGGCTCGAGACCCCGGAGGAGCGCCGCGCCGCCGGCAAGCCCGAGAAGGGGGTGATCCGGCTGTCCGCTTTCCACGAGGGCGGTCACATCATCGTCGAGATCGCCGATGACGGCCGCGGCCTCAACCTCGACCGGATCCGCGCCAAGGCCCGGCAGGTCGTCGCCCGGTGCTGGCTCCGGCCGGCCGACCGGGACGACGTGGAACAGGACCTGGCCGCCCACGTCTGGCCCCGGCTCGGCCGGTACGACGCGGCGCGCTCCGCCCGCGAGGTGTTCGTGCGGATGCTCGTCGCCCGCGCCGCCGCGACGGTGATCCGCCGCCGGCGGGTGCGGCGGGTCACGGACCCGCTGGCGACCGCAGTACTGCTCGGGGAGGGGGACGCCCCCGACCCGCAGTCCTGGCCCGCCCGCGAGGAAGGGGCCGCCCGGGCGCTGGACGTGGCGGCGGTGGTGGCCGCACTCCCGCCGCGGCTGCGGCGGACGGCGAAGGCGGTGGCCGGCGGAACGGTCGCGTCCGCCGCCCGGAAGCTCGGGCTGACCCGGCGGGTGGTGTACGGCCGCCTGGCCGAGATGCGCGAGTACTTCACGGCGGCCGGGCTCGCGCCGGACGACGACGGCGGGCGGAATCCGCGCATCGGCCGGACACGTCGCCCGCGGTCGGGGTAGTTACCGGACATGAGGCGGCCGCGATGCGGCCGCCCGACCGGGTTCCGTGGCATCGCCCGAGGAGAGTGACCATGCCGAGTGACGTGTACCGCTTCCGCCTGGCCGACGACGTCCCGCCGGAGGAGGCGGAGGCCACGCTCGTGCTGTCGATCCTCGCCGTCGAGGCGCTCCACGGCGAGGCCCAGGCCCGACTCGACGCCGGCCACGTCTTCGACGCCAAGCTGCGGACGGTGGTGATCGACGCGTCCACCGCCGTGGGGCGCGACTTCAACCGGCTGTTCCTCGGATTCTTGTCACGCGAGTTCGGCCCGGGCAGCTTCCGGGTCGAGCGCGTGTCCCAGCCGCCGGAGCCCGCCGCCGCGTAGCCGACTGACACACCACTGACACCATCACGGCCGCACCGCCGGAACCTGCCCCCGTGGGCGGGCCCGTCCGCGGTACGCACCGGCCCGACACCGACGAGGAGGATGAATGAGCGACAAGCCACCCGGCCCGCTGGCCGAGAACCTCAAGCACTTCCACGACTTCGTCTCGGTCCTCGCGGCCGGGGTGGACCGCTACTCGCACGAGGGGCGGGACGTGCTCGTCCACGACGTGCGCGTCCTCGACCTCCCCAGCGACAACTCGAAGTACCCGCCCCGGACCCTCGTCGGGTTCTTCGACCTGCTCCAGCCGGTCCGGCTGTGGGACGCGGTCCGGCCGTACCTGTCGCTGCCGGAGGCGGCCCAGCCGGCGGGCATCTACATCTCGGTGAGCCCGATCAAGCCGGACTTCCTCGCGCTCGCGGACCACGCGTTCAAGGCGAAGATCGGCGGCGCCACCGACGAGGACGTGTTCGCCCGGAACTTCTTCTTCGTGGACGCCGACCCGATCCGCCGTCCCGCCGAGATCTCGGCCACCGACGAGGAGAAGGCGGCCGCCCGGGCGGTCATCGCCGGCGTCAAGGACGACCTCGTCACCCGCGGGTTCCCCCCGCCGATGGTGGTGGACTCCGGCAACGGCTACCACGCCTGGTTCCGCATCGGCCTGCCCGCGGACGACGGCGGGAAGGTCAAGGCGTTGCTCGACGCCCTCGCCCGGCGCCACGGCACCGGCAAGGTCAAGATCGACGTAAAGGTCGCCAACCCCAGTCGCCTGTGCAAGATCCCCGGCACCTACGCGAGGAAGGGCGAGAACCGACCGTCCCGCCCGCACCGCATGGCCCGCATCCTGGAGCTCCCGCCGTGTTGAGAATCGTCCCCGTCGCGCTCATCGACGCCGTCATCGCCGCGTACCCCCCGCCCGAACCGCCGCACCGGCCGCCCGCCGCGGCGCGGCCGAGCCCGAGCAGCGGGGGGCCCCGGGTCGGCGCCGGCGACAACCGCGTGGCCCGGTGCCGCGCCTACCTGACGGCGTCGCCCGGCGCCGTCAGCGGCGACGGCGGCCACGACCGCACGTTCTGGGCGGCGCGGGTCATCTGGGCCGACTTCGTGATCGACGAGC
The DNA here is from genome assembly GCA_017308215.1 of bacterium. Lineage (GTDB taxonomy): Bacteria > Planctomycetota > Planctomycetia > Gemmatales > Gemmataceae > Urbifossiella. The sequence goes on along the minus strand of JAFKFQ010000716.1, from coordinate 1,991 downwards.
CCGACGGCTACCCGCTCCTCCAGGAGTTCAACCGGGCCTGTCAGCCGATGTGGTCGGAGAAGGAGCTGCGGCACAAGTGGGACGACGCCGTGGCGAAGGGCGGGGAGCGGGGGAAACTCCTGTACGCCGACCGCCCGGGGTACACGCCGCCGGGTGCCGTCCCGCCGCCGGCCGACCCGGCGGACACCGCCGAGGGCGCCGCCGCGGCCGGGCGGCCGCGGATCGTCAACAACGAGCGGCAGCTCCGCGACCTGGTGGCCGACGCCGGGCAGGCCCTGGCGGCCCACAACCACCCGCCCGTCGTCTTCGACCGCGGCGGGTGCATGGTCCGTGTCCGGCCCGACCCCGTCCAGGGGACCGTCATCGAGCCGCTGTCCGAGGACGCGGTGCGCCTCACCCTGTCCCACGCCGCCGACTGGTTCCACGTCACCCGCGGCAAGAACGGCGAGGAGTGGCACGCCGACCTGCCCTCGCCCGCGGCGGTGGCGGCCCTGCTGTCGATGCCGGCCTGGCCCGGGGTGCCGTACCTCGCCGGGGTCTGCACCGCCCCGGTCTTCACCGCCGACGGGTCGCTCCTGTCCGAGCCCGGCTACCACGCCCCGTCCGGCTACCTGTTCGAGCCCGACCCCGGGCTGGCGTTCCTCCCCGTCCCCGACCGCCCCACCCCGGCCGAGGTCGCGGCGGCGGTCACACTCCTGAACGAGCCGATCGAGGAGTTCCCGTTCGCCGACCCGGCGAGCCGGGCGTCGGCCCTGTGCGTCATGGTCGAGCCGTTCGCCCGCGAGCTGATCGACGGCCCGACGCCGCTGCGGCTGTTCGAGGCCCCGACCGAGGGCACCGGCAAGACCCTGCTCCTCCAGACGATCGCCGTCCCGGCGTTCGGCCGGGTGGTCGACCCGCTCCAGGAGGTCGAGGGGGTCGAGGAGTGGCGGAAGACCCTGTTCGCGGCGCTGGTCGAGCACCCGGGGATGGTGTTCATCGACAACATCAACCGGAAGCTCGACTCCGGGCCGCTCGCGTCCTGCCTGACGGCCGTCCGGATCCGGCAGCGGGTGCTCGGGGTCAGTCGGACGCAGACGGTCCCGGTCAAGTGCCTGTGGGCGGCGACCGGGAACAACGTCCGGATGAGCCGGGAGATGGTCCGCCGGACCGTCCCCGGCCGGCTCCTGCCGGACACCGAGCGGCCGTACGAGGGGCGGGCGTTCAAGCGGAAGCTCCCGCGGTGGGCGGTCGACAACCGGCCCCGGCTGGCCGCCGCCGCCCTCACCCTCGTCCGCGCCTGGCTCGCCGCCGGGCGGCCGAAGGGGCGGAAGTCCCTCGGCATGTTCGAGGCGTGGGCCGAGGTGATGGGCGGGATCCTGGACGTGGCCGGGATCCCGGGGTTCCTCACGAACCTGGACGACTACCGGCGGACGGCGGTGGACGCCGAGGGCGAGTGGCGGGAGTTCGCAACGCTCTGGTGGGCCCGGTACGCGGACGCCCCGGTGCCGCTCGGTGATCTGTACGACCTGGCGGCCGGGTCGGAGTTGCTCGGGGCGGCGCCCGACGTCGCCGGCGGGACGGGGCGGTACTCCGGGCGGGGGATGCGGACGCGGTTCGGCTCGGCCCTGGCGGCGGCGCGGGACCGGGTGTACGCGGGCTACCGGATCCGGGCGGCAGGTGAGGACGGGCACTCGAAGATGAAGAAGTACCGGCTGGAGCCCACCCCCGGGGCCGCCCCGTCGGCGTCGCCCGCCGGGGGCGGGGTGACCGTGACGGAGGACGGGGACACGGTCGAGTTCGTGGCCTGAGTGCGGAACCTTGCGGAACCTTTGCGGAACCTGCCCCTCCCGGGCGGCGCCGCCCAAGGTCATGCGGGCTCTGGCGTTCCGGCCGGTTTGCGGAACCTGCGGAACCTGTTCCCAACTCCAGCGTGACGGGCTTTCGCGCGATGGCAGCGGATCGGGGGATCGATTGGGGCCGCTTCATCGATGTCGGTGGCCCGCGTCCCT
>JAFKFQ010000715.1 GCA_017308215.1 bacterium | reverse complement strand
ACGTACTCCATGACTGTAGCTGCTACGAGGGGCAGGAGAAGGACGAGTACCTCAAGCCTTGGCGGAAGCTGATAAAGTGGTTCAACGAGAACGAACTGCTACACGGTGCCGCCTTTGTCATGATCGGGGATAACCCGCTCGACGACGAGCTCAAGAACTCCGGGTGCGTGTTCCCTCGTCTCGCTCTGGCCGTCACTGCGGCTGGTAGCCTTGTCGGAATCTGTAGCCACGTAGTCCATACGTAATCAGGCCGAACCCTACGCTGCACCTGACGCCGGCCGTTGATACGCTTCCCATGACCACAGCGCACCGCGCGGCCGGCGCAGGTGAGCTCGATGTTCGGCGACGGAGAGGTTGGTGTGCGTGAAATCGTGGTGGACCTCGGGGAAGTAACGTCTCGCGAGCTATTCCAGCGCGAGGTGGGTCGGCATTTCTCGATTGCGGCCGACCACGACGCACTTTGGTCGTCTCTCTTATCGGCCCTGGCCAACCGGCGGGAACCGGCCAAGGTGCGGTTCGCCGGGTGGGCCGAATTCCAGACACGGATGCCCAACTACGCACGACGGCTGCGACGGCTTACCAGTCAGGTCGAGCGCATGCCAGATCGCGGTGGTGTCGCGTTAGGATGTTTCAGCCCACGCTTTGAGTTCTCCTGACCCATGCGGTCGGGATGCTTGGCTCGGGCCGAACCCGGCGCTGCAGCAGACCGCGGCCTCGACAGCATGTAGCATTGGTGCAGCTTCAGCGGCCGCGGCTGCTGATCTTTATGTTCGGCCACCGGAGGGCGCTTGTCTGTGAAAGCAATTTGGACAAGAATCGAGGCGTGGTTCCGTCTGAACGCTCCGGACATGGTAGGTGAATTCCAGCCACCGGCCTCGAATCGGCACATTAACCTTTTGGAGGACACAGTCGGCGTCCGGCTCCCAGAAGAAATGGAGCAATCATACAAGATTCACGATGGCAGCTGGGCACTCCGGATGTTTCCGGGCGGCAACCTTTTGGGCATCCAGGGCATCATCAAGGAGTGGCGAAAGTGGCAAGAGGTATCTGAGTCCGGAGCGTTCGCGGACTGGAAGGCCAAGCCGAAAGGCCCGATCAAGCAAGCACACTGGAATCCTCGCTGGCTTCCACTTACGACCTGCGGATCGGGAGACGGGTATTACGCTGACCTTGATCCTGCGCCTGGTGGGCATTTCGGGCAGGTCATCGAGTTCGAGACCGGTACCGGCCCGGTTAGAGTCGTGGCGACTGGTTTTGCCGAGTGGCTGAGTCTCTACGCATCGGACCTTGAGGCCGGTCGGTACGTATTCGAGCCGCCGTTCGAGATGGTTGAAGCACGCGAGCCAGCCGAACCCGGCGCTGCAGCAGACGGCGGGGCATGATTCGCTTCTGCGACCCGTAGCTCAGTCGGCCCCGCCGCTGCTGAGCTATCTGTTCGGCCGCCGGGGCATGGGGTGCCGTGCCCGCGATGGAAGCCCATGTCGTCACAGCCGCCGGTCACCTCCGCTCGAGTCGCAACCGCGCTCGTCTTACGGCCGTCGGGCCGACCGTCCGGCCCTGCCGTCGTCCGGGGACGAGATAGAATCGGCTACCGGGGATCAGCCGAACCCCGGCCGGGAGCGACCATGCGAGACACTCAGACGACACTCCGCACCCCCTCGGGCCACCGCTCAACCGCCCGACCACCCGGGCCGGGCGACGCGGTCCGGGTGCGGCTGGAGGAGCTGGAAGGCCGCGACGTGCCGGCCGTGATCGGCGCCCCCGACCCCTCGTACTCGCAAACGGGGGTCTACGCCCTGACCGATAGCCCCTTCAACGACGTCGCCGTGCAGCCGGACGGGAGGATCGTGTTCGCCGGGGCGTTCCCTAACGCCGCGCGCGGGCTCGACTTCTACGTCAACCGGCAGACACCGGACGGGATCTCCGACCTTACCTTCGGCGCAGGCGGGCAGATCGTCGACTTCGCTGGCGGCGACGATGTCGCCGAGGCGATCCTAGTCCAGCCGGACGGCAAGATCCTGGTCGCCGGCCGCGCCCGGGTCGGGGCGGGGGACGACTTCGCGGTCGCCCGCTTCAACCCCGGGTTCGCCCCCGACGGGGTGCTAGACGCCGGCTTCGGGTCCGGCGGGAAGGCGACCTTCGACTTCGGCGGGGCGGCGGAGGCGGTCCTCGACCTCGCCCTCGGGGCCGGCGGGGCCATCTACCTCGCCGGCCCGACCGGGGTCGTCGGCCTTACCCCGGCCGGAACCCCCCTCCCCGGGTTCGGCGTTGGCGGGTTCGTCGCGTCCCCGTTCGGGGCCGGCGCGGTGATGGCGGTCGCGGTCCGGCCCGACGGCCGGCTGGTCGTGGCCGGAGACACCGGCGGCCCGAACTCCGACTTCGCTGTCGCCCTCATGGAACCGGCGACGGGGGCGCTCGACCCGCAGTTCGGCACCGGCGGGGTCGCGACGGTGGACTTCGGCGGCACGGCCGACGGCGCCATCGAGGTCGCGGTCCAGGCCGACGGGGCGGTCATCGCGGTCGGGCAGATGGGGGCCGCCGGGGCGCCCGACCCGGCCCTCGTCCGGCTGACCGCCGCCGGCGTCCCGGACCCGGCCTTTGGCACCGGCGGGCGGATCACCTTCGTCATCTCCGGGACGAGCGATGCCTTCCGCGCCGTCACGATCCAGCCGGACGGCCGGATCGTCGTCGTCGGTGACAACGGCCACAACCCGTTGCTCCAGCGGTTCCTTCCCGCCGACGGCACGCAGGACCCTTCATTCTCCGGGGGGAGCGCGCCCGCGGTCACCGGGCGGGACGTGGTCCAGGCCGTCGCGATCGCCCCCGGCGGCCGGATCGTGCTCGCGGGGGCGTCGGCCGCCCCCGAGGTCGGGTTCGTCGAACGCCGGATCGGGTCGGTCGAAGAGGGGCGGCGGCTGGCCGTCGCCGGCCCGACCGGGGGGACGGCCCGGGTGTACACGCCGGACGCCGCGGGCGGGTATTCCCCCACCCCCGCGAACGTGCCGGCGGCCGCCGGGTTCGCCGCCGGGGCGGTCCGGGCGGCGGTCGGGGACGTGAACGGGGACAACACGCCCGACACCGTCCTGGTGACCGGGCCGGGCGTGCCGCTGCGGGTGGCGGTGGTGTCCGGGGCGGACAACAGCACGCTCCTGGTGGCCCCGTTCGACCCCTTCGGCGGCGACTTCATCGGGGGCGGGTTCGTGGCGGCCGCGGACATCGACAACGACGGCCGGGCCGAGCTGATCGTGACCCCGGACCGGGGCGGCGGGCCGCGGGTGAGCGTCTTCTCGCTCGGCGCCGACGGTAGCCCGGTGGCGCGGGCCAACTTCTTCGGGATCGACGACCCGAACTTCCGCGGCGGGGCCCGGGCCGCGGCCGGGGACGTGGACGGGGACGGGCGGCAGGACCTGGTGGTCACGGCGGGGTTCCTGGGCGGCCCGCGGGTGGCCGTGTTCGCCGGTACGACGCTGCTGCTGGACACCCCCGCCCGGCTGGTGCCCGACTTCTTCGCGTTCCCGGGCTCGGACGCGGTGACCCTCCGCAACGGGGCGTTCGTGGCGGCCGGGGACGTGACCGGGGACGGGATGGCGGACCTCGTCTTCGGCGGCGGCCCGGGCGGCGCCCCACGGGTGTTCATCCTCAGCGGCGCCCGGGTCTCGGCGGGTGACGTCGGCGGGGCCCAGGCGGCGCCGGTGGCGAACTTCTTCGTGGCGGGCGACGCGGCCGACCGGGGTGGGGTGCGGGTGGCGACGACCGACGCGGACGGCGACCAGTGGGCGGAGGTGGTGGTCGGCAGCGGCGAGGGGCGTCCCGGCCGGGTCCGGGTGTACCTCGGCCAGTCCCTCGTCGGGGTCCAGGAGCCGCCCCCCGCCCAGACACTCGCCCCGTACGGCGACACGCTCCTGGCCGACGGGGTGTACGTCGGCTGACCCCCGGTCACCTGCGACCCGGGCGCGGCGGCTACACGTATCCGGATCGAGTGCAGCGCGGCCGAACCCCGCGCTGCAGCAGACCGCGGCCGCCGTAGCGAGTAGCACTGGATCGGCGCTCACGGCCGCGGCTGCTGAGCTTGATGTTCGGCGGGGGAGGCCAGCGGAGGGTCGATCGCGTGTAGCAGATCAGATGCGTTGGCCCTGGCCACCCACCATGACGACTCTTCCCGACCCCGGCCGCCGGAGCACCCGCGTGACGACCCCCGACGCTGCCCCGCCCGACCTGCCCG
>JAFKFQ010000714.1 GCA_017308215.1 bacterium | reverse complement strand
CGCGACCTGGAGCTCGGCCGCGAGGTGGCGCTGAAGATCCTCCCGCCCGAGTCGGCGCGGGACGCCGAGACGGTCACGCGGTTCAAGCAGGAGGCCCGCGCCGCGGCGAAGCTCGACCACGAGAACATCGCCCGCGTCTACTTCTGCGGCGAGGACCAGGGCCTCCACTTCATCGCCTTCGAGTTCGTCGAGGGGGTCACGCTGCGGCAGATGATCGACCGCCGCGGCCCGCTCCCGGCCGGCGAGTGCGTCCGGTACATGGTGCAGGTCGCCGCCGGGCTCAACCACGCCGCCGAGCGCGGCGTCGTCCACCGCGACATCAAGCCGTCGAACATCATCATCACCCCCGACGGCCGCGCCAAGATCGTGGACATGGGGTTGGCCCGGCACCTGGAGTCGCAGTCGGTCAACGGCGGGGTCACGCAGTCGGGCGTGACGCTCGGCACGTTCGACTACATCTCGCCCGAGCAGGCGCTCGACCCGCGCCGGGCCGACGTGCGTAGCGACCTGTACTCGCTCGGGTGCGCCTTCTACCACGCCCTCACCGGCCGCCCGCCGGTCCCCGAGGGGACCGCGGCGAAGAAGCTGCACGCCCACCAGCACGTGGACCCGCTCGACCCGCGCGAGCTGAACCCGGCGGTCCCCGACGACCTCGCCGCGGTGCTGGCGCGGATGATGGCGAAGGACCCGGACCGCCGCTACCAGACGCCGGTCGAGCTGATCGCCCACCTCAAGACGATCGCCGAGCGGCTGCACGTCGGGCTCGAGTCCGCGGTGAAGGACTCGGCGGTCCGCGCCGTCGCCGCCGAGCGCCTGCCGACCGGCCCGCGGGTACGCCTCGGTTGGGTCGCGGCCGCGGCGTCGGTCGTGGCCGCGGTCGTGCTCCTCGCCACCGCCGGCAGCGGCAACCGGCCCGCGCCGACCGTGCCGCCGTGGGCCGGGCCGGCGCAGCCGCCCGCGGCCGACCCGCCGGCGCCCGGCGTCCCCGCGGTGCCCGCCCCGGCGCCGCCCGCGGCCGACGGCTGGGTGCGGGTGAAGACCGCCGCCGAGTTCGCCGACGCGCTCGCCGCCGGCGGGGAGCTGAAGGTGAAGCTCGCCGCCGGCGAGTACGACCTGACCGCGCTCGACCGCCCGGTGGCGTTCCGCGGCGAGAGCCTCACGCTCGCCGGGGTCGGGGCCGTGCGCGTGAAACTCGCCCCCGCCGGCCCCGGCAGCCTGACCCTGCGGGCCGGCGCCGTCGCCGTCCAGAAGGTCCGGTTCGACTTCGCCGCGGCCGACGACGCCCCCGCCGACGAGCCGACCGGCCTCGTCCTGGCCGACGTGGCGACCGCCGAACTGGCCGACTGCCTGTTCTTCCCCGACCCGTCCGCCCGCGCGGCGAACCGCGCCGCGGTGACGGTTAACCCGGCGCCCGTCCCGCCGCCGCACGTCCGGCTCGACCGCTGTCTCGTCGCCCCCGGCGGGTACGGGGTGCGCGTGCCGTTCGGCGCGACCGTGGACGTGACCGACTCCGGGTTCGCCCCGCTCACCGCCGCCGTCCAGGTTCACGCCGTGGCCGCCGAAACCGACAACCACCCGCCGACGACGGTCACGCTGGCCCGGTCGTCGTTCATGCCGGACGGCGCCGGCGCGGTCGTCGCCTCTGAGTCGGATTACGCCGTGCTCGTGAACGCCGGGTACTGCGTCTTCGCGCCGCCCGCCGGGCCGGGCGCCGAGGGGCGGCGCGGCGCGGTGGTGCGGGCCGCGGGCGAGACGCCGGCCGGCGTCCGCTACACCGGGCAGGCGGGTAAGCCGAACGCTTACTACCAGACCGACCCGCTCGCCGCCGGGGCGAAGTCGTTCACGTTCGACGACTGCAAGGCGGGCACGCTGCCGGCCGAGGACGCCGCGAAGGTGCTGCTCCGCCAGCGGCCGTGGGCGGCCGACGGCCCGGTGCTCGCCCCGCTCACCGGTCCCGACCCGTACGTCACGTTCCGCCCCCGCGTCGCCAGCGGGAACGCCGACCCCGACCTGTTCGTCAAGGACGCGGGCGTCCGGGTGCTGGGGGCGCAGTTCATCCGCGACCCGAAGGCGCCGCCCGGCCTCGTGTACGCCGGCGCCCCGGTCGTGCCGTGGCCGCCGGCCAACCCGGCCGCCGCCGCGACCGGCCCGCGGGTGCTGACGTGGTGGCCCGAGGCGCCCGCCGACGCGTCGCCCCCGGCCGGCACGTACACCGACCTCGTGGTGCTCCTCCGCACCGCCCGCTCCGGCGACACCGTCCGCATCCGCCACACCGGTCCGCTCCCGGTCGAGCCGCTGACGATCGAGCCGGCCCGCCCGGCCCCCGCCGCCGAGCGAGCGGACTTCCACCTGAAGTTCGAGCCGGACCCGGGTAGCGCCCCGGTTCTCACCCCGGCCGCGGCCAACCAGCTCGACTTCTCGCTGTTCCGCGTCCGCGAGGGGCGGCTCACGCTGGAGCGGCTGGAGTTCCTGGTGCGGCCCGGGGCGCAGACCGACACCGCCGCCGCGGTCACGGTCGTCGCCGGCCGCGGGGTGCAGTTCAAGGACTGCGTGTTCAACCTCGACGAGCCCGACGGCAAGACGGCCGCGGTGGTGAAGATCGACGACCCGGGCCGCGAGATGATGATGACCCCCGGCGCCCGCCCGGCGCCGAAGGTCGAGTTCGACGGGTGCCTGGTGCGCGGCCGCGGGCGGCTGCTGAGCGTCCCCGCCAGCCGGCCGTTCGAGCTCGACCTCGACCAGTGCGTGACCGCCGTGGCCGGGCCGCTGGTGTGGGCGAAGGCCGGCGGCCGCGCCCCCGACGCCGGCCTCGCCTCGACCGTCCGCCTCCACCGGGTCACGGCGTTCCTCGGCGGCCCGGTGGTGGAGCTGCACGGCGGGCGGGTCGGCGAGATGCGGGCGAGCGGCCTGGTGCCGACGACGGTGACGGCGGAGGCGTCGCTGTTCGCCGCAGTGCCGGGCGCCGGCCGGCCGCTGGCCGAGGTGGACGGGACGGCCCTCGACTCGAACGACCCGAACCGGGTATTGAAGTGGGAGACCGGCCGGGCCGGGACGAACCGGTACGCGAACTTCGACGCCGGGGCGATCACGGTGGTGGTGCGCCCGGGCGACGCGCCGGTCGGCGAGTGGGACTGGGACAAGTGGCTGATGTTCGCCGGCGAGCTCGGCCGTCCGCTCGGCACCGCCGCGTTCGAGGACGCCCCGGACGGCCTCGCCGACCTGTCCGGCATGACCCCGGCGTTCGCCGTGGTGCGGTCCGTCACCTTCCCCAACCTGACCGACCCGAAGCCGGCCGACGCCGGCGCCGACGTGGTCAAGGTCGCCCGCCCGGCAGGCCGCTGACGGTACAGTACCGGCGCCTGCGCCGCGGGGGCCGTCGATGCCGTCGCTGTTTCCGGGGATGAACCCGTACCTGGAACAACCGGGTTCCTGGCAAGACTTTCACAATACGTTTCTGATCCTACTGCGCGAAACCCTTACCGAACAACTTCGCCCGCGGTATGTCGTGCGCGTCGAAGAACACGTCCACATCCACGAATCCCCCGGCGAGTGGACTTCTGGGGGGACGGCCGGACGTGTCGGTCGTCGCCCAACCGAGCCCCTTCCCGGTCGGCGGAGCAACGACGGCCGAACTGGTTGTCCCGGCTGCCGTCCTGATCCCGAGTCCACCTGACGAGATTCACTCGGTCTACCTGGAAGTGCGCGACCGGACCGGCGGGGAGGTGGTCACGACGATCGAGTTGCTAAGCCCGTCGAACAAGGCGACCGACCCCGACCGCGACGCCTACTGGGCGAAAGTGCGCCGCCTCCGGGCGTCGCCGGCGAACCTCGTCGAAATCGACCTGCTGCGCGGCGGCAGCGTATGCCGTGGGCGAACCTGCCCGCCTGTGCCTACTACGCGCTCGTGAGCCGTGCCGAAACCCGGCCACACGCGGACGTGTGGCCGGTGGGCCTCCGCGACCCGCTGCCGCGCATCCCGACCCCCCGTCCGCCCCGGCGAACCGGCCGCGACAATTGACCTCCAGGCACTGTTGCATCGAGTGTATGACGGGACCGGGTACGAAGACTCGATCTACGCTGAGAAGCCCGTCCCCCGGCTCGCCCCGGACGACGCGGCGTGGGCGGCGCAGTTGGTGCCGAATGGGGCTTCGTCGTAGTGGTCCGTCTGCCCCGGCGACCGGCCGGCGTGGGCGGCGCACAGTAGTCGGCACACCCCGTGTGCCGTGC
>JAFKFQ010000279.1 GCA_017308215.1 bacterium | reverse complement strand
CCGCGTTCCCCGGCGCGGTCCCGCCGCCGGCGGGCGTTCCGGCCCCGATCCCGGCGGTACCGGCGGGCGTTCCGGCCCCGACCCCGCCGGCCGGCGCCCCGGTGGTGCGCTAACGCACCTCGCAGTTTGCCCGACCGGACTTCACGGCCCGGTCGGGCAGTATCCCCCACCTCTCACGCCCGCGTTCGCGGGTTTCGACCGTTCCCGCGCCGGCCCGAAGCGGCTAACATGGGTGCCATGGTCGGGGCCGTGTCCCGACCCAATTCGCCTTGATTCCATTTTCGGCCCGCGGCGCGGGCGAGGTCTTTTCTCATGGCGGACAAGCGACGGGGTGAGCTGGTGCCGGTCGGCGGGGGCGACGCGATCCCGCTGATCGCGGACCTGATGACCATCGGCCGGCGGGAGTCGTGCGACATCTGCCTGAAGTTCCAGAACGTGTCGAGCGTCCACGCCGAGCTGTCGTTCAAGAACGGCGTGTGGTTCCTGCGCGACATGGGGAGCACCAACGGGGTGAAGGTGAACGGCGAGCGGACGCAGCGCCGCCCGCTCCGCCCCGGCGACGAGATCGGCATCTCGAACCACAAGTACACGATCCAGTACGAGTTCGCCGAGGGCACGGCGGTCGACGACGTGTTCGCGGAGGAGGAGAACATCTTCGGCCAGTCGCTGCTGGAGAAGGCCGGGCTGGCGAAGCCGAAGCGGCCGGGTCCGGACCGGCAGTAGCGCGCGAGAATCCGCGGCCGGCGCTCGACAGCCGGCCGCGGGGCGGTTACCCTTCAATCACACGTTTCGCGGCCGCGGGTTCCTCTCCCACCAGTCCGGGGTTCGACTCGCGGCCCGCCCCCCACCGGGGGCACGGCGGCGCACGCCGCCCGGAGGCCCGGCCATGAGTCGCGCGACCCAGCACGCCCGGCACGAACAAGCCCGCAAGCAGCACCGCAGGGAGGCGAAGGCGCACGCCCGCGAGGCCGCCAAGCGGCCGAAAGAGACGTTCCCGATGTGGTTCCTCACGGCCGGCATGGCGGCGCTGCTGATCGCGCTGGTCGTCGCCACGGTCGCCCGCTGACGCTACACCCCGAGCCGGCGTTCGACCCAGTTCGTCACGTCGCGGACCCACGGGTGACCGTCCGGCTCGAACTCCAGCGTGTGGTGTACGTTCGGGTAGTCGAGGATCTCCACGGGCTTCCCGAACCGCCCGGCGTAGAGGCGCGTCTGCGCGTTGTCGATGATGCGGTCGTGCTCGGCGAGCGCGAGCAGAGTCGGCACGCGGACGTGCTTCGCCGCGCGGCGCAGGTAGATGTCGAGCGAGAAACTGCTGAATAGGAACCGTGCCGTCGCCGCCCGCAGGCCGTGCGACTCCCCGGCGATGTAGTCGCGCCAGCCCGGGTCGGCGGTGAACAGGTCCGGTTCGTTCAGCGGGATCGGGAAGAACTTCCACGGGCGAAACACGCGAGCGACCGCGATGCGGGCACGGCCCGGCAGCGGTGGCGCGATCTTCGGCACCAGCCCGGGGCAGAGCAGGACCAGCCCGTCGACCAGCCCCGGCCGGCGGTACGGCAGCCCGACCGCCAGCTTCCCCCCCCACGAAATGCACCCGACGACCACCGGCAGCCACGCCTTCTCGGCGCGGAGGTGCTGGACGTACTCGGCCACGTCGTCGAGCAGGCGGCGGAACGCCGGCGCGTCGCCGCGGTGGGCGGTGTTCAGCCCGGCGCCGCGGCGGTCGAGGAAGTGAACGTCGAACCCGGCCGCCGCGAACGCGGCGCACGAGCGCGTGTACCAGCCGCCGTGGCTGCGGATGCCGTGGACGAACACGAGCCGCCCGCGCGGCGCGCCGGCGGCGGGGTAGAAGCGGGTGTAGAAGGCGTACCCGTCCGACGCGCGGAACTGCGACAGGATGCCACCGGCGGGCGGAGCGGCGTCACCCAAGGAGCGACTCCTTCCGCACCGTCACCCAGTCCACCCTCGCCGGATCGACGGTCACGCCGAGCCCGCTGCCGACGAGCATCGCGGCGGTGCCGTCGCGGGCGAACGTCAGGTCCTGCTCGGTCAGGTCTTCCCAGACGAGGTGCCGGTCGTAGGAGCCTTCGAGGAAGCGGATGCCGCCGACGCTCGTGGCGAAGTGCCGGCCGGCGGCCGAGAGGATGCCCGTCTCGCCGACCTGGCAGCCGAGCTGGTAGCCGAGCCCGGCGTGCTTGGCGAGCTGCGCGAGCCGCAGGCTCGGGATGAACCCGCCGCACTTCGACAGCCGCAGGTTGAACAGGTCGCACCACCCGCCGGCGACCGCGCGCTCGGCGTCCACCGCGCCGCACAGCGACTCGTCGAGCATCACCGGCGTCTTGACCGCCTTCCGCACCGCGGCGAGGCCGGCGACCTGCTCGTGCGGCACCGGCTGCTCGACGCTGGTGATGCCGAACGGCTCCAGCACGCGAATCCTCTCGGCGGCCTCGGCGGCGCCCCACGCCTCGTTGGCGTCGATCCGCAGGTCCATCTTCGACCCCAGCCAGCGGCGGGTGCGCTTGGTCCGCTTCACGTCGTCGGTGCCGGGGATGCCGACCTTCAGCTTGACCTGCTCGAACCCGGCGAGGCGGTAGACGAGCGGGTAGGCACGGCCCTTCCACCCCTTCGGGTTGCCGATGACGCCGCTGTAGCGGACGCGCTCGCGGGGCTCGTACAGGTCGGGGGCGACGGCCCGCGTGACGTTCACCAGCGGCTCGCCGAACGCCCGCCCGTAGGCGTCGAGTACCGCGAGTTCGAGCGCGCAGCGGGCGGCGTTCCCCTGGATGAGCCGGTCGTCGCCGGGGACGGGCTTGAGCTTCAGCCGCTCCGCGAGGTGAATCGCCGCGACGAAGTCCGCGCACGGCGTCAGCTGCGCGGGGATGTCGCTGGTCTTCAGGAGGTCGAGGCAGGAATCGATGGTCTCGCCGGTGACGTAGTCGCGCGGCACACCCTCGCCGTACCCGACGGTGCCGTCGGCGAGGACGCAGCGGACGACGACGTTGTCCGTGTCGGTCCGCGTGTGGCTGGCGTGGGTGACCTTCCGCCGCAGGGCGATCCGAACGTGCCGGGCTTCGAGTTCGACGACGCGCATGGTGTTGATATAGCGGCCGGCTTGCCGCCCGGTCCCGCCCGGTTACTTCCGCGGGACGACCTTGATCCGCCCTCCGGACGCCTCGGCGTACCGCGTCGAAACTGCGGACCAATCGTCCTTCCCGTTCGGGACGTGAATCTCGGCCAGCCGCGGCACTTGTGACAGGTGTTCGGCCATCGCCCCGAGGGCGGCCGGGGTAATGGCCTTGAACTCCAGATGTTTCAGCTTCGGGGCACCGCGGAGACCGGCGAAGGATGCTGCCGGCGGGTGGGCGCCCACGACTTCGACAAACTCCAACTCCGGGAGGCCGGCGACGATCCGCATTCCGCCCTCCGACACCTTGGTGAGGCCGTGGAGAGAGAGCATGCGGAGCGCCGTCATCCCCTTGATGTGCGTGAGGCCGGCGTCCGTCACGTCCGGCCCCTGGATGTACAGCGACTTCAACTTCGTGAGGCGCGCCAGGTGCGCCAGGGTCACGTCGGTAAACACGGGGTTGAAGTACCCGGGCTTTAGGTCGAAACTATTGAGTTCCGTCAAACCGGCGACGTGTACCAAGCCGTCGGTCGTGAGCTTGTTCCCCCCGAGCCAGAGCCACTCGAGCTTCGTTAATTTGGTAAGCACGGCCAGGTCGGCGTCGACGAGGTTCGAGCCGCTCAGTGACAAACTTCGGAGTTCCCGACATTCGGCGAGCGGGTCGAGCACCGCGCCGGTGAGCATAACGTTACCGACACCCAGCCCACGGACGCGGGGAAAACGCTTGAGGAGGTCGAGGTTTTTGACCAGCGGCCCTCCGATCTGCATACGCTCGACCCGATCCGATCCGGGGTGGTCGAGGAGCGCCCGCATCTCGCGTTCATCCACCGCGATCAACTCGATCGTGTGTCGTACCGCGAAGAGACGGCGGTACGACTCGGTAGTGAGGGTTCCGCTCTGCATCCGAAGGCCGAACGGCACGCCCGCTTCTTCGAGCCGGCAGGCGACCTCGGGCACGTCCGCGTCCTTCAGAGGGCGTTCGAGGAACCACACCAAGACGCCGTTAAGGACATCGGGCGCCAGCGATGCCGCGCCCCCGAACGGTTCGAGCGCCTTGGTCAACCGCTCCGCGTCTTCCTTTGTGGGCAGGGGTGCGGGCTTGTCCCCACCGGTCGGCGACTGCGTCTGAGCGGGGTCCGTGGGGGTGGGTTCTTGGCGCCCGGCGTTCGGCTCGCAACCTGCCAGAAACAGCCAGAACACGACGACCAACGGAGCGGCGCGACCGAGTCGCGCCGCCGGGTGCAGTTGACGGTGCGCGGGCGCGAAGGGCGAACCGTCGGAATGCATGGTGGAGTTCCTGAGATTTCTCAGACACGCGAAAGCAGCGTCCGGCGCCCGCCCGGCGCCGGACTCGATGCATCGCCTCACTTCGTCTTCAGCCGGTCGATCAGGTAGTCGGCGCTGGTCTTGTACTTCGGGTGCGGGCGCCCCGGGTGGACGAAGATGCCCTCCACGCCCTCCGCCTCCAGCTTCTCCATCAGGATCGCGCCCAGCAGAGGGGCGTGGGTCGGGTCGGGCTTCGACTCGCCCTTCACCGTCGCCGAGGCCACTTTCTCGTCCTTCCCGTCCTTCTTCACCGTCGCAACTCCGCTGTAGAACAGACCCACGGGCGGGTCGTCCTTCGTGACGTGGTGGTACGGCGAGTACAGCTTGATCTTCGGCAGCAGTTCGTCCCGCTTCGCCAGGTACGTCTTGTACCCGGCGTCGCGCTTACCGTCCGGACCGACGATCGCGAAGGCGTGGCCGCCGTAGGTGTAGTTCGGCATCCACTCGGTCAGCACCTTCGGGTCGAGCGTCGTCTGGGCGCCGTCCACCGCGGCGCAGAACAGCCGCGTGGACTCGCGGGCCACCGGGTCCGAACTCTTCGGGTCGGCCATGTCGTCGTGGTAGAGGAGGTACAGCGATGAGCACGCACCCGCCGACCCGCCGGTGGCGCCGATCCGCTTCTTGTCGAGGTTCCACTCCGCCGCCTTCGACCGCACGAACTGGAGCGCCCGGGCGGCGTCCTCCAGCGGCCACTTCACCGGCGGGTCGATCCCCTTCTCGGCCGCCTCCGTCACCATCCGGTAGTTGATGGCGACCAGCGAGATGCCGGCGTCGTTGAACCGCTTGGCGGCGCCGCGATAGCCGTCCTTGCTGCCGTTCACCCACCCGCCGCCGTGGATGGCGAACACGACCGGCGTCGGGCTGTCACTCTTGGCCTGGTAGAAGTCGAGTACCTGCCGCTCGTGCGGGCCGTAGTGAACGGCCTTAGCGGTCGGCTCGGGGCCGACGACCTTCGGCTGCTCCTTCTTCGGCGGCGTGTCCTTCTTGTCCTTCTTGGTGTCCTGCTGGGCGCCGGCGGACAGCGCGAGGCCGAGCGCCGCGGCGAGTGCGAGGAGGCGGGGCACGGAGGGGGCTCCTTGGGGAGGGTGGCGGGGCAGTGGGCGGACCGACACCGCGGATTCTGCACCGCCCGCCGCTCGCTGTCCACTGCCGACTCGCTAAACCGTCACGCCCTGCTTCCCCATCGTCCGCCGCCACGCCGACAGCTGCACGAAGGCCGCGATGGGGTTCGGCGCCGCGGCGCGGGCCTCGTCGAGCTCCGCGGCGGCGGCGGCGAACGCGGCGTGGCCCGCCTCGTAGGCACCCATCAGCTCGGCCTTCGTCGGGTACGTCGCCCGGTTCGGGTCGGGCACCGTGCCGGGGTTGAACAGCGCCCCCCAACCCTCGGGCGCCAGCGTCGGCTTGCCGAGCAGCGCCAGGCCGTAGTCGGCGGCGATGACGAGGTGCCCGAGCGTCCACGCCGGGTGGTTGATGCCGGGCACGGGTTGCTCGGCGAACTCCTCGTCGGGGACGTCGGCCACCAGATGACGAGCGTAGCCGTACTGGTCCGCGTACAGCCGCCTCTCACGGTCGAACATCGGGCGTCCTCCAGGCTTTAGGTGTTCAGCAGCCGGCGGAGAGATTTCGTCGCCGCGTCGGCCACTTGGGCCGGCGCGAGTTGCCAGAGTACCGGGTTGTTCAGCTCCAGCGAGACGTAGCCGGCGTAACCGATTTCGCGGAGCCGCGCGACGACCGGGTCGAGGCGGAAGTCGCCCTCGCCGGGCAGTACGCGGTCGGAGTCGGTCATCATCTCCCGGGGAACGCCGGCCACGTCGCAAACTTGCACGTGCGCAAGGTTCGTCGCCGTCAGGCGCTCCAAATCCTCGGGCTTGCTCGGCCCCTTGTAGTAGTGGAACACGTCGAGGCACACGCCGACGTTCGGTTCGCCGCACCGCTCGACGAGCGTGAGGGCGGTGTCGAGGTTGTTGAGGAAGGCGTCGGTGCCGCGGAACTCCAGCGCGAGCCGTACCCCGAACCCCGCCGCCCACCGCGCCGCCTCCGTGAGCGACACGAGCGCCCGGCCGAGCGCCTGCGCGTCCGGCTTTTGCGCGAAGTCGGCGGCGACGAGGAGCGTGGGGATGCCGAAGCGCTGGCACAGGTCGAGGCGCGCCTTGAAGTGGTCGAAGTGCGCCCGCCGCTGTTCACCCTGCGAGAGGAGTAGTCCGCCCTGATACGCCGCCGCCGCGAGGGTGATGCCGTGGTCGGCGAGAAACTTCGCGGTCGAATCGGCGCTGACCGCCTCCAGGTGCTTCTCCAGCTTCGTCAGCCACACCTCGGCGGCGGGGCAGCCGCTCGTGGCGAACGCGGCGAGGTCGTCGGCGAACGCCGCCGGCAGCGTACACGCCTGGCTGACGCACGGCTTCATTACGCCTTCCCGACCTTCTTCTTGCTCTCCTTCTTCGGCTGCGGCGCCGGCTCGGGGTCGGGCGCCCGCTCGAACAGCCCGAAGATCCACGCCCCGAGCAGGGCCATCGCGCTGAGGTGGAGGCACAACCCGAGCACGACCAGCATCCGGGTGCGGCCCTTCTGTTCGGGCGTTTGGGCCTTGTAGACCGGCCCCTCGGCGGCGTGCGACGTGCTGAACGCCACGACGCCCTCGCTCGACCCCCACTCGTCGGACGGCGCCGCGTGCGCTTCGGGCACCGGCGTCTCCGCCGAGGCCGGTGTCGCGGCCGGCAGGGGAAACGGCAACGGCACAACGGCCGGCTGCGCCGGCGGCGGTGCGGCCGTTCCCGGCCGGCAGAACGGCGCGAGCGCCGCTTCGACCTCCGCCGCCCGCTGGGGGCGCGACTCGGGTTGCTTCGTCATCAGGTGGGTGACGAGCGCGGCGAACGCCGGCGGCAGGTCCGGGCGGAGCGTGGCGAGCGGGGCCGGGTCCGCGGAGCGGACCTTGAGGACGAGTTCGTCCGCGTGCTCGCCGGCGAACGGCGGCTTGCCGGTGAGCAGGTAGTACAGGCTCGCCCCGAGGCCGTACAGGTCGCCGCGGGAGTCGTAGGCGGCGGAGTCGGCCCGCTCGGGCGGCAGGTAGGGAAGGGCGTCCATCGCCGGCGGCGCGACCGTCGCCGGCGGGCGAACGGGCACCAGCCCGAGTTCGGTGATCTTCACCGCCGCGTTGGGCGCCGGGCGGCGCTTCACCCGGCCCTCGGGCGTCGTCTTCGTGGTCATCGGCCCGACGAGCAGGTTCACCGGGCGGACGTCGCCGTGCCACAGCCCGCGCTCGTCCACCGACCGCAGCGCCGACGCCACCTGCCGGCCGAACTCGGCGGCGAGGAACGTCGGCATCGGGCCGATCTCGGCGACCAGTTGTTCCAGCGTCGCCATATCGCCCGGCTCCTCGACCGCGGCGTAGTGCTCGCCGCGGTACTCGCCGGCGTCGAGCGGGACGAGCAGGTTCGGGTGGAACGCCGGGAACGTCCGCGCCCGGTGGACGAGCGCCGCCGGGTTGTCGAGCGGCAAGAGCGCATCCGCCCGGAACTTCCGCAGCACGACCGGCGTGCGCAACGACGGGTGGAGCGCCCGGTACGCCGTGCCGCCGGGGCACGGGCCGATCTCGTCGAGGACCGGGTACGCGGCGAAGCTCAGCTCCACGCCGCGCCCGCCGCGAAGCGCATCGGACTGGAACTTCGTCAGCGCCCCGCGGGCCTCCAGGTATTCGCACAGCGCGGCGAGGTTCTGCTGCGGGACGTCCGGCTGGCGGATGAGCTGCTCGACCTGCTCCGGGATCAGGACGCGGTTGGCCTTGGCCTCGTCGAGGAATCCGGCAATCGATTCGGAGGGCATCGGCGGATCCGGTCCGGGCAGGTGGGTGGTGGGATTGTAGCACCCACCCGCCGGCGGCACCAACCCGCCGCCGACGGCTCAGGTCGTGTTGCCGGGGGATTGAGGCGACGGTACGATCCGCCCGTTTCGGGCGACCGGGGGGCGATTATGGCGAAGGCGGAACCGCCGCGGGTGGCGGTGATCGGGGCGGGACCGGTCGGCATCGAAGCGGCGCTGTACGCGAAGGCGGCCGGCTGCCGGGTCGCCGTTTACGACCGCGGGCAGGTGGGCGAGCACCTCATGCGCTGGGGGCACGCCCGCATGTTCACTCCGTTCGGGATGAATACCACGCCGCTCGGGATGCAAATGATCCGACACGAGCGCCGCCCGCGCGACGTGCCGGCCGACGCCGACCTGCTCACCGGCCGCGAGTTCCGCGAGGCGTACCTCGTGCCACTGGCCGAGTCCGAGGCGCTGCTCGAGGTGATGCACCCGCAGCACGCCGTTCTCAACGTCGGCCGGGGCGCGTCGGTGAAGAAGTCGGAGCCGGACGACGGCCGGCGGCCGTTCCGGCTGCTCGTCCGTGCCGTCAACGGCCCGGAGCGGATCGACACCGCCGACGTGGTGCTCGACTGCACCGGCACGTTCAACACGCCGAACTGGCTCGGCGACGGGAACATCCCCGCCGTCGGCGAATTGGCGGCGCGGCCGCACGTCGCGCACGGGCTCGAAGACGTGCCCGGAGAGCGGCGGGCGCACTACGCCGGGAAGAGCATTGCCCTCGTCGGCGGCGGGTACTCGGCGGCGGCGACGGTGTGCCAACTCGTCGAACTCGCCGCGGACCACCCGGAAATGTGGGTGTTTTGGCTCACGAACGGCCCGCGCGGGGCGCCGCTCCCGCGGGTGACGAACGACCCGCTCCGGGAGCGCGACCGCCTCGCGGTGAAGGCGAACTCGCTCGCCACCCGCTGCGACGCGAATCTCGAATTCCACCCGCAGACGTTCCTCGACGAGGTGGTCTGCCACGGCCCGGAACAGGGCTTTCGCCTGACCGGCCGCAGCGCCGGCAAGCCGGTGACGTGGGAGGTGGAGCGGGTGATCGGCTGCGTTGGCTACAGGGCCGACCTGCGGCTGACCGCCGGGCTGACGGTGGACGAGCCCGCCGGCCGCGCCGAGACGCGCGAGCCCGGCTACTACCTGCTCGGCGCCAAGAGCCACGGCCGCGACTCGGGCTTTCTGATCCGCGACGGGCACGAGCAGGTCCGCACCGTGTTCGCGCGGGTACTCGGCAACCCGCGCCTCGACCTGTACACGGCGGTAAAGAAGGCGGCGTAGTGGCGTCAGCGCACGAGGCCGACGCTCATCACCATCACGCCGACGAAGAAGACGACCACCACCAGGATGCCGACCGCCGCGGACGTGAGCCAGCGGGCGGTGGGGTTGTCGGCGGGGGCAAGGTCGGCGACCGCCGGGCGGAGCTGGCGGGCGACCTCCTCGAACAGCCGCTCGTCGTCGCCGACCCAGCGCAGCGCCACGCACTTCCCGGCGGCGAACGGCTCCAGCTCGAACAGCGGGTCGGGGGCGGACCACAGGTTCCCGGTCCGCTGCGCCGGGCGACCGAGGTGGTCGAATACCTCGGCGATCGCCGTCTCGAACGCTTCCGGCTCGACGTTGTAGACCACGAGCGACCGCCGCCGCAGCGTCAGCGTCAGCCACCCGCCGCCGACCACGATGAACAGGTAGCCGCCCGCGACCGCGAGCCACGCGAGTTGCTCCTGAGCCCAGGCGGTGCGGAGCGCCTCGAAGTTGCCGCGGAAGATGTAGCGGACGTTCGACTGGAGCAGGGACAGCACGAGCCCGCCGCCGAATAGCACGAATCCGGATAGCCCGCCGCAGAGGGCGGCGAAGTCCCACCCGCCGGGGACGACGGTCGGGCGCGCCTTCTTGTTGAGGACGGCGAGCCAGAGGAGGTAGAGCGCGAGGGGGGCGAGGCAGAAGATGCCGGCCAGGCAGACCACGAGGGCGAACGCGAACACGGGTCGGTCCTGAACCGGTCCCGGCGGGGGACCACGAGGGGCGACGATCCGATCAGGTTACGACCGCGGCACCGAAGCACAAGGGGCCGAGGCACTCTGCCTCCCCTCGATCTGAAACAGCGAGTTCGGCGTGACTCGAATACCCATATGGGCCGAACCGGCGAGCCCGATCACTACATCAACTGGCTTTGGAAACATTAGACTCGTTGCGAAATAGGTTCTCGGCGGCTATGCGGTGGCATGAACCGGTACGAGCGCCTCCGCCAGGAGCCCTCCGCGTTTCGCCAGTTTACCGGTCTGATCGTCGCGGCGTTCGACCAACTCCGTGACGACCTCGAGCCGGTCCTGGCCGCCCGAAAGGCCAACGCTGGCGGAAGCCGGAACTCGGCCCCGACGACCGCCTCCGGTTGGTCCGGATGTACTACCGGGTGTACGTCACCCGGGTCGTTCTCGGCGGGCGGTTCGGGGTCGAAGCCGGGACCGCCTGCCGGGCATCCACGCGGTCGGGCTGGCCCTGGCCGGTGTGTTCGGGAAGGGGAAGGTGTGGCGGATCGCGGCCGACCGGTATCGGAGCCCGCGATCCCGGCGGCGGCGGACCAGCCGGGCTGGTCGCCGCCGGGGCCGCCGAGGGCTGCGGGGCGCTGGCACGCGTGACCGGCCAAGAGCGGTCGGACGTTCCCGGCTTCGTCGAGATTCCGGTGCCGTTAGTCGTGGAATTGCCGCCCATCCCGCCCAAGGAGATTGCCCGCGTCTTCGGGTGGGAGCCCGAAGCACTCGTCTCGGCCCCCCGACCAGCACCGAGCCCGCCTGACGTGGACATGCCGGTCACGTGAGCGGGAGTGCAAGCCGCGGTGGCCGTGTCGGACGCAGGCTTTCGGGCAGTCCCTGGCCACGGTCGCTCTCGACGCCGGACTCGATAAGCTGGTAGTAAGCCCACCACTCGCCCCGATTCATCCTCATGCCGTCACCGCGGCACGAGTCACTTTACGGTTGCACGGGGAGCACCATGCCGGGCAAGCAGGGCGCGCGCGTCGGGGGCACCACTTCTCTGGATCCGCTGGAGCTGGCGGTGATTCTCGAAGAGGTCCGCCGGGCGGTTCTGGCGGTGGACGCGGACACGGGGGAACACCGCCCCCTGCGGGAGATCACCCTCGCTGCGGTCGGGGCGGACACCGTGGCTGAGGGCTGACCCCGACCGTCCTTCGGCCGAGCGAGACAGTTTGGCCGTGACGAACCGCACCCGTTGCCTGACAATCCGTGCGCCTGCCCGCTGGTGGTTCACCGACTCGTTCGGAATATCCCGTCCGCGAGAGTGGCGATTAGCAGTCGGCCCCAATCTTGACCAAAAGGGCTTCGACGACACGATATGTTGGCAAATGTTGGTGCACCTGTCTTGCACCTAAAGTACCAGAACAGGTGGATTCGACGGACGACACGGGTGCTTTCATTCGTGGGTGTACTTGACCAACCACGGGTCGTTTGTCGCCTCTTGCCACGCCCGGCAGCGGCGCCGCAGGTCGTTCAGGCTCTCCGCGTGGGCCGGGGCTTGAGCCAGATTCTGAATCTCGTTGGGGTCGGATGTCAAGTCGTAAAGCTCTTCGCGGGGCCGGTTTGTGTACTGCTCGACCGGCCGAAGCCCGAACCTGCGGTCGCCCCGTCGCAACACCCCCTGCCACGTCGGGGACGCCCAGAGGTCGCTGGCGTGAGGGACGGGGAGTTGATGGGCGAGGTTGATGATGTACTTGTGCGAGCGTGTGCGAACGCTCCGCATCGGGTAGTACATGGTGATCTCGTGGAACTGGTGTGAGCCGTACACCACGTCCCACCCGGTCGGCCGCTCCTGCGTCAGCACCGGCAGTAGCGACCGCCCTGGCAGCCCCTTCGGCGCCGGCACGCCGGCCCAGTCGAGGACCGTCGGTGCGATGTCGGTCCAGCTCGCCATCGCGTTGCACGTCGCCGCCGTCTTCGCGCCCGGCCGGCGGACGAGCAGCGGCAGGTGGACGCCAGGGTCGTACAGCGTCGTCTTCGCGCCCTGGAACGGCGGACCGTTGTCGCTCAGAAAGATGACGAGCGTGTCGTCCATCACGCCGGCCTCCTCGAGGACGCGGAGGACCAGCCCGACCCCGTGATCGAGCCGGGCGACAGCCTGGAGGTAGCCGGCCCACTCGCCGCGGGTGTCGGCGTTGTCCGGCAGGAACGCCGGCACCGTCACCGCCGCCGGGTCGAACGTCACCGCAGGGACGCCGGCGGCGAACTTGGCGTCGTTCCCGAACCCGGTGCCGACGCGGTGTGGTTCGCCGAACCCGACGTGGAGGTAGAATGGCATGCCGTTCCGCCCGGCGAGGAACGCCCGCACCTGATCGGCGAGCTGCACGACGTTCCGGGCCGGGGTCTCGACGTGGAACGGGTACACCGCCTGCGGCTGGACGTGCAGCTTGCCGACGACGCCGGTCCGGTAGCCGGCGGCGTTGAGCAGCAGCGGGATGCTGCGGACCTGGCGGAACGTGTGGACGTTGTGCTCGGCGTGGGCGTGGCCGAACTGCCCGCACTGGTGCGTCGGCAGCCCGGTGAGGAGCGTGGCCCGGCTCGCGCTGCACGACGCGACGCTGGCGAACCCGTGCGTGAACCGCGTGCCCTGCGACGCGAGGCGGTCGAGGTTCGGCGTGCGGGTCGTGCGGTCGCCGTAGCAGCCGAGCTGCATCCCGAGGTCGTCGGCGACGAGGAGGACGACGTTCTTCTTCTTCGCGTCCTGCGCGATTGCCGGCGGGCCGAGTGCGGGGAGGAGCAGGGCGGCGAGGAACCAGCGCGGCATGTTCGGCCTCCGGGAGGTGGGGGTGAGTGTACACCCGCCCGCGCCCCGTTGCACGCCGCCCGCCGGCCGCGTACACTCGAAATCGGCCCCCACCCCGAACCCCTCTCCGTCATGAACCGCCGCTCGTTCCTCCAGACCGCGGCCGCGTCGGCCGGGCCGATCCTCCTCGGCACGACCGCCCGCGGGCAGGACCGCGCCCCCGTCATCGGCACCGGCGAGCACCGCTACGAGTGCCACCACAACTGGGGCCAGCTCCCGCCCGACTATTCGTGGCAGACCACGCACAACGTCGCGCTCGATTCGCAGGGGCACGTCTACATCACCCACCAGGGGCTGAAGGACACCAAGAGCAACATGGACACCGTGTTGGTGTTCGACCCGGCCGGGCGGTTCGTGCGCTCGTTTGGGCGCGACTGGCACGGCGGCGGGCACGGCATCGAGATTCGCCGCGAAGGGTCGGAGGAGTTCATTTACCTGGCGAACACCTGGACGCCGACGATGAAGGTCGTGAAGACCGACCTCCGCGGCAACGTGGTGTGGCAGAAGGGGCGGCCGGAGTGCCCCGAGTACGCCCCGCGGCCCGACCCGAAAGACCCGAACCGGATGGTCACCCCGCCGTACAACCCGACCAACATTAGCTTCCTGCCGGACGGCGGGTTCACGGTCGGCGACGGGTATGGGTCGAACTACCTGCTCAACTACGACCGCGACGCCCGGCTGGTGAGGGTGTTCTCCGGCACCGGCACCGACAAGGGGAAGTGCCGCACCCCGCACGGCAACTGGCTCGACGCCCGCGACGCCGCCAACCCGCGCATCGTCGTGTGCGACCGGGCCAACGCCCGCCTCCAGACGTTCACGCTAGCCGGCGAGTCGGTCGATGCCACCGAGCCGAACCGCGTGGTCCTCTTCCCGGCGCACGCCAAGACGCGCGGCAACGTCCTCCTCGTCCCCGACCTGCACGCCCGCGTGAGCCTCTTCGGCCCGGGGCTGACGCCGATCGTTCACCTCGGCGACGACGCCGAGTGGCGGCGGAAGGTGCTCGACGGGTTCAAGGTCCGCCAGCAGCCGCGCGAGTGGCTGCCGGGCAAGTTCGTCCACCCGCACGACGCCGCGTTCGACCGCGAGGGGAACATCTTCGTGGTCGAGTGGGTCTCGACCGGTCGGGTCACGTTCCTCAAGAAGGTGAGCTAGCCGCCATGCCGCCGCCGCGCCGCAACGACGACCCGAACCTGTCGGGGATGATCCTCGACGCCGAGGTGCTGGACGCCCACGTTCTCGACGCCGAGGTGCTGGACGCGGACGTGCTCGATGCCGTTGTCCTCGATGCCGAGGTGCTCGACGCGTCGGTCATCGACGCCGAGGTGCTGGACGTGGAGCCGCTCCCGCTCGGAGACCGGCCGGCGGACGAGCCGTCGGCGGTCTTCGACATCGACGCGCTCGACGGCCCCGCCGCCGCGGGGACGGCGCCGGCCGCGGCGTTCCCGGTCTACCAGTCCCTCCCGTCCGACCAGGTGCCGACCGGCGCCGACCTGCTCGTCCTCGACGCCGACCCGCCGCGCCCCGCCACCCGCACCGCGACGCACCCGGCGACCGTGACGCGGCCGGCGGTGCGGATCACGTTCGTCGGCCCCGGGGAGGCGTCGCCGTTCGCCCCGCGGGGTTGATTCCGGGTCACCCGCCGGTAGATGAACCGTACCCCTCTCCCGCCCGCGCGAGCCCGCCCCGTGCCCGCCCCGCCGCGCCCCGCGCTGGCCGCGCCCCGCCCGGCGGCCCTCGCCCTTGGGCTTGTGCTGGCCGTGTTCGTCGTGGACCTGAACCTGCCCCTCGGGGTCGCCGCGGCGGTCCCGTACACGTTCGCGGTCCTGCTCGCGCTGCGGGTGCCGGCGTGGTGGTTCGCGCCGGCGGTCGCCGGGCTGTGCGGCGTGCTGACGGTGGCGAAGCTGGAACTCGCACCGGAGCGGGGGACGACCGAGTACTGGAAGATCCTGGTCAACCGCGGGCTGGCGCTGTTCTCGATCGGGATGACGACGGTGCTCGGCGTCCTGCGCCGCCGGGCCGAGATCGCCCGCCGCCGTGCCGAGGAGGAGACGCGCGAGCACCTGGCGGCGCTGGCCCACATGGACCGCCTCCACGCCGCCGGCCAGTTGGCGACCGGGTTGGCCCACGAGGTCAACCAGCCGCTCGCGGCGATCGGGCTTCAAGCGGAGGTCGCCGCCCGGCTGGCGACCGCGGGGCAGTCGGCGGCGCTGGCGGCGTGCCTCGAAGAGATCGCGGAGCAGGCGCAGCGGGCCGGGGCGATCGTGAAGGCGCTCCGCCGCATGACCGCCCCCGGTGACGCCCACGCGGCCGCCGTGGACCTGAACGAGGTCGCCCGCGCCGTGTTCCGCGTCATCGACTGGGAGGCCCGCCGCGCCGGCGCCGACGTGCAGCTTCAGTTGAAGGACAGTATCCCCGCGATATGGGGTGACCGGGTACAACTGGAGCAGGTGGTGTTCAACCTCGTGCTGAACGCCATCCAGGCGGTCGCCGGCACGGCCGGGGAGCGCACGGTGCGGGTCGAGACCGGCGCCGCGGCGGACGTGGTGATCGTGACCGTCCGTGACACCGGCCCGGGGATCGCGGCGGACGACCCGGACCGGGTGTTCGAGCGCTTCTACACCACGAAGCCACACGGCATGGGCGTGGGGTTGGCGGTCAGCCGGTCGGTGGTGGAGGCGCACGGCGGGAAGCTGTGGGCGGCGAAGGAGCCGGGCGGGGGGGCGGTGTTCTCCTTCCACCTGCCGGCCGAACGGGGGGACTGACGGACGTGGGAGCCGAGCCGACGATCTTCGTGGTGGACGACGACGCCGGGGTGAGCAAGGCGCTGGCGAGTGCCGGGGCGCTGCTCGGCCACCCGGTCCGCGCCTTCGCCTCCGCAGCCGGCTTCCTCGCCGCCTACGACCCGACGACGCCCGGCTGCCTCGTCCTCGACATCAAGATGCCGGGGATGACCGGTCTTGAACTCCAGCGTAAGCTGGCCGACGACGGGGTGCGGCTGCCGGTGGTGATGGTGAGCGGCCACGCCGATGTGCGGATTGCGGTGGAGGCGATGACGCTTGGGGCGATGACACTCTTGGAGAAGCCGTTCCGGCTCGACGAACTGATCGCCCACCTGCGCACGGCACTGGCGCGCGACGCCGCTAACCGCGCCGCCGCGTCGCGCCAGGACGCCGCGGCGGCGCGCCTCGCGGGGCTGACGCCGAAGGAACGCGAGGTGCTGGAGCGTATTGCCCGCGGCCACACGAACAAGGACATCGCCGCGGAGCTGGGGCTGAGCGTCCGCGCCGTCGAAGACCGGCGGGCGCGGCTGATGAAGAAGATGGACGCGAAGTCGGTGGCCGACCTCGTGTGGGTCTGCTCCGCGACCGGCGACCCGCCGAGCAGCTAGTGTCCTGAGTTGCGAATCCGTTGCATTATTCCTTGCGCCTTCCCCGAGCCGCTGGTACGGTTCGGGTAGGAGACGCCTCCATGCCTGCCGGACGACCCCTGGCTCCGCTTACCCTGACCGACGACGAGCGGGCCAAACTCACGGCCTGGGCTCGCCGTCCGAAGTCGGCCCAACGGCTCGCCCTCCGAGCGCGGATCGTCCTCGCCGCCGCCGAGGGGCAGTCCAATACCGCCATCGCGTCCGACCTCCGGGTCACCCTCCCGACGGTCGGGAAGTGGCGGTCCCGGTTCCTGGCCAAGCGACTCGACGGGTTGACCGACGAACCCCGGCCCGGGCCCCCGCGGACCATCACCGACGCCCAGGTCGAGGCGGTGGTGACCAAGACCCTGGAGAGTAAACCGGCCAACGCCACCCACTGGAGTACCCGCGGGATGGCCCAGGCCACCGGGCTGTCCCAGACCGCGGTCGCCCGCATCTGGCGGGCGTTCGGGCTCCAGCCCCACCGCCACGAAACCTTCAAGCTCTCGACCGACCCGTACTTCGTCGAAAAGGTCCGGGATGTCGTCGGCTTGTACCTGAGCCCACCGGACAAGGCGGTCGTCTTGTCCGTGGATGAGAAGTCCCAGGTGCAGGCCCTGGATCGGACCCAGCCGGTCCTCCCGATGACCCCGGGGCAGGCCGAGCGGGGCACCCACGATTACGTGAGGCACGGGACCACGTCCTTGTTCGCCGCCCTGGACGTGGCCACCGGGAAGGTGATCGGGACGTGCCACCGCCGCCACCGGCACCAGGAGTTCGTCCGCTTCCTGGCGGAGGTCGATGCGGCCATCCCGCCCGGGGACGGGGTGACGGTCCACCTGGTGATGGACAACTGCGCCACCCACAAGACCCCGGCGGTCCGGCGGTGGTTGGCCAAGCACCCCCGGTTCGTGGTCCACTTCACCCCGACGAGCGGGTCGTGGTTGAACCAGGTCGAGCGGTTCTTCGCCGAGATCACCGAGAAGCGGATCCGCCGCGGCGCGTTCAAAACGGTCAGAGCGCTGGAGCAGGCGATCGAGTCCTACTTGGCCGAGCACAACACGAACCCCAAGCCATTCAAGTGGACCGCAACCGCAGACCTGATCCTCCGCCGCGTCGAGGACGTTTGTAAACGAACTCTCAACTCAGGACACTAGCGGAGCCGATCGCCGACGGCCTTGACCATCGCGTCCTCGTCCGGGAAGACGCCGGTCTTCAACTTCGAGTACACCAACTCGCCGTTCACCTCGAACTCGAAACACCCGCCCTTCGACGGGACGAGCCGGAGGCTCTGGATGCGCTGCTTGTACGCGGTGAGCACCTTGGCCGTCAAACTGACGGCCTTCGGCTCGTACCCTCACGCCGCGCAGTAGGTGAGATCGATGGTCATCGGTGATGGCTTTTGGGGTGGAATTCAACCATCGATAAAAGAGGTATGCAACCGGCGGGCCGAATCAGGTCTGCATGGCGATCGGGCCACCGCCCAACAGGAACGGGTTCAGGTCGATGCCGGTGAAGACGACCACGTACGCCACGCCGTCTCGGACCGGGTACGCTCGGGCGGTGCAGTGCGACTGCTGAGCGTCGCGCACGGTCTTTGTGTCGAACGACGTGCTGCGGAAGGCGTACACCTTCGCCCAGCCGGTCGCCGTGCGGTAGACAAGCACCGGCACGTCCCGCCCCTGGACCCTGGCGGTCCCGGTGTGCACGAGCAGAGTCGGGTCGAACTTCTCGGGTAAAGCGGGGAGGCGCTCGGACTTCAGAAACTGGTCAACCGTCTTCTGGCCGCCCAGCGGATTAACGAGTTCGTCTCCGGCCATGACGAGCGCGTCGGTGTCCGGCTGCGGGCGCGACGCCGAGTACCAACCGAGAAAGAGCCCGGCGACGACCAGAACTGACGCGGCGGCCGCGGCGAGGCGGTAGGTTTTCCGCCGCAGGAGTACCCCACGGCGGGCGGCGGCATCGGCGAAGAGGCGGTCGCGCAGCCCGTCCGGCACGGGGACGGCCCGCATCGCGGTCGCCACGGCCTTGTCGAACCCGCCGAGCGCCCGGTCGGCCGCGGCGCAGGCCGGACAGCCGGCCACGTGGCGGTCGAGCGCGGCCGACACTTCCGGCTCGAACTCGTCACGGCCGGGGTGGCGGAGGCGGAGGTAAAACTGGGCGTCGCGGCAGTCCATCGGTCGTCACCTGTGGCCCGCCGCCGGAAGTCGGTCAGGCGGGATGGGGGAGGTGGCCGTTCGCCTCGCCGGCGGGACAGAGCCGGGAGCGGAGGTACACCTTCCCACGGGCAAGCCGGGACATCACCGTACCGATGGGGAGGTCCATCTGCTCGGCGATGTCCCGATAGCTGAAATCCTCGAAGTAAAACAAGATCAACGGCGTGCGGAATGCCTCGTCCAGCTCGTTCAGGGCATCCTGCAACCGGGCCGGGTCGATGTCCGGCGGCTCGTCGGCGGCCGGCATGGGCAAGTCCCCCACCGCGTCGAGCGGCACCGCCCGGTGGCGCTTCGCGTCCCGGACTCGGTGGAGGTAGGCGTTCCGCAGGATGCGGAACAGCCACGCCTTTGCCCGGGCTGGGTCGCGGAGCTGGGGGAGTTTGTTGATCGCCTTCCGAAACGCCTCCTGGGTCAGGTCTTCGGCGTCCGCCGCCGAGCCCGACAGCCGGTAGGCGTACCGGTAGAGCCCCTGATAGTGCTCGTCGATCAGCTGGTGCAACCCGCCGACGGAGCCCATCACACCACCCTACGTTGTGGATTCCGAACCCCGGCACTTTATTCCCGAGAATGTTCGCCCGCCCCTCTGGCCTCTTCCGCAATCACGTCCACGAATCGCGATCGTTTCCCAGGTCACGCGACGAGAGACGATCGCACTCGATTGAGCTGACTAGGTTGTAAATGGCTTCGAATAAACGACTTGCAGTTGCGGTCGTGGCACCGAACGGCGGCGCAAACGGCCGTCCGGGGAAAAACCCGTGGCTGGGGGGAATTTTTCGGGAATAAGCGGCGGGCGGGTGGGTCTTGTGGTGCGTGGGTGGAGTCGGCACGCCGGTTCCCGCCCGAAGACGAGAGGACCGCGGTCGGATTGCCCGGCCGGGAGAGTTGCCTCCTCGTGTATCCGTCGCACCCCTGTCCGTGGAGCATCCGATGAAGAAGGTTATCGTCGCTCTGGTTCTCGGCGCCGTCATCGTCACCAGCGCCGTTGGCTGCGGCGGCGGCAGCCCGACCAAGGCCGGCGGCGCCGCCGCCACCAAGTAAGTCGCTTCGGAGCGTGGCTCCCTCGGGGCCGGTCGCTTCGGCGACCGGCCCCGTGCCGTTTCGGATGTTGGAGGGAATGAGATGCGACGTGCCCGTCTGTGGCTGACGCTCGTGGTACTCGCCGCCGGGCTAGCGGCCGGTTGTGGCGGGCGCGGCGAGCGCGGCAAGAACCTCGACCATGACCGCCCGAAGGCGACACGCTAATCGGCGTCCGGGAACTGCTCCGGGTGCAGTACCATCTCGCGGAACTCGGCCGGTGCCTTTCCCCAAGTCTGCTCGTACGATCGCTCCAGCGGCGTCTTCACGTACGTCAAGGTGTCGAGGAATAAGGGCATGTCCGGGGGTGGGGCGCCGATCGCCACCGACTCGACATACGCCGTGTACTCCTGCGCACCGACGTGCGACGCGAGCGTGAGCGGCCGGTCCCGTGGGGGGACGAAGGTGTCCTCACGCACATCGTCCCAAATCGCCCGGTGGAGGCTGTTCGGGTCACGCGGGGTCGGCGGAAAGACGTCGACGACCAGGACGTGAACCCCGCGAGCCAGGAACGCCGGCGTCTTGTCGATGAGCGACCGGATCGAGTGCGAACGGTCCTTGTTCCCCGGAGAAACGATCTCGATCACCGCGACGAGTCGCCCCCGGCTGGTGCGAATTCCCACCCGATTCGCGCGGGCGGCATAGCTCTGGGCGTCGGTGCGAGTGCTGACGTGACTGACCTACGGGGGTGCGGCGGCGACCCCGCCCTCGGGCATGTCCGGTTCCGAGCGGGGCCGGGTGAACGCCATCACATCCGGCTCCACTCCGATGGCCTTCCGCTCGATCAGGGCGAAGATCCCGGCCGGCAGCACGCCCTGGTTCAGGGCGTTGCACAATTCCACGCTCCACGGTTGATGGAAGTGGTGCAACAGCCCAGCGTCCGGCTTCGTCCAGTCGTGGACGGGCATGGGTCATCCCAGGGTCACGCTCGACAGGAAGTCGGCGTTCGTCTTGTGCTTACCGAGCTGCTTCAGCAGCAGTTCCATCGCCTCGACCGGGTTCATGTCGGCGAGGATCTTGTGCATGATGTGCACGAGACGCAATTCCTCCTCGCCCCGCAGCAGCTCCTCCTTGCGTGTGCCGCTGCGGTTCACGTCGATCGCCGGGTAGACGCGCCGGTCCACCATGCGGCGGTCCAGGTGGACCTCCATGTTCCCGGTCCCCTTGAACTCCTCGAAGATCACCTCGTCCATCTTCGAGCCGGTGTCGATCAGCGCCGTGGCCAGGATGGTCAGACTGCCGCCCTCCTCGACGTTGCGGGCGGCGCCGAAGAACCGCTTCGGCTTGTGCAGCG
The DNA here is from genome assembly GCA_017308215.1 of bacterium. Taxonomy (GTDB): domain Bacteria; phylum Planctomycetota; class Planctomycetia; order Gemmatales; family Gemmataceae; genus Urbifossiella. Next base: position 14,510 of record JAFKFQ010000279.1, on the reverse strand, counting down.
CGGTGGCGTCGAGGCCGCCGGACAGGAGCTTGCCGGAGCCGGGCGACGCGGTGTTGTAGGCGCGGGCGAGGCGGGTGATGCTGTCGAGCAGGATCACCACGTCCGTGCCGTACTCGACCAGCCGCTTCGCCTTCTCGATCACCATTTCGCTGACCTGGATGTGCCGCTCCGGCGGCTCGTCGAACGTGCTCGACACCACCTCCACCCGGTCGCCGACGACCGTGCGGCTCATGTCCGTCACTTCCTCGGGCCGCTCGTCGATGAGCAGCACGATGACGTAGCACTCGGGGTGGTTCCTGATGATGGCGTTCGCCATCTTCTGGAGCATCACCGTCTTCCCGGTCCGCGGCGGCGCGACGATGACGCCACGCTGCCCCTTGCCGATCGGGGCGACGAGGTCGAGCACCCGCATGTCGAGATCGCCGGGCGTCGTTTCGAGCTTCAGCCGCCGCTCCGGGTGGAGCGGGGTCAGGTCGTCGAAGACCACCTTCTGCGTGAGCAGGTCGGGGTCCTGGTAGTTGATCGCCTCGACGCGCAGCAGCGCGAAGTACCGCTCGTTCTCCTTCGGCGGGCGGATCTGACCGGCGACGACGCTCCCCGTGCGCAGGCCGAAGCGGCGGATCTGGCTCGGCGAGATGTAGATGTCGTCGGGGCAGGGGAGGTAGTTGTAGTCCGGGCTGCGGAGGAACCCGAAGGCGTCCGGCAGCACCTCCAGCGTCCCCTCGCCGAACATCAGCCCGTTCTGCTTCACCCGCGCCTTGAGGATCAGGAAGATCAGGTCCTGTTTCTTGAGGCCGGCGAACTCCTCGCGGGGGATGTTCTCGTCCTTCGCCGCGGCCTGCAGCTGCGCCATCGTCATGTGCTGCAACTGTGTGATGAACGTGTTGCCGCGCTTGATCTCCTCGTAGCGCGAGTTGGTCTCGGCGTCGAACCCGTGCTCGTTCGGGTCGATCGCGGGGCGCGCCGGGGCCGCCGGGCGTGCCGGCGGCGAGGACGGATCGGGCGGCGGGGTGGTCGTGTCCACGATCCCGGCGGCGAAGTCGTCGTCGGATTCGGGGGGGCGCGGGGCGTCGTCGCCGGGCGTGTTTGGTGTCATAGGGCGGGGCCGCGACCGACCCGCGGGGCGGATCAGTTTGGGCTCGGGTTCCAGGATGTCGGACATGAATGAACCTCCGACCGGCGGGCCAGGCGAACACGGGCGGGCGGTGGGGGCAACCGGCGGGGCGGCGGGTGCCTGCCCGTGAACGCCGGCGGCCGGGGGAAAGACGGACCGCTCGACCATACCAAACGGAGAATCTGTCAGGGGTTGCGGCACGTTTCGGGCCACCGCCCGCGTGCCCTAGGTCACCCGACTGCGATCCCCCACAGACGGAACAGGTTCTCCAACTTGCGCTTCAACTCGTACTGGCCGCCGTCGTTAGCGACGACCGCATCGGCGACAGCTTTTTTCCGCTCCTCCGACCACTGAGCAGCCTCTCGGGCCACGAGGTCAGATTCGGTCCAGCCACTCCGCTCGGCGACCCGCACACGTCGCAGGTCTCGGGGAGCGTCGACAAAAACGACCTTGTCGCAAACCCCGTCCCAACCGGCTTCTAGCATCACCGCGGCGTCGAGTGCGACGAACCGGACCGACGGGTCGGCCTGGGCAGCGGCGATCGCGGAACGAGTCCGCTCCCGGATATACGGAAAGACGACCTCTTGTAGGGCATACCGGTCCGCGGAATTTTCAAACACCACTCGCCCGAGCGCCCGCCGGTCGATCCGGCCGTCCGGCTTCAGCAAATTCGTACGATCTCTAAATTGTTCGAGGATCGCCCGCCGAACGTCCTCCTGTTCGAGTGCGTCGTGACCGATGGCGTCCGCGTCGATGACCGCCCCGCCGAACGTCGCCAGCAACCGTGCTGCCGTACTCTTGCCGGCGCCGATCCCGCCGACGAGCCCGATCACCGGCTTCGGTCCGTGGCGCCACTGGGTCATACCGGCTCTCCAAGTCGCCGAAGCCGGCCGACGTGCTACGGGACACTCGAAACGTCGAGCCAGTTCGGACCCGCGGCCACATCGACACGGAGCGGCACGCTCAGGTTCAACGCGCCGGCCATTTCCTCGCGGACCAGATCGGCGACCGGGCGGAGGTCGTCGGGGTGGACTTCCAGCACCAGTTCGTCGTGGTCCGTCAACAACAGGTTCGCCCGAAGGCTCCCGGCCTTGAGCCGGCGGTGGACGCCGAGTAGCGCGAGTTTCATCAGGTCCGCCGCCGACCCCTGGATCTCCATGTTGATCGCCTCGCGCTCCGCGCCCGTCCGCTGCTGGTAGGACGAATCCGGCCGGATGGCGCTGACGTCGAACCGGCGGCGTCGGCCGAGCAGTGTACTGACGTACCCGAGCTGGCGGCATTTCGTCAAGAGGTCGGTTTGATACTGGAGTACCTTCGGGTAACGGGCGAAGTAGGAATCGATGAACGCGTCCGCTTCGGCCCGGCTGATCTTCAGCCGGACCGCGAGACCGCCCCCGCTCATCCCGTAGAGGACGCCGAAGTTCACCGTCTTCGCCACCCGCCGCTGGTCCTTCGTCACCGCTGCTTCCGGCACGTTGAAGATCTGGGCGGCGACGATGGCGTGAATGTCCTTGTCGTCGGCGAACGCCTGCGTCAGCGCCGCGTCGTTCGTGAAGTGGGCGAGCAGCCGCAACTCGACCTGCGAGTAGTCGGCCGTCAGGAGGAGCCAGTCGTCGGGAGGGAGGAACGCCTGTCGGATCTGCCGCCCCTGCTCGGTGCGCGTCGGCACGTTCTGGAGGTTCGGGTCGGACGAGCTGAGGCGCCCGGTGGACGCGACCGTCTGGTTGAACGACGTGTGGACGCGGCCGGTGTTCGGGTTCACGAGCGCCGGCAGCGCGTCGACGTAGGTGCCCTTGAGCTTGGCGATCTGGCGGTGGTCGATGATCTTGTTCGGCAGCGCGTGGCCGAGCGCCGCGAGCCGTTCGAGCGATTCCTGGTCGGTGCTCGGCTCGCCCGTCGTCCCGGTCCGCTTCTGCACGGGGAGCTTCATCTGGTCGAACAGGATTTCGCGGAGCTGCTTCGGCGAACCGATGTTGAACGGCTTGCCGGCGAGGGCGTGAATCTCCGCCTCGACGGCCGCGAGCTGCGCCTCCATCTCCTTCGACAGCTTCGCCAGGAACGGCACGTCGAGCCGGACGCCGTTGAACTCCAGTTCGGCGAGCACGTCGATGAGCGGGAGCTCGAGCGTGTCGTAGAGGTTGCGCAGCCCGGCCTGGTCGAGTTCCGGTTCGAGCCGGTTGGCGAGCCGCAGCGCCGCGTCGGCGTCCTCGCCGGCGTAGTCGCGTACCTTCTCGGTCCGCACCTGCGCCATGCCGATCTGCTTCTTGCCCTTCCCGATCAGTTCCGAGATCGAGATGTTCTCGTGCTCGAAGTAGGTGCGCGTCAGGTCGTCGAGGTTGTGGCTCCGCTCGCCGGCGTGGAGCAGGTAGTGGGCGACCATCGAATCGCCGGCGACCCCGGCGAGTGCCACGCCGGCCTGGCGCAGCACGAGCAGGTCGTACTTGATGTTCTGGTTGACCTTCTTGACCGCCGGGTTCTCGAACAGCGGCCGCAGCGCCTCCAGCACCGTCGCGGGGTCGAGAACCTTGTCCTCGGCGGGGCCGCGGACGGGGACGTAGTACGCCTCGCCCTCCTGCCACGACACCGCGTAGCCGACGATCTCGGCCCGGCGCGGCTCCAGGCTGGTCGTCTCCAGGTCGAAGACGAACCGCGGCTGCGTCTTCAGTTTCGTGAGGAAGTCGGCGAACGCCTCGGGCGTATCGACCAGCGTGTAGTGCCCCTTCCACGAGTCGGCCGGCGGCGGGACCGGGACGGTCGGGCCGTCGGCGTCGAGCTGGTCGAACAGGGACGGCCCGGTGGGTTTCTTCGCGGCGGCCTTTCGCCCCTTCGTCGGCGGTGACGCCGCCACGGCGGCCGCGGGCGGGGCGGACTCCGCGCTCGCGCCGGCCTCGCCGATCGTCGCCAGAATGGCGGCGTTCTTCGCGGCGCCGCCGGCGACCATCGTTTTGCGGACGCGCTCGGCGAAGCCGCGGAAGCCGAACTCGTGGAACAGCTCGAGCAACCGCTGGCCGTCCCAGTCGCGGCGCTTCCAGGTGTCCCAGTCGAGCGCGAGCGGGACGCGGGTTTCGAGCGTGACGAGTTTCTTGCTCCGCTCCAGGTTGCCGTTCTCGACCGCCGCCTTCAGCGCCGCCCGCGTCTTCGGGCCGCCGGGCAGCTCGTCCGCGTGGGCGATCACCTCGGCGAGGGTGCCGTACTGCTGGAGCCACTTCGCCGCGGTCTTCGGGCCGACGCCCGGCACGCCGGGGACGTTGTCCACCGAGTCGCCGACGAGCGCCTGGAAGTCGATGACCTGCTCGGGGCGCACGCCCCAGTCCTTCACCAGCGCGTCGGCGTCGAGCTCCTCCTGCTTGCGGAGGTTGAGGATCTTCACCCGCCGCGACAGGCACTGGCGGAGGTCCTTGTCCGACGAGCAGACGTAGACCGACAGCCCGCGCGCGGCGCCCTCGGAGGCGAGCGTCGCCATCACGTCGTCGGCCTCGAACCCCGCGGCCGACAGGTACGGGATGCGCATGGCGTCCATGACCTGGTCGATCATCGGCTCCTGGAGCGTCAGGTCGGCCGGGGGCGGGTCGCGGTGGGCCTTGTACTCGGGCGCGAGCGCCTCGCGGAACGTCTGCCCGCCGCGGTCCCAGGTGGCGATCAGGTAGTCGGCGCCGCGGTCGTAGAGCGACATCAGGGCGCGGGTGACGCCGAACACGGCGTTGGTCGGCCGCCCGTCCGGCGCGGACATCGCGCCGACGCCGTGGAACATCTGGTAGATGAGGCCGTGGGCGTCGAGGAGGTAGAGACTGCCCGTCGGCGGGGTGTCCGTCATCGGCGGCAGTCCTTCCGGCGCCCCAATCGGGGAGGGCGGTCGATCAATGGCAGGAGCCCGTAGCGGCGGGTGCGGCGTGCGGGTTGGGCGGGCGAAGCCCCCGCCCCCGAGTGGTGGGTGAGGGTGGTGGGCCGACGGCAGAATGATGACAGGTATAATTTACGGCTCCAATGTCGGTAGCGTCAACCCCGCAGGCCGGGCGGCGCAACCGGTACCCCCGCTACCCCCGTCGCCCGGCGCTGCCGCGGCGCCGGCTTTCGCGTTGACCCCCCGCCCGGCGCAGTTATCCTCATTTGAAGGGGCGTCGGCGTATAATCCCTGGGTCCGCACACGTCTCGACTCCCGTCGCCGAGGGTTGCCGATGGCCAAAGCCGCGAAAGAGACCAGCCTGCCGGTCGTCGTCTCGCTCGTGTTCTTCGTGCTCACCACGATCGGGCTCGGGGTGTTCGTCTACGTCCTCTACTCCGACCAGGAGGCGAAGGACACCGAGGTGACCAAGGCCAAGGACGAGGTGAAGGGGCTCCGGGCCGCGGCCAAGGAGGCCGAGCTGATCGCCCGCGCCACCCGCGTCTTCGCCGGCATCGCCGACGCCGACGACCTGTCCGCGGTCACGCAGGAGGTCAAGGAGGGCGACAAGGTCCACCAGGAGATCAAGAAGCTCGCCGAGTCGCTGAAGAAGAAGATGCCCGAGCTGTCGAAGGCGACGGCCGACCGGTTCAACGCGGTCGTGAAGACGTACGCCGAGGGCACCGGGAACGACAAGGACAAGTTGCTCGACCCGGCGAAGGTCACGGCGGCCGACTTCGCCGTGTGGGACGGGGACGTCGAGGGCGGGCAGCTGAAGGCGCCGGCCAGCGGCCGCACGGCCCTGGAGATCGCGGCGAAGGCCGCGAACTACCGGAACCTCGCGTTCAGCCAGGCCGCCGCCGACCGCGCCGCCTACGACGCCGCCCTCACCCAACTCGACGCCGCCTCGAAGGCGTACAAGGACGCCAGCACCGCCTTCGCCGCGAAGACCGACTCGCTGCCGAAGGACTTCAAGGCGAAGATGGACGCGCTGGAGGCGGCGCTCAACACCAAGACCAAGTCGTACACGGACGACGTGGACCGGTACCGGGGCGACATCGACAAGATGACCACCCAGATCGAGGAGCTGACCGCCAAGAAGCGGGCTGTCGACACGGCCATCGAAGGGCTCAAGGAGAATCAGAAAGTTCTGCTCGACAAGGTCAAGCCGGCGGACCCGCTGCAGTACGACGCGCCGCAGGGACGCATCATCCGCCGGCTGCCGAACAACGTCGTCGAGATCGACCTGGGGTCGAGTTCGCTGGTCAACCCCGGGCTGACGTTCACCGTCCTGCCGATGGACTTCCCGGAGAAAGGGCGGGCGTCGCGGCTCCGCGAGTTCCGCGTGCCGGACGAGCGGGGCATTATGAAGGCCAAGGTCGAGTTCGTCCCGAAGGCGACGATCGAGGTGATCGAGGTGCTCGCGCCGGGGCTGTCGCGGGCGCGGATCACCGGCGAGCACGACCCGATCAGCGAGGCGGTGCTGGCCGGCGACCTGCTGTACAACTCGGCGTGGCGGCGCGGGGTCGGCGAGCACATCGCGCTGATCGGCGTGTTCGACACCAACGGCGACGGGACCGACGACGTCGAGGCGGTGGTCCGCGACCTGACCCGGATGGGGATTAACGTGGACGCGGTGTTCGACCTCCGCACCCAGGCGTGGCGCGGCCGGCTGACCGAGCGGACCCGCTACCTCGTCGAGGGGTATACGATCCCGGTGTCGGCCAACGACCCGCACCAGGGGGCGAAGGCGACGCTCATCAGCAAGATGGGGACGGCGCGGGAGGAGGCTCGCAGCAAGGCGATCCAGATCGTCAACTTCCGCGACTTCTTCGGCCGGACCGGGTACCGCGTGAACCCGAACGTGTCGGACCGGCAGATTTCGCAGGCGGTCGCCCGCTACTTCGCGGCCGTTGGTGCTGACCCAATGCCGATGCAGCCGAAGGACTGACACTATCTGGCGGACCGGCGCAGCGAATCGCCCGGGGACATTCGTCCCCGGGCGATTCGCTGCGCCGGTCCTGCGGAGTTGTAGCCCGTGCGTGGCCGTAGGTTGGTCCGGGGCGTCGGGCACCCCAGTGTGGTGCGGCACGGAGTGTCGCACCACACTGGGGTGCCCGCACGTCTACACGAGAACGAGCCGCTCCCCTTCGACCGCCACTGCCGCCGCGTACCCGGGCGCCGGGCACCAGTCGGCGACGGCCCACCCGCACCCGAGCAACTGCGTGTGCCGTGCGGCGAGCACACCCGGCGGGCGGGCGGGGTCGAGCTCCACGTCGAACCCGTCCAGTGCGTGCATCGTCGCCCCCGCCGCCTTGATGACCGCCTCCTTGCACACCCACCCGCGGTAGAACGCGTCCGGGCGCGTCTCGCTCGGCAGCGCGTGGTACGCCTCGCGCTCGGCCGGCGAGAAGAACCGCCGCACCAGCCCGTCGGCGTCCGGGATGTCGCGGCGCTTCTCGGCGTCTACGCCGACGCGGACGTTCGCCACCGCCACCACCGCCAGCCCCGTCGTGTGTGTCAGGTTGAAGTGCAGGTCGCCGCCGTCGAGGAACGGCTTCCCGCTCGGCGCGGCGGTGATCGGCACGCGCTCCGGGGGGAGCCCGAGGTAGCCGCCGAGGAGCCGGCGCACGACGCCGCGGGAGAGCGTGAACTGCTCGCGTACCGCGCCTACACGGTAGCGTGCGGCGCGGGCCTGCTCGTCGGGCGTGAGCAGACCGGCGAGCGCGTCGGCGGGGAGCGGCGGGCGGTCGAGGTCGATCACCCAGACGTGGCACTCGCCCGGGCCGGGCGGGGTCGGGGCGGGATCGGCGGAGCAGGGGAAGACTCGGACGCGCATACCGACACCGCCGGACACCTGGGTTGCGGGACACGGTCACCCTACCGGCGTGGTGGGATTCCCGCCAGGGCGGGATTGCCCGCCCGCACGCCGGACGGTATCGCCGCGGCATGTACGCACTCGTCGCGCTCCTGACGGCCGCGCCGGCGCAGCCCGCGGCCCCGCTCCAGTGCCCGGCGCCGGTCGTGGCGAGGGGGGACGTGAAGGCGGGACCGCCGCTGACGCAGACGTTCGACCTCGTCCACCGCGGCGGCGCCGGCGCGCTCACCGTCACGAAGATCGAAGCCGGCTGCGGCTGCGTCCGCCGCGGGCTCAGTGCCGAGGTGCTTCAGCCCGGCGAGACGGCGCGGCTGGCGGTCGAGATCAACACGCTCACGCAGCCCGACGGCCCGAACCGCTGGCAGGTCGCCGTCGGCTACCGACACGACACCCCCGCTGGCCCGCAGACCGGCGAACTCCTCCTGACGCTGACCGCGACGCTGTCGCGCGAGGTCGTCGTCAGCCCGCCGCAGGTCGCGTTCTCGACCACCGGCGCGGCGACGCACGCGCTCACGATCGCCGACGGCCGGCCCACGCCGCTGACGGTGCTACGGGCCGTTTCGACCAGCCCGCACCTGACCGCCACGGTCGCCGCGCCGGCGGCGGGGGCGGACGGCGTGCGGCGGCAGACGGTCACCCTGGTGCTCGCCGCCGAGACGCCGGCGGGGCAGCGTGAGGAAACCGTTGTCCTGCAAACGGACGACGCGGCCTACCCGGAGTTTCGGGTTCCGGTGCGGGTGCTGAAGCGGACGCCGGGCGGGCTGTCGGTCACACCCGAGGCGGTCGCGTTGCGACTCGCGCCGGGGACGCCGGAGGTGTCCGCGCTCGTGCAGTTGCGGAACCCGGCCGGCACGCCGGTTCGTGTCCTCCACGTCCAGAGCGATTCGCCGGCGGTCACCGCCCGCTGGCCCGACACCGCCGCCGCCGTGACCGCGGTGCGCGTGACGGTCGCGGCGGCGGCGCCGGGCGAGGCCCGGCTGCGCGTCCGGCTCGCCGAGCCGCCGGGGCAGGAGGTCGTGATCCCGGTCAGCTGGACGGGCGCCGGCCGCCCGCCGGGGAACTAGAGTAAGCACGAACACCCGGGGCGCGAGTTCCGGCGTCACATGCCCGGAGGCCCCTTGCGGGACCGGCGACCAGAGGGCGGCGAGCGGCTGTCGCGTGCGACCGCCCACCGGCTGAGCTTGTACCTGCGGGCGCTCGCCGCGTGGCCGGCGGACGGCGGGAAGGTGTCCAGCGGGCGGATCGCCGCCGCGTGCGGGGTCACCGACGCCCAGGTCCGCCGCGACCTCGCCTCCCTCGGCCACCTCGGCCGCCGTGGCATCGGCTACGACGCCCCCGAGCTCGCCGCCGCCATCCGCGCCGTCCTCGGCATCGACCGGACGTGGCGGGCGGTGCTGGTCGGCGTCGGCAACCTCGCCCGGGCGCTGCTCCGCTACCGCGGCTTCCGCACGCAGGGGTTCGAGGTGCTGGCGCTGTTCGACGCCGACCCCGCGAAGGTGGGCGAGCGCGTCGAGGGGCTGGCGATCGAGCCGACCGACCGGCTCGCCGAGCGCGTGCGCGAACTCGGCGCCGAGCTGGCGATCCTGACGGTGCCGGCCGAGGCGGCGCAGCCGGTCGCCGACGCGCTCGGCGCCGCCGGCATTCGCGGGGTGCTGAACTTCGCGCCCGTCCTGCTCAAGCTCCCGCCGCGGGTCAAACTGGTGTCGGTGGACCTGGCGATCCAGCTCGAACAGCTCGCGTTCCTGATCCAGCACGGCGAGCCGGCCGCCGACCCGGCGGCGCGGTAGTGCCCTTGTCGGGACTGCCACCCGTCATAGATTATCCAGCCTGATATACCGACCACAGCGAGGCGGAGTGCGGTCATGGCGAAGCGGATGTCCACCCGGCTGCGGATGGAGCGGGCTCGCAGCAACGCGGCCCTCAGCCGGACGAAGAACGGCCACTTGAAGCGGAAGAAGGCGACGACCCGCGACGCCCGCATGGTGGCGCTCATCAAGGCGGGCCAGTTCCCGTACACGCCGGCGGTGCAGAGCTGGATCAGCGTGCAACTCGGCGACCGGTTCAACCGGATCACCGAGGCTCAGGTGAAGGAACTGGTGAAGTAAGTGCCGGTCTATCGCGGCCGGTTTGCCGGCCGTGCGTTGCGATGGTGTCAAAGCGCGGCCGGTTTGCCGGCCGCGATTCATTTCTCGTGCTTCTCGCAGCGGGCGAAGACGAGCGGGAAGACCGGCAACACGCCGAACGCGCGGTGCCAGCCCCAGCGGCGGACGACCGCCGGCCGCACGCAGAAGTTGCACCGCAGCGCCGACCCGTCCGGTAGCAGAATCGCCCGCTGGCGGCGCTCGATGTGGTGGTCGGCGATGTCGGAGCGGGTTACGCCGCGGCGGTCGAGTTCGGCCTCCATCAGGTCGAGCGCGACCGGCTCCATCCCGACGCGGTAGACGGTCACGCGGTCGAGCAGTTCCTCGGTGTCCGCCTCGCGGACGAACGCCGCCACCCGCTTCAGGTCGAGCGCCAGCATCGCTACTTCACCCGGTCCGGGGTCAGCTTGCCGAGCCCGTCGAACAGGCGGACGAGCGACGCCATCAGCTTCTTGAAGTCGCCCTCGTGCAGGCTCTCGTTCGGGGCGTGGGCGTTGCTCGCCGGGTCTTCGATCCCCATCAGCAGCGCCGGGGCGCCGCCGAACAGGTCCGACAGCGGGCCGACGAACCCGATGCTGCCGCCGCAGCCGATGGCGACCGGGTCGCGCTGGAACCCGCTCCGCATCGCCCCCAGGGCCGCCTCGAACGCCGGGCCGTTCGGGTCGGTCATCCACCAGTTCACCGGCGGGCCGTGCGGCGTCACCTTCACCTCGACGCCCCACGGCGCGTCGGCCGTCAGGAACGCGGCGAGCTGGTCGAACACCTGCTGCGGGTCCTGGTCCGGTACGATGCGGCAGCTCACGAGGGCCGACGCCTTCGGGAGCACCTGGTTCGACGCGCCCTTGAGCGAACTCGCCTCCTGCGCGATGACCGTGACCGCCGGCCGCCGCCACGTCTGTTCGTACTCGCTCAGTCCGGCCTCCAGCGCCATCCGGGCCGACGGCACGATCCCCACGTCGCGCCGCAGCGCGGCCTCGTCGAACGGGAGCTTCCGGGCGGCCGTCTTCTCCTTCTCGGTCATCGGGCGGACGCGGTCGTAGTAGCCGGGGATCGGGAGCGGGCCGTTGCCCCAGTACAGTTTGCCGAGAACGGCGTTGAGCGCGACCGCCGCGTCCGGCAGCGCCCCGCCGCCCATCCCGCTGTGGACCGGGATGCGGGCGCTCGTCACCTCGACGAGCGCCGTCACGATCCCGCGCAGCGAGTACGTGATGCAGGGCAGCCCGACCTCGATGTTCTCGGTGTCGCAGACGACGATCACGTCCGACTTGATCCGGTCGCGGTGGGTGTCGAAGAACTTGAGCAGGTTCTTCGAGCCGATCTCCTCCTCGCCCTCGACGACCATCTTGACGTTCACCGGCAGGGCGTTGCCGGTCTTGCGGTACGCGGCGATGGCGCCGAGGAAGGCCGAGATGGCCCCCTTGTCGTCCGCCGCGCCGCGGGCGTACAGCCGGCCGTCGCGGCGGGTGAGCTTCCACGGGTCGGACTTCCACTGCTCGACGAAGTTGATCGGCTGCACGTCGTGGTGGGCGTACAGGAAGACGGTCGGCTTGCCGGGTGCGTCGAGCCACTCGCCGTAGGCGTAGGGGAGCGAGCCGCCGACGCGGAGCACGTCGGCGTTGTTGAGCCCGGCGGCGCGCATCTGGTCCACGGTGAGCGCGGCCGTGCGGTCGATCTCGGCGCGGTGCTCGCCGTCCGTGCTGATGCTCGGGATGGCGACCAGGTCCGCGAGCCCGCGGACGATGTCCTCGTGGTGCTTGCCGAGCCAGTCGAGCGCCTTCTCCATCGGCCGTGCCCCCGTGACGTGTGCTGCTTCCACTGTAGCCGCTCCGCCCCACCCGGTAAACCCGATCGGGTATACTCGGGGCTCGCCCCGGAGGTTCCCCGATGCCCCGCCTTGCCGTCGCCGCCGTGTTGCTGTGTGCCGCCCCGGCCCTCGCCCAGCCCCCCTCCCCACCCGCGCCCGCCGACGACGTGGCGGTGCGGAAGGTGTTAGGCGATCAGGTGACCGCCTGGAACAAGGGCGACCTCGACGGGTTCATGGCCGGCTACTGGAACGACGAGCGGCTGACGTACATCTCCGGCGGGAAGTCTGTCCGCGGCTGGAAGGCGTTGAAGGAGCGCTACCAGGCGGCGTACCAGGGCGAGGGGAAGCAGATGGGGCAGTTGGCGTTCGCGGAACTCGACACGGAAGGCACCGGGCCGGGCGCGGTGATGGTGCGCGGCAAGTGGGAGGTGACCGTCGGAAAGGACGCGGTCGGTGGGTGGTTCACCCTCCTGGTCCGCAAGATGCCGGACGGCTGGAAGGTGACGCACGACCACACCTCGAAGTGACCGGAAGGCCGGTCAGGGCTTGACCTTCACACCCGGAAACGCCTTCCGGGCCTCACCGGTCGTGATGTTGGCCGCTCCCTTCAGTTCGAGGGTTTCGAGCTTGCCGAGGTGGGGGAGTTTCTGGAGGGCCGGGAGGGTCACCCGGCTGCCGTAGTAAAGGCTCATGTGGCGGAGCTCCGTCAGTTCGGAGAGCTTGGCGATACCGGTGTCCGTGACCCGCGAGGAGAGGTACAAGTCCTCGAGGTTCTTCAGCCCGCCGACGGCCTCCATTCCCGCGTCCCCGACCTCACTGCCGTACAGCTTCAAGACCCGGAGGTCCGGGCACCCGGCGAGCGCCTTCATCGCCGCGTCCCCCGCGGACGAGTTCGTCACGTCCAGTGACCGGAGCTTCGCCATGCCGGCGAGGGCGGCCGCGACGGCGGCGTCCCGGTGCTTGAAGTTCTGTCCCAGGGTGAGCGACTCCAGGTTTTTGAGGGTTGCGAGCGCGGCTGCGCCGTCGCCGGTGACCTTGCTCGCGTTCATCGCGTCGAACCTCTTCAGTGAGACGAATTTCGCCACCTCCTTCAGCCCTTCGTTGTCGAGCCCGGAGAACGATAGCCGCAACTCTTCCAGTGGGAGTGCGCTGAGGGCGGCGAGCCCGGTCCCCCGGACCTTGGAGGCATGGAGATCCAGCTTGCGACACTCGGTCAGGTCTGCGAGGGCCGCCAGGTCCGCATCGGTGGTGTCGAGTTTGAACACCCGGACCTCGACGACCGGGTTGCCCGGCCGAGTGGGATCTCGTTTAACCCGTACGTCCAGCCGTTTGAGCTTTGCCTCGACCGGGTCGGGCGTCGCACCCGACTGGGCGACGAGCCCGGCCATCAGGCTGAAAACGGTGGCGAGCGAGAGGAGGGAGAGTCGGGACATGTGCGTTCGGTCCACAAGTCCTTGGGCGACACGGACATTCTACTGGCCGGCGTCAGATGTCACCCAGTAGTTGCGGCACCTTCTCGCGGAGGTGGTCGATCTCCTGGTGCGTCTCGCCGAGGTACGCCAACAGCCGCAGGTCGTCGCGGCTGACGGTGCCGCCGCCGAAGACCCACGCCCGCGCGCGGAACAGCTTGTACAGCTTCACCAGCTTGCGGTCGGAGATGAAGATCTTGTCCTCGCGGACCAGCGTCTTCACGAGGCGCTGGAACTCGCGGAACACGTCCGGCGGGAAGAACAGGCCGCGGTCGTTCTGCTCGTCGCCGCGGCCGTCGCCGGTCTTCCGCGCGAACAGCAGCGTCAGGTAGCGGTTCGCCTTGAGCAAGTCGTCGAGCGTGCAGTGCCCCTCCGCCCACGGCTTCTGGTTCAGCCCGCGGTACGCCTCGGCCTGGAGGCCGGCGTCGATGAGTTCGGTGAAGAACTCGTCCTGCACCGGGCGGCTTTGCACCTTCAGCACGAACCGGTCCTTCAGCGCCGCGAGTTCGCCCTGCTCGGGGATCTCGTTGGTCGCCGCGAACAGCACCCGCAGCGGCACCGGCTCGGGCTTCCCCTCCTGGTAGAACTTCTTCTCGTTGATGATCGTCAGCAGGATGTTAAGGATCGCCGAGTTGCTCTTGAAGATCTCGTCGAGGAAGACGAGGCGGGCGGTCGGGAGCTTCCCCTCCTTCTTGCGGATGTAGCGGCCGGCGCGCAGCTCCTGGATGTCGATGGCGCCGATGATCTCGCTCGGCTCGGTGAACCGCGTCAGCATGTACTCGAAGTAATCGACCTCCTCAGTCCCGAGCGCGTCCTTGAACTTCAGCACCAGGTCGCTCTTGGCCGTGCCGGGCGGGCCGACGAGCAGGAGCGGCTCCTGGGCGACGGCCGCGACGACCATCAGGTCGATGATCTCCTGCTTGTTGACGAAGAACCGGCCGAGCGACTCGCGGAACCGGTTGATGCGGCCGCGGAGCACCTCGGCCTCGGCCTGGAGGTCGGACAGCGACAGGTCGTCGGGGGCGGGCTTGGCGGCGGGCATGTGGCGCGGGTCCCGTGGGCCGGTGGCGGAAATCCAATTCTAGGGCCGCTCGGCGGGTAGGTGAATCTCGCCCGGCGGCGCGGTAGAATCCTCGACCACTCCGACGGATGCCGCCGATGAGCGCCCTGGTGAAACCGCTGATCGTGCTCGCGCTGATCGCGACCGCGGTCGGGTGGTACGTG
>JAFKFQ010000713.1 GCA_017308215.1 bacterium | reverse complement strand
GGCAGTGCTGGTGCTGGCGGCGTCGGCGGTCGCGGCCGGCTCGCTCGGCGGGCTGGTGGCGCTGTGGCGCGAGCGGACGTTCCAGGCGCTCGCGCTGTCGGTGCTGTTCCTAGTGCTGTACGTGAGTGCGGCGCAGGCCGTCGGCGCGTTCGTCAACCCGGCAGCGCTCGCGTGGCTCGACCCGTTCGCGGCGATGCAGTCGGTCCTCGAAGCAACGCCAACGCCGGGCCTCGCGCCGGCCTACGGGTTCGTGCTCGTCATGCTCGGCTGGACGGTCGTACTGAACGGCGTCGGCATCTGGAAGCTACGGGCGTGGAACCCGAGCGGCGAGCCGATCATGCAGCGTGAAGGGGCCGCCGCAGTGGCGGCCGACACCGCGAACGAGGCCGAGGAGGTCGAGAAGCGGGCGAAGGCCCACGCGGCGCCGGGGGCGGCGCGGGCGGTGTGGGCGAACCCGGTGCTCTGGCGCGAGGTCCGCACGCTCGCCTACGGCCGCCGGCCGCTGCTCGTGAAGTTCGCGTTCGGTGTGGCGCTCGCGGCGATCCTGTACTTCGCCGTGTCCGAGCTGAACCGCCCCGGCGGTCGCCCCGCGTTCGCCGCGGCCTACGGCCTCGTCCCGGTCGCGGTGCTGAGCCTGCTCCTCGTGTCGGCGCAGGCCGTGACGGCGGTCACGTCGGAGCGCGACGGCGGGGCGCTCGACGTGCTCCTCGTCACCGACATCTCGCCGAACGAGTTCGTGTTCGGGAAGCTGCTCGGCGTCGCGTACAACACGAAGGAATACCTGATCCCGCCGTTTTTGCTCGCGGCCTTCTACGCGATCCGCGGGGCGCTCACAAACACGCCACCCGGCCTCGACCCGGCGACGGCGTTCGCCGTGAACTTCGGCCCGCTCCTCGCCGTGCTCGGCTGCCTCGCCGTGCTGCTGGTGTTCGCAATGGTGCTGGGCTTGCACGTCTCGCTGCGTGTGACGGCGAGCCGGCTGGCCATCGTGCAGACGCTCGGGACGATCTTCTTCCTTTCGGTCGGCACGCTGATTAGCATCTACCTTATCGTCATCAACGGCGGCAGCTTCGCCAACCAGTGGGTGAGCTTCGTCGCGTTCCTGGTGCTCGGCATCGGCGGGCTGATGTACGTGCTCAGCGCCGACCGGCCGTCCGCGGCGCTGAGCGTCGCCTCGGTCGCGTGCCCGCTGGCGATGTTCTTCTGCGTGGCGACGATCATCATCGCCAAGCCGGGGACGGACGAGTCGGCCGACCCGCTGAACGCCTTCCTCGCGCTCGGCGGGGCGTTCGGGTTCGCCGTCGCGGCGATGCTCGTGCCGCTACTGGGCGAGTTCGACGTGGCACTCGGGCGGACAACGCTGCTCGCCGACGAGTGACGTACACTTCTGGGGACAGCTGTTCCCGGGCTTCACACCGGGTGGAGGGCGAAGGCGATGACCCACCGGCGTTTCACACTCGCACTCGTGCTCGCGCTCTCCTCCCTCCCCGCGGTGCGGGCGCAGGAGGCGAAGCGGTTTCCGGCGGCGAAGCACGGGAACGGCGAACTCCGCTACGTACAGGGCGTGCCGGTCCTCACCGTTCGCGGCACCCCGGCAGAGATGGGTGAGCAGTTCGGCGTGTTGGCGGTGAAGAACGCGCCGGACCTCGACGGACTGCACGCCCGCTTTCTCGAAGACTCCGGGCAGAAGGAGCGTTACCCGCTCGTGTTGGCGATGGGCACGCGGCTGCTGGCGAACTTCCCCGCATCGCACCGCTCCGAGATCGAGGCGGCGGCGAAGGCCGGCAAGAGCGACCTCGGCCGGCACGTTTTCGCCAACACCGTCGCCGACCTGTCGAGCGGGCTCGGCTGCTCGACGGTCGTGGTCGAGCCGGGCCGCAGCAAGACCGGGGCGCCGCTGTTCGGCCGAAACTTCGACTGGATGCCGACGAAGGGGATACACGAGCACACGCTCGTCGCCGTCTACCGCGGCACCGGAAAGAAGGCGTTCGCGGCTGTCAACGTCACGCCGATCAGCGGCGTCGTCAGCGGGATGAACGAGGCCGGGCTGTGCCTGACGATCAACGAGATTCACCTCCGCCGGTCGAAGGACAAGGCGCCGTTTAACTGGGGCGGTACCCCGCTGCTGCTGTCGTTCCGCCGCGTGCTGGAGGAGTGCGGCACCGTCGCCGAGGCCGAGAGGCTGCTGCGCGGGATGGAGCGCACGACGAGCTGCTGCCTGACGGTGTGCGACGTGACCGGCGGCGCGGTGTTCGAGATCACGCCGAAGACGCTCGCGGTGCGGCCGACCGAGAACGGCGTGTGCTGCTGCACCAACCACTTCCGCACCGACGAGCTCAGCGTCGGCAACAAGTGCTGGCGATTCGACAAGCTCGCGCCACTGTACAGCGAGAAGGAGCAACTCGGCGTAACGGACGTGTTCGCCCGCCTCGACGAGGTGAACCAGGGGAAGGCGACGCTGCAAGCGATGGTGTTCGAGCCGCGGGCGCGGGTGCTCCACCTGGCCTACGGCGAGGGACCGGCGACGAAACGGCCGCCGGCGCGGCTGGAGTTGCGGCCGCTGTTCGAGGGGAAGGAGTAGGTATCCGTCTTTCGCCGCGGGCGGCGATCAGACCTGCAACACCCCGGTCTTGAACGGCCGCCCGTCGTCGTAGCGGGTGGCGACTTCCAGACAGGTTAGCAGCGCCGCCCGCGTCTCCTCGGGGTGGACGATCCCGTCCACCCACAGCCGGGCGGCGGCGTAGCGGACGTCCGTCTGCGCCTCGTAGCTCGCCTTCACCTTGTCGCGCAGGTCCGCGAGTTCGGCCGCGTCGGGCGCCTTGCCCGCGCGCTTGAGCGCCTGCACCTGGATGTCGAGGAGTGTCCCCGCGGCCTGGTCACCGCCCATGACCGCGTAGCGCGCCGTCGGCCACGCCAGGATGAACCGCGGGTCGAACGCCTTGCCGCACAGCGCGTAGTTCCCCGCCCCGAACGACCCGCCGGTGATGAGCGTCACCTTCGGGACGACGCTGTTGGAGATGACGTTCACCAGCTTCGCGCCGGCGCGGATGATGCCGGCCTGCTCGCTGTCGCGGCCGACCATGAACCCGTTGACGTTTTGCACGAACAAGAGCGGCACGCGCAACTGGTTGCAGTCCATGACGAACCGCGCCGCCTTGTCCGCCGAATCGACGTAGATCACGCCGCCGAACTGCACCGGCCCGTCGGCCGGTTTGACGCGCCTCTTCTGGTTGGCGACCACGCCGACCGGCATTCCGCCGAACCGCCCGAACCCGCACACGAGGCTCTGCCCGTATTCGGCCTTGTACTCGTCGAACGGCGCGCCGGCGTCGAGCAGGAGCGTGAGTAAATCCCGGACCTCGTACTCTCCGTTGCCCACAAATGAGCTGAAGTTTGGGTTTGAATGCCCGGGGGGCGCGGTCCCTGGGCTCGGCGGCGCGGGGAGCTGATCGACGAGGCGGCGCAGCCGTTCCAAACACGTCGCGTCATCCTTCTCCCGGTAGTCGATCGTACCGCTGATCGCCGCGTGCATCGCGGCGCCGCCGAGCGTCTCGTGATCGACCACCTGCCCGATCGCCGCCTTCACCAGCGCCGGGCCGGCGAGGTACAGGCCGCTCCCTTCAATCATCAGGAGCGTGTCGCACAGCACCGGCAGGTAGCCGCCGCCGGCGACACAGTTCCCCATGATCGCGGCAAACTGCGGCACACCGGCGGCGGAGATGACGGCGTTGTTGCGGAAGATGCGACCGAAGTCGTCCTCGTCCGGGAACACCTCGTCCTGGAGCGGCAGGAAGACGCCGGCGGAATCGACGAGGTAGACGAGCGGGAGGCGGTTTTCGAGGGCGATGCGCTGGGCGCGGAGTACCTTCTTCGCCGTCATCGGGAAGAACGCCCCGGCCTTCACCGTGGCGTCGTTGGCGATCACCATCACGCGCCGGCCGGACACCGTGCCGATCCCGGTGACCACGCCCGCGGACGGCGCCCCGCCCCACTCGCGGTACATGTCCCACGCCGCCCACAGGCCGAGTTCGAGCCACGCGGTATCGGCGTCGAGCAGCTTGGCGACGCGCTCACGCGCGGTGAGGCGGCCCTTCTCGTGCTGTCGGTCGATCGCCTTCACCCCGCCGCCGAGGCGGATGACGGCTTCCTCCACAGCCAGGTCGGGTGGCATGTGCATTCCCTCCGTGGCGAACGGCCGGCGTGAGCCGGCTGGTCGTTGCGCCAAGTGCCTGGCGCCACGACCAGCCGGCTCACGCCGGCC
>JAFKFQ010000278.1 GCA_017308215.1 bacterium | reverse complement strand
GCTGCCCCCTCGGACTCCACTACCGCTACCGCCGATCCCCACCCCGCCGGCGTTGGCCCCGCCGGGCCGCTGGCCGGCCGTAACCCCGCCGGGCCGCTGGCCGGCCATGAACCCACCAGCCGTAAACCCGCCGGCCCCGCCCGGTCGGGTCGCCCCGCCGCCGGCCGCACCGCCGCTGAGGAAGTACCCGCTGTAGTTGAGGAACTGGGTCGGATGGCCGGTGGCCGGTATCCCGCCCTCGACCTCGGCCTGAATCCCGCCGATGGCCTGCTGGTTAGCGGCCACCGACCCCTGAAGGGTCCCGATTGACTGCCGGAACTGCTGTTCGGGCCGGACCAGGCCGTAGTAATTGAGGGCCGGCGACCCCGACCGGAGTAGGTTCAGGTACGGACTGAACGCCGGCCGCTGAATGTTCCCGGCCCCGCCGACCCCACCCGGGATCGGCGGCTGTGCCCCTACCGGCCCGGCACCGACGCCCGCAGCCAGCACGGCGATCAACCACACCCGTTTCATACTTGGCCCCCAACCGGTGGCACGACTCCCACCTCCACTTTACCCGCCATCGGTCGCGGGTCAAAACCCGCCGAAGCCTCCGTTGTTTATGTTCTGACCGCCGACCGCTCGGATGGTGCTGTTGCCCAACAAGGTAATACCGAACACGCGTTCGAGCGGCGCGAACAGCCGTCCGAGCCGCACATCCAGCGCCACCGCCGGCAGCGATCCGACGAACACCCGGTCCCCCGGCATCAGTTGGTAATTCGTCGCCGCGTCGCCGCACTCGGAGATGGCCTTCCAGTCCACCGGCAGGATCTGGTGGCAGCCGCCGGGGGGGGCCGGGCGAGACACCCAGATACGAGTCGGGTCGGACACCGCTGAAAGTCCGGTGATCTGCGAGACCGCGTCGAGCACCGTGTCGTTGCCGGTCACCGGCAGGCGGTAAACCGATTGCCCGGCCCCGGCCCCGTCGAGGATCACGTAGTACAGCTTGCTATTGTACGATTGTACGTCGACCGACACCTCCGGATCGAGCAGGTCGGACGCCAACTGGGCCTCGACCGCCTGCCGGACCTCGGCCAGGGTCATCCCGGCCACCTTCACACTCCCGTAGGTGCCCAGCGCGATCGACCCGTCCGGGCGGACCAGGTGCGCGCCCGAGATGCGCTGGGCCGCCCGGGACTGTGCCAGGGTCACCGACACCACCGGGTTGACCAGCTTGACCGCGGTCTTGAGGTGAGCCTCAAGGGTTTCCTTGATCTGCGAGATGGTCAGCCCGCGGACCTGGACCGTCCCGCCGTAAGCTGGGCCGATGTTAACCGTCCCGTCCGGATCGACGCTGAACAGCCCGGCCAGCGGCTCGTTCGGGAGTGGGGCGGCCAGGCTCAGGTACAGGACGTCGAGCGGCTCGGCCTTGTACGGCGGCCGGGGGATGGCCCGCACCGCCTCGATGACCAGGATGTCCGGCGGCTCGACCCGGTAATCCGGGAGGGTGACCTTGTCGAGTTCCCGGGGGACCGGGGCCGGAACGACCGGCTGGTTCCGTCGGCTGCCGTGGAGGCACCCGGCCGCCAGCGCGGCCCAAAGCACCAGCCCGGCCACCGCCCACCCGCGGATCGTCCCCATGACCGCCCCCGTTACGCCACCCTGCGTGGTAGTAATGGGGATATCGACGTTATCGGTATCGCAGGATTAATTCGGATTTTCGGATCGATCAGCACATCCTACCGGGGCCACCCAAGTTACCGCATCCGCGCGGCCATTTGGTCGTAGGCCGGCCGCTCGAGCGGGTGCAGGTCGGCCCGCTTCAGCCCGGCCTCGGTCGCCTGTCGCCAAGCCAAGCGGGCCTCCAGATGTCGGTCGGCCGCCTGTTCGGCCTGGGCCAGGTGGAAGAGCCCCGACCCGGACGGGGCCTGGGCAATCACCCCTTCCATGAGCCGCCGAGCCGCGTCCGGCTCCTTCTTGGCCAACCTGACCTGGGCTTCGGTGTCATCCAGCACCGGGTGCTGGCCGATCGCCTGGCGCGCCCGGCCGAGCAAGGCCAGGGCCTCGTCGTGCTTCCCGTCCCGGGTCGACAGCAGGTAGGCCAGGTTGTTCATCGACAGGGCGTCCCGGTCGTTGGCCGCGACGGCCTGTCGGTACAGGGCGACCGACCCGTCATAGTTCCCCTGAAGGTTGCGGACCGCGGCGAGCAACTGGACCAGCGCGGCCTGCTCCTCCCCCCGGGTGGCCCGGACGCCCTCGTCCAGCCACCCGGCGACCGTGTCCATGTCCCCCGCGGGCGCGGCGGGGGCCGCGTACAGGGCCTGTACCGCCGTCTCTCCGACCGCCGCCAGCGGCAGCGTGGGCCGCGCTTCTTGGCAGACTCGGAGGGCGTCGCCCAGCCGGCCCCGACGACCGTAGAACTCGGCCAGAACCAGAACCGCCCGCGGCTGGGCCGCCTTCTCCTTCTCGACGAATCGGGAGTAGAGCTTCTCGGCGTCGTCGTACAGGCCGACCTCTTCGCACAGACGGGCCACCTGCCCGACCGGGGCCTTCTCCCCCTCGGCCTTCGGCAGGAGCACCGCCCGGGCGGCCGGAAGGTTCTTTTTCGCGGCGTGAAGGCGGGCCTGCAACTCGGCCGTGGCGAAGCCGCCCGGCTGGAGTTTGGCCAGTTTGTTGACCCACTCCTCGGCTCCACGCGGGTCGTTCTCGCGGAGCAACCAGCCGGCGTAGTACCCGACGTAGAGCGGAACCGTGTCCGACCGGCGCAGCAGCTCGGTCATAGTCACCCGGACCTGGGGCCGGTTGCCGATCGCCGCGTGGGTCTGGGCGAGCAGGAACCGGTCGTCCGGGGCGAGTTGGTCGCCGAGCCCCTCGAGCAGCCGTACCGCCTCTTGCTTGCTGGCCAGATTCCGCTGGAGGGCCAAGGCCATCGCCCGCACCCGCCGCTGGACCGGGGACTCGCCGGCCGGGGTCACCCCGAGGACCTCCAGCGCCCGGCGGGAAGTTTGGAAGTCGCGGTCGACGGCAAGGCTCAGGGCGAGCATACGCCGGCCGTAATCCCGGTCCTCCGCGGACGCGGTCGGGAAGTTCTTCACCTCCTCAAACGCCTTCTGGGCCTCGGCCAGCCGGCCGGCCCGGAACAGGAACTCGGCCTGGGCCTGGAGGGTCCGCAGGTCGGCGGGCCGTTCGGCCCGGGCCTGGCGGAACGCCTCGGCCGCCCGGTCTGCCTCCCCGAGTCGCGCGTGGGCCAACCCGGCGAACAGGGCCCGCTCGGTCTGGGCGACCTTCCCACGGGCATCGTCCAGCACCTTCGCCGCCTCGTCCCGGCGGTCAACCTGAGTCAGGTAGTCGATGAGTACCAGCCACCCGTCCGAGGCCTCCGGCCGGAGTTGGGCAGCCTTACGGAACGGAGCCTCGGCCTCGCCCTTCTTTCCAGTCCGCAAGTACACCCGGCCGAGCCAGATGTGGTCTGTCGGGTCTGTCGAAGTCGCAGACACAGCTTTGGCGGCATGCTCCAGGGCCCGCTGCTGGTTCTCCGGGGTGTTGGCCGCCCCGAGCGACACCTCGGCCATCAACCGCTGGGCGTCGGCCCCGGCGGCGGACGCGGCCGGGAGCCGCCGGAGAACGTCGTCCGCCTCGGCGGTCCGGCCCTTGGCGGCCAGCAGTTCCATCAGCCGCCGGAGGGCCTGCGGGCTCGCCTCCCCGAGCTCCACCGCCTGCTGATATCGGGGGAGGGCAGCGTCCGGGTTCCCCTGTAGGTCCAGGGCGAGTGCCTGGGCCAGCTTCACCCGGCTCCACCCGTCCCGCTCCCGAGCCAGCCCGTCGAGGAGGACCAGGGCCTCGGGGAGCCGGTCCTTCCGGTTCTCCTTCTGAGCCTCCCGGATGATCTGATGCACCCGGGCCAGCCGGCTCGACGGCCCGTCGACCCCGTCGAGCCGGCGGACGGCGGCCAGGGCGCTCTCAATCCCCGCCTTGTCGTCGACAAGGATGGCCCGATCGAACCGGCCGAGCTGGGCACCGAGGTCGTCCGGCCGGAGGGCGGCGGCCTGGTCTCGGAGTCGAGCGGCTGTGTCGGTCACCCCAGCCGCGGTCGCGACCACGGCCAGGGACCGGAGTAGCTGTAGCCGGCGGGTCTCGCCAAACTTCTCGGCCCCTGCCGCAAGTTCGGCCAGCCGGTTGGGCAGGTCGGGCTCGTTCGCCTCGGCCCACAATCTGGCCCGGGCGAGTCGGAGCTCGGGCGCGTCCCCGGCTTCCCGCTCCCCGGCGGCCAGGGTCTCGGCCGCCCGTTTCAGATCCTTGTCTCGGGCATCCTGGGTGGCCAGGGCAACCCACACGGCCGCCTCCTTCGGCTTCGCTGCGCGGAGGGCGTCGAGTTTCTGCCGGGCCACAGCCGGACGACCTTGGTGGTGGAGCAGGTCGACCCGGAGGACGTCCACGTCGGTGTTGCCCGGGAGCGCTTGCTCGGCGGCCGCGACCGCCTCTTCGACCGGTCGCCAGTCTCGCTTGTCGTCCGCGTCCCGGAGGGTCCGGATCATCTCCAGCCGGGCCACCTGAACCCACGCCTCTGGCGCCTGGTCTTTCAGTCGGCGGTAGCTGGCCAGGGCGTCGACGAGTTGGCCCAGCGCGGCCTCGGCCTCGGCCACCCCGAGCAGAGCCGGAACCCAGAGCGGGTCGGTCGAATCGACCGGGAGAGCGCGCCGGTACGCGGCCAGCCGCCGCTCAAGATCCCCGAGCTTCTCGTAACACGCCCCCAGAAGCAGGTTCACCTCCCGGGCCAAGGCCGGGTCGTTCGGCAGCTCCCGCCGCAACCGGTCGAGCCGCAGCGCGGCGTCGAACACCTTGCCCTCCAGGACCTCGACACGGGCGGTGAAGAATTCGGCCGAAGCCGGCGGGAGGCCGGCACCCGCGAGGTTGTCAAGGGTGTCCTTGGCCCCCTTCTTGTCACCCGCCCGGATCTGGTAGTCGAGAAGAGCCAGGACGAGTGGGGGTGAGTTGGGAACAGCGTTCAACCCGCGGCGGACGGTGGCGACGGAGTCGGCCGGCTGCCGGGAGATGGCGTCGAGCGACGCCAGGGCCAGATAGGGAGCGGGGGACTTGGGGTGGACTTCGGCCGCGCGGTCGAGCAGTTGGCGGGCCGCCGCCAGGGCTTTCTCGGACTGTTCCCGTCGCTGCTCGCGGGTGAGCTTCTGGTCGCGGGCGAGGGCGACGGCGCGGGACTGGGCGACATCGGATGCCAGGATCAACGTATCGAGGTCGTCCGGGGCGAGCCGGCGGGCCTCTGCGGCGGCTTTCTCTGTGGCGTCGGCCACGGTTGCGGCCTGCGGCAGTTTCTGGGCGTCAGCCACCCTCTTGGCGACCACCAAGGCGGCCTGGTCTGGGCTGGCGTACGTCCGCCAATACGCAGCAACCACGACATGAGCCTTGAACCGCTGCGGGTTCGGGTCGATTTTCTCGGCCGCGTCTAGCATATCGGCGATGACCCCATCGGCGTCGGCCCCGCGGTTGAGCTGACGGAGCACGGCCGCCCGGCCGGCGAAGGCGGTCACCAGGTCGGGCCGGCGCTTCGTCGCCTCCTCATACTTCTTCTCGGCCAACTCGAACTTCCGGGCGGCGATCAGGCAGCGGGCGTCGAGCTCCTCCAGCTCGCCCAATTCACTCGATTTGCCTTGTCCCGATAGCCTTCCGATGAGATGCTCGATGTCCGCCTGTGCCTCAGCGAAGAGCCCCACTTCCGGCCGCATGGCGACCTGGGCCGCGTAGCGCCGGAGTGCGTCCCGGCTCGGGTCGCGGCGGAGAGTGTCCTGAAGCACGAGGTAGCCCTCGTGGAGCAATTGCCAACTCTTGGCGGTGTCGCACATCAGCCGGCCGAGCCGCTCCCGTGCATCGGTGTCGTCCGGCCGGGCGACCAGATAGCGTTGGAGGAACGCCATCTCCCGGTCGTGGTCCTTGGCGTCCCGAGCGACGTCAGCGTGGTGCAGGAATGTGCCCACCTGTCGGCCGACCTGCCACCGATGGGCGAAGTGGACGCCCGCAGCCACGACCGCGACCAGGATCGCTAACCGGATCAGGAACCGCCAGTTAGGGGCAACACGCATCGAATGCTTCCCGGAGGACGGGCCGAGGGCGTTGTGGTTAGAAACGGTGGCCGGCGGGAGGGTGCAGAAAAACTCGGCCGTCAGACGCGACTGGGAGGCAAGCTATGATTCCGGTGGGCTTTGAGTTGCCCTACGGGTAAAAGAAACGCCCGGGGAAGCGTTGAGAGCTTCCCCGGGCGACGGGACTGCGCAGGCACCGGTTGATCGGCTTACGCCTCGACGGTGGTTTCAGGGGCCCGGAGCCGGCGGCGGAGCAGGCCGAGGAAAGGCACAGCGCCGGCCGCGAGGAACAGCCCGGCCGGGGCCGGAGTCTGGGTCACAGTGGTCGTAATCGAGGCGTACGCCTCCTTGCCGCTGCCAAAGCCCGTGAACTGGAGCAGGTTCTGAATCGCGAACGGGGCGCTCGTGATCGTCGTAATGTCCGTCTTGCTTCCTACAGCCAGAGCCCCATTGAGGGTGACACTGCTCGGCGCGTTGTACACCGAGCTCGGCCCATAGACCAGGCTGCTGCTGCCCGTAACAGACGCTGCTTCGAAAACGGCCTGGGTGGAAAGGTCCGTTTTCACAAAGGACTGGGTGGACGCACTCGGGAAGTCAAAGCCTTCCGAGGTCAGGGTGATGTCGAGGTTACCCGACCCCCCTTTGTTGGCGCGGACGGCGATGGCAGTGTCCGTGACGTAGCTCTTGTCCGGCCCGCCTGGGGTGTTCGTCTTGGCGATCACGTCGATCGTAAACCCTTCCCAGGTGATGCTCTGGGAAAAGGTCCCGGCAGTATCACCCGCCGTGATCTGGAAATCCTGGGTCTTCGAGCCCGCGCTCAGCGTTACGGTGAACGCCGCCGGGCTGACGCCCGGACTCGCGAGGGTCGCGACCACGGCCGCAGCCGCGATCGCCAAAAATCTCTTCTTCATCCGTCCGCCCTCTACTTGGGGAAGGGTGTTAGACACCGTCGGGCGACTCACCCGAGCGGGACATACCGATAGGAGCGGGCGGCCGCGACACTCAGGTCAGCCCCGTCGGCGGCGGCCAGGGCGATGTTGGCCATCTCCCGGGCCGTCACGTAGTGGAACCGGAACAACGCGTCCCGGGCCGCCCGCTCCTTCAGTGCTTCGTGGAACCGGACCATCGACTCGCCGAGCAAGACGTCCTGGTTCGGTTCGTTGACCCCGTGGGTGTGCAGCTTCACGAAGAGCCAGTTCGGCCTCGTCGCAACGTTTACACACGCACGCATCCAGGCATCCAACCGACCAGCATCGGGCGGCTGCGACTTCTGCAAACAAGCGTTCTCAACTTTTGGCACCAGCCCCCACTTCCGCCGGCCCCAGTTGAGTGCGAGCGGCCCCTGGATCATTAGCAGCCCGTTGGCCGGTCGCGGCCCGGTGCCCAGATCGGTCCCGGTGTCGTGCGACTTCGGCCGGGTCGGGTCGTCCACCGCCCAGTAGACGCTGTTGACCTTCCGGGTCTGCGTCTCGCTCGGGGCCGACGGCAGGGTGAAGTCGGCGTAGCACCCGGTCTCCCGGAGGACGTCCAACTCGTTGTTCACCCCACACCACCGGCCGTCGCACCGGGCGTTGTCCAGCGCCCAGTTCCCGTGGATGAACCCGTAGACCACCTCCCCCGTGTCCCGGTCCTTCGACAGCAAGCCGTGCCGCTCGGCGAGCGTCCGCTTGAAGTCCAGGAGGGTGTGCCGCAGGTTCTCCGCCGTGTCGTTGTCGTGGTGGAGGTGAACCTCCACCTCGCCGTAGCCCCGCCGGCACAGCCCGGCGAGCATGTCCAGGTACTCCGGCTCGTACTCGTCGGCCGGGTAGAAGAAGCTGTACCGGGGCACGCACCCGTCGCTGTCCCGGAACCGGTCGAACAGCCGCGGGTAGTCGTCGACCCACTGCTGGACCCGGGCCCGGGCCCGGGCCGGCGGGGCCCCGCCCCGCTTCGGCTCGTAGTGGTCGCACACCGCGATCAGCACGTCCACCGGCTCCCCCGGGATTGGGGCCGGGCGGCGGGTCGTCAGGTACGACGGCAGCCAGCGGTCGAGGCCGCGGCGGCGGGCGGCCCGCAGACCGGCCACGCCCCCGGCGATCCCGGCCGCGGCGGCCGCAGCAGCGAGCCCGATCACGACCCGCTCCCGATCGGCTCCCGCCGGCCGTCACCCGCCGCCGAGGTGAAGTTTGGGACCGGCGCTGGGGCAGGCGCCGGGGCCGTGCGTGCAGTCCGCCGCCAGGTCCCGTTCTGCGGCCGGGTCAGCCAGCGGACGAACCCGAGCAGCAAGGCCGCGTTCATGGTCGCGAACAGCGTCGGCAGCCGCAGGTATCGGAGCCACCGGGGGCCGGCTGGGAGGAAGTGGCCGGCCACCGCCAGGGCGTAGAACCCCAACTGAGCGGCGAAGAGGACGGCGTACCCGGGCTCGGCCGCCAGGACGGCGTTCGAGGCCAGGGCGGTGACCAGGAAGAACGGGCACACCCACCGCAGAATCTTGTGGCACAGGAAGGTGACCGCCACCCACCCGTGCCGGGGCGACAGAAGCGACCAGAGCATCCCGATGCTCTGGAACCCGCCGGTCCCGATCCGCACCCGTCGGCCGAACTCGGCCCCGATCGTCGGGGCCGTCTCCTCGACCGCCACGGCCTGCGCGTCGTAGACGATCCTGCACCCCGACTGCCGCTTCGCGGCCAGCGGGATCACGAAGTCGTCGATCATCGTCCCCGGCCGGACCGGGGGGAACAGTTCGCGGCGGACGGCGTAGATCGCGCCGTTGGCCCCGAGCAGGGCCCCGAGCCGGCTCTCGCACTTTTTGAGGAACGTCTCGTACTTCCAGTACACCCCGTCGACGTTGAGCCCGGTCCGCGGGTCGGTGAGGACCAGCCGCCCGCACGCGACCCCGACGGCCGGGTCCACGAACCATTCCGCCAGCCGGCGGACCGCGTCCGGGGCCATGTGGGTGTTGGCGTCGGACAGGACGACCACCTCGCCGGTCAGCTGGGGAACGGTCCGGTTGAGGACCGTGGCCTTGCCGGCATTCTGGGCGTACTCGACCAGCCGAACGCCGTAGGGGGCGTACCGGCGGACGATCCCGGCGGTGCCGTCGGTGCACCCGTCGGTGGCGATCACCACCTCGAGCTTGCCACGGGGGTAGTCGAGAGACAGGGCGTTGAGGACGCGGGCCTCGATGTCGACCTCCTCGTTGTACGCGGCCACGAGGAGCGAGACGGCCGGGAGCTCGGCGTCGGACACGACCGGCCGGGCCGGCTTGCGGCCGAAGACCCGCGACAGTGCGAAGACCAGGGCCGGGTAGCCAACGTATGCGAAGGCGACGACGGCCAGCGAGGCCCAGCAGACGGCTTCAATACTGCCGAACGCGGTCACGGGTTCACTCCTGCCGGTGGGGCGGTCACGGGCAAGCCGCAAGGTTCGGGGCGGCAGTCTGGCCGGGCGGGGTGTCCGCGGCGGGCGGGGCCGCCGTCGGCATCCCGGCCCGGCGGACGACCCGGGCCGGGATGCCGACGACGGTGGCCCCGGCCGGGACGTCGTCCACGACCACGGCGTTCGCGCCGACCTTCGCCCCGTCGCCGATCCAGACCGGGCCGATCACCTTGGCCCCGGCCCCGATGAACACGTCGTCGCCGAGGAGCGGGCTCTGCCGCTTCTCGGCCCCAATCGTCACCTGGTGCTCGATCCGGACGTTCCGCCCGCCGCGGACCGTGCCGTTGATCACCACCCCGTGGGAGTGGACCAACACGAACCCCGGGCCGAACTCCGCCCCGCGGCCGATCACGCACCCACAGAAGGCGGTATTGAGCCGGTTGAAGACCATCTCTAGCGGGCCCAGCCGCCACCGCCGGGCCGCCTGCATCAGGCGGTACCACACCATCGCCGGCGTCCCGTCGGTCAGGAGCGCCTTCACGACCCCCTTCCAGTCCTCCCGCTCGTAGCACCACGCGGCTTTCGCCCGGGCGTCGCTCAGGATGAGGCGGAATAAGGTCGGCATGATCTGGGAATGGGTTCGCGCCCGCGGCTGGACGCGACGGCGCCCGGCTGGCTACCGGCCCCGGCGAGGCCGGAAGTCGCTCCCGGGTGGGGGCGGTCGGGTAGGGCCTCTTTGATGCGGGGCCGCCCGGAAAGTTTCGTCGGGCGGGAAAAAACCCCAGGAGGGCGCCCGGCCCGGGTATGGCGATCGACCGAAGTGCCGTGAACGTGGGAACCAGGGTGCGAGAACGATGTTGTGTATACTACAGTAGTCCGTGGGGCGCCCGGCTCGGTCTGGACGGGCGCCCGGCGCCGGCTACTGCCCGGCCGAACCCCAGGATTCGGCAGCATGAGCGATCCATTCCCCTCGGACGACGGACACCCGCTCAGCCTCCCGGAAGTGTTCGCGGTCGCCTGCGGGATGACCGGGCCGCTCCCGTTCCACGCCACCCACCGGCAGTCGGGCGTGCAGAAAACGTTTACGCTCACACAGCCGTTCGCTCTCGCCGGCCGCGACCCGTCGATGCCGGTCCGACTCGAGGACCCGAGCGTCAGCCAGTGCCACGCCTACATTCAGGTCGTCGACGGCCGGCCGTATTGCGTCGACCTTGGCAGCCGGACCGGGGTGATCTGGGACGATGGCAGCCGCGGCCGCGGGTGGCTCCTCCCCGACCGCCCGATCCGGGTCGGGGCGTTCGACCTCGTCACGGGCGGGGTCCCTGGTCTGCCGCCGGCAGACACTTGCCCTGAAGGGGTCCCCGCCGACGCGGCGGACGCGGACCTGGCGCCCACCCTGGAGGTGTTCCTCGCCGGGGGCGCCCCCGCCGGGAGGCACCTGGTCGACCGGCAGGTCACCTTGGTCGGCCGGCACCCGAACTGCCAGGTGCGGTTCGCCGACAACTCGATCGGGTACTTCCACTGCGCCCTGGTGAACACTCGAGACGGGGTGTGGTGCGTGGACGTGCTCAACCGGAAGGGGACCCGGGTCAACGGCCGGGTCGCCCGGTTAACACGGGTTCGGGACGGCGACCTGATCGAGATCGGCAAGGTCAGCATGTGTTTCCGAGAGGGCGGGAGCGGGCACCTGGCAACGGTGTGGGGGGCGCCGGCACCTCGGGCGGCCGAGGCGCCGGCGCCCCTGTCCCGGCAGACGGCCGAGTCGGTGACCGCGGCCCTTATTCCGATCCGGGAGATGATGGAGCAGTTCCAGCAGTGTTTCGTGACCATGGCCGGGATGTTCGCCGCCCAGCAGCAGGAGCACGCGGCGCTGGTTTGCGAGCAGATGCGGCTGATTCAGGACCTTGCCAAGGATCTCCGCGAGCTCCGGTCCCGGCAGCCTGGTGAGGCGGCCTCCACCCCGCCTGCGCCCCCGACGGCCACCGCCTCGACCCCGCCCCGCCCGACCTACCCCCAACCGACACAGCGGGTCGCCGAGGGGGCCGACGCCCAGGCCCTGACCGACGGCCATTCGTGGTTCCTCCAACAGCTCGCCAAGATGGGTCATCCCTCCGGCCCGCCCCCGGGAAAGGCGTAACGCCTGTGAAAGAGCCGCCACCCCGCACGCCTCTCTGCGGACGCCGCTGGCAGACAGAGGCCTTGTGCTCCACAGACTTCGCATAACCGCTGGCTGATTGCTGGGCAGCCCACGGGTAGTTCGTAGAATCCGAGCGCGGCCCGTATCTGCTCGCGAACCACTACAGCTAGGAATGCCGCTAGGGGATGGGTGCATTCAAAGACCAGAATGCGCAGCGACACGGCCGAGTCGGGTGGCGACTGAGATCCGGGGCGGCGTGCGACTGCGCCGGTAGCCGGACCAAGCCTGTCCCTTATGCCGCACAGAAAAAGAAACCCATTTCCCGGAACTGGCACCCGGCTCCGACCGTCGAAGAAATTTGTCGCGGCGCGATCAACACGAGACCGGTCGTCGCTAACCTGTCTTCGGGTAGAGGGTATCGCACCCGTCGGTGGCATCCCGACAACCTGTGGAATGCCGCCCGCAGAAGAAAAGCGGCAAAAGCTTGAATCCAGGGCAATTGAGCTGTCCGCTCCGACCCGCCGGTCTCGTATCGCTGATTATGGGACTGCGGCCGCGGATCTCCTCGACCACAGTGCGAAGGAAGAACCCGCGGCAATCAATTGTAAATATTGACAATAGATTATTCAATCAATGTATGGGCAAATTTAATATAATATTTTGCCACATTTGGTAATTATACACACTATTGATCGGCTGAAGCCTGCCTGACGAGCAGCCCCAACATGATTCGCCCCGTGGCCTTAAGCCGATCGACAACGCCGCGAGTGCGTAGGCCGGCTCGACCTACTCCCAGGTCCTCGGTTCGCCGGGTCTTGGGCCATCAACCTGTCGGTTTCCCGGACAACACTGTCAGAGGAGCCGACAGCCCAAACACACCGCAAGAAATGTCGGTAAAACCCTCCGACCTTCTGTTGCCCTGCCGGTACAACCGCATTAAAGTGCTTCACAACGCCGAACGCGTTCTAAGACGCTTTTCCTCCTTCCAACGGATATAGGGCGATCTGCCACCGGTCTACCGTCTGGTCGGACCGTAGGGTCTCGCCGACCGCTTGCCTGAACGAATGACAAGGCCGTCCGCTTCTATGCATCCCGTGTCGGCCGCTCGACGCCCCGATGGCCTCCTCACGGATCGCTACCATGAGTCGCCCCATGGCCACACAACCGCTCCCAGGCCATTCCCCCCACACCGGTGGGCGCGACCTGTCGGGCACGGCGACCACGGGACCTGTCGACCTGGGCCGGTTAGTTGAGGACGTCTACCGCGAGTACGGATCGCGGGTGTACGCCCTCGCCATGCGGATGCTCGGGAACGAGGCGGATGCGGAGGACATCACCCAAGAGGTGCTCCTCCAGGTCGTCCGCCGGCTCGACACGTTCCGCGGCGACTGCCAGCTGTCCACCTGGCTCTACCGGGTGACGGTCAACGCCGTCCTCGCCCTCCGGCGGAAGCGGGCCACGGCACGCGAGCGGCTGCTCGGGGAGGACACGGCTGACCACCTCCCCGCCGGGCTCTCCGCCCCCCGGCGGGTGCGGCGGCCGGACGACGAGGCCCTCGGCTCCGAACTCCGGGGCCGGCTGGAGGGGGCCATCGCCCGCCTCCCCGACACGTACCGGGATCCGTTCGTGTTGTCCGACATCGAGCGACTCTCCAACGCCGAGATCTGCGAGTTGCTCGGGCTTAGTCTCCCGGCTGTGAAGAGCCGCTTGCACCGTGCCCGACAGATGCTCCGCGATGCGCTCCGGCCGTACATCGGCGAACGGTGCGCCGCGGTCTGAGACCAAGTTCGACGCCATCCGTGACCTGACGGCGCTACAGGCTCAGCGAGACTCAGCGCCCCCGCGATGACGGCTGGACGCCCGGTCGATCACTGGCACCCGGGCATCGGCCCCGCGGCCAACGTCGAGCAGGCGACCGAACCTCTGGCTGGCTATCGCCTCCCGGGCCAGCGGCAGAGCTACGCGGCCGGACGTACCAGGCTACGCCTCATTTGCAGCGCGACACCATGCACGTCGCACCCTCCACCCCTTCAGGCATATAACCACCTCCCGATCCTCCACCAATCTTTACCGCTCGCCCAGCTCCGCCTTCCTGGCACAATCTCCCAGCGCCTGGCTCACGCTCCCGGTGCTTGCCATCGGCCAGACTCACAGCGGTCGCCACCTTGGAGTCGCTCCGACACTCGACGTCGGGCTGCCCACTCCGGTGCCTTCGCGAAGGGCGTCGGGGGCTCGAGCGTCGTATCACTTGCGGACATCCTGCCCCGGAAGCGTGTGAACCCGGCCGCCTGCGATCCGCGCGGTGGCAGGCGGCCGGGCGACCAGCCCGCGCACGCGCCACCGCCTCTTCTCGCCCGACACGGCGAAGGTTCGGTATCGACGGTCAATGTCCCCGGATGTCGGGGGCTCGACACCGCCACGTCAAGTTGTGGTGACTCCTCCTACCGATGGAACGGGATACACATCTCACTGGCCACAGTAAAGATTGTCAGAAATTAATAACATATTAATTCATATTTATATTATCTATGTATAATCATATAGAACTAAACCATACCGCTTCGTTCAGCGGCTGGCCGCGGAAGTGAGGGGTGTCAGCCCCGGCGCAAACGGGTCAGGAAATGGCGAATCTTTTGAGGCCGGGCCGCATCTACCCCACGATTAACAAACGCCCCGCCGCTCGGGAGTTGTTAGCTGCGCCACCCGCGGTCGTGCCGCGGCCGCCCAACCTCAACCCCGCCCCTGCCGCCAGGATCGCCCGAGCCATGATGCTCCTTCCACCCGACCAGCTCCTGGAGACGAGTCTCGCCAGCCAAGATCCGCTCGACGGTGGGGGGGCTGGGGGCGGCCCGGCTCGCCGAATCCGGCTCCGCGAGAAGGCGACGCTCGACTTCGTTGCCGCCCTCACCCTCGCGGTCCTGGCGGCCCCGATCGTCGCCGCCACCGCCCTGCTCGTCAAACTCACGTCCCGCGGGCCGGCGCTGTACTCGCAGACGCGGGTCGGGCTCAACGGCCGGATCTTCCGGATCTACAAGCTGCGGACCATGCGCCACAACTGCGAGGCGGTATCGGGGGTGCGGTGGGCGACCGCCGGGGACCCCCGAGTGACGGCCGTGGGTCGAATCCTCCGCCGCACCCACCTGGACGAGCTGCCGCAACTGTGGAACGTGCTGCGAGGCGACATGAGCTTGGTCGGGCCGCGGCCGGAGCGGCCGGAGTTCGTCGCCCGGCTGGGACGGGACGTCGACCGATACATCGAGCGCCTGACCGTCCGCCCGGGGGTCACTGGGCTCGCGCAGGTCCAACTCCCGGCCGACACCGACCTGGAGAGCGTCCGGCTCAAGCTCTGCTACGACCTCCACTACATCGACAACGCCGGCCTGTGGCTCGACCTCCGACTCATCGTTAGCACCGCCCTGAAGATGCTCCACATCCCGTTCGGCGTCTCCCGCGTGCTGCTGCGGATCCCGAGCAGAGACGTGGTCGGGCGGGCCGCCGGGCACCCGGCGGCGACGGGGCAGCCGGCGATGGCCTGAGGACGCCCGGCGGTTGTGACCGGCCCTGAAAAAGGCCGGATCCCTAGCCTCCGACCAGGGATCCCCTTGAACACCACCCCCAACCTCGCGCATACTCTCAGAAACCAGGTCACCCGCGGTGCAACAGCGGGTCGAGACCGTTCGTCCGTAGCCCCCGCCCACCACCCCGCGGCGTGACGGCCTGCCCCTCGGGCGGGCGAGGGGTTCGATGGCTTACACGCCACGCGTCGTTCCGATCCCACCCCCACCAGCTGGAGCTGGTGGCCCGAGAATCGCTGTCGGAGCCGACGAGTGTCACCTCTCCCTCCGACCGAGCCGTCCCGCGACGGGAAATGTCCCCCCCCCGCCCCGGTCCAGGACGACCGGGCCTTCACGTGTGAGGACGTGGCACACCTGCTCAGCGGCCACGCGGCCGGCGAGCTGACAGACCTGGAGCGTGTGTCCGTGAAACGGCACCTGTCGTCCTGCCGCCGCTGCGAGCGAGAGATTGCGGAATACCGCCGAGTCTTGGCGCTTGCCCGATCCCTCCCCCCGCCCACCCCTTCGCCCGCCCTCGAAGCCCGGCTCCGGCGGTCACTCGCCGATGCCGTTCAGGGGTTGACCGCCGAGTCCAACGCCCTGGACGAGACCCGCCCCCAGCGCCCCCTCCCGTGACTTGTCCCTCTTTCCCCCGCCCCCTCGCTCCGGTTCCAAAAAACACCGGCGCCGCATCCAACGCGGCTCCGGCGCATCCGAAGATCGAGCGACGTCGCTGCGTAGCTGGTGGTCGCTTGGGGGAGGCGGGGTGGGGGTGAAAGTCCCGCCCCAACCACCTCCACCTATCCGGCATGGAACGGTTGTCCGGGGCCACGAGCGATGAAGACCGTCGCACTGCCACCCGTCCCAGGTATCCCTTTCCAGAGTTCGGGCGATTGCTCGCCCCCCGGCGTGAGCTTGTAGTGCGTCAATCGAGTTCTTGTCCCGTGTGACGGGCCAAGCGGTCCACTCCCCCGTGTTGTTGATTCCGTCCACCCCGGCGTCCCCTTACGGGGCTCGGGCGGTTGTGCGCCTCGGGCCACCCAGGAAGACTCACCATGTGTGGAATCGTCGGGTACGCCGGGCGCCGCGAGGCGGAGCCGATCCTGGTCGGTGGGCTCCGGCGGCTGGAATACCGGGGGTACGACAGCGCCGGGTTGGCCACCGTCACCGGCCCCGGCGCCGTCCACCTCCGCAAGCGGTCCGGGCGGCTCGCTGCCCTCGTCGAGCACCTCCGCGACCGGCCCGCCCCCGGGTGCCTCGGGATCAGCCACACCCGGTGGGCCACCCACGGCCCGGCGACCGACGCCAACGCCCACCCGCACCTCAGCACCTGCGGCCGGGTCGCCGTCGTACACAACGGGGTGATCGAGAACTACGACTCGCTCAAACGGCACCTCCAGGCCGAGGGAGTCGTCTTCCAAAGCGACACCGACACCGAGGTGATCGCCCACCTACTCGGCCGACACTTCGACGGTGACCTGCTCGAGGCCGTCCGCCGCACCCTGCCGCTGCTCAAGGGCACTTACGGGCTGGCGGCGGTCAGCCCGGACGACCCCGACACCGTGGTCGGGGCGCGGCTCGGCAGCCCGCTCGTCCTGGGGGTCGGGGCCGGCGAGCACTTCCTCGCCAGCGACCCGGGGGCGCTCGTCGGCTACACGCAGGACGTGGTCTACCTCCAGGACCACCAGGTCTGCCGGATCACCGCCGACGACTGGGACATCTTCGACCGCGAGCTGTCGAAGGTGACGGCCAGCGTCCACCAGATCGAGTGGGCGGCGGAGGACACCGACAAGGGCGGGTTCGAGCACCACATGCTCAAGGAGATCCACGAGCAGCCCGAGACGCTCGCCAACGCCATGCGCGGCCGGCTGTCCGACGCCGAGGCGAGCGCCCACTTCGGCGGGCTGAACGTGGACCCGCAGCAGCTCCGCCGCGCCAAGCGGATCATCCTGACGGCCTGCGGGACGAGCTACCACGCCGCCCAGGTCGGCGAGTACCTGATCGAGGAGTTCGCCCAGATCCCGGTCGAGGTCGAGTACGCGAGCGAGTTCCGCTACCGCAACCCGCCGATCGACCACGACACCGTCGTCATCGCCATCAGCCAGTCGGGGGAGACGGCCGACACCCTGGCCGCCGTCCGCGAGAGCAAGCGGAAGGGGCACCTGACGCTCGCGGTGTGCAACGTGGTCGGGAGCAGCATCGCCCGCGAGACGGACGGCGGGATCTACCTGCACGCCGGCCCCGAGATCGGGGTGGCGAGCACGAAGGCGTTCACCAGCCAGGTGCTGACGCTCGCCATGCTCGCCCTCCACCTCGGCCGGCTCCGGCACCTGTCGGCACTCCAGGGGGCACGGATGATCGCCGAGATGCGGGCGCTCCCGGACCTGATCCGCCGGGCGCTGGCGTGCGACGCCGACGCACGCCGGATCGCCGAGAAGTACGCCGGCTGCACCAGCTTCCTCTACCTCGGCCGGCAGTACCTTTACCCGGTCGCGCTGGAGGGGGCGTTGAAGCTCAAGGAGATCAGCTACGCCCACGCCGAGGGGTACCCGGCGGCCGAGATGAAGCACGGCCCGATCGCCCTGATCGACCCGCACACCCCGAGCGTGTTCCTGGCACTCAAGGGGGCGATCCACGAGAAGGCGATGAGCAACCTGGAAGAGGTCAAGGCCCGCCGCGGCCCGGTGGTCGCCGTCGCCACCGCGGGGGACGAGGTGGTCGCCGCCAAGGCCGACGACGTGCTCTTCGTGCCGGACGTGCCGGACTACCTCCAGCCGCTGGTGGCGGTCGTCCCGCTCCAGTTACTCGCCTACCACGTCGCCCGCATCCGCGGGTGCGACGTGGACAAGCCGCGGAACCTGGCCAAGAGCGTGACCGTCGAGTGACACCGGGGCGTGATGGCGACGTGTCTGGTGACGGGTGAGGCCGGATTCATCGGGTCGCACCTAGTCGACGCCCCGGTCCGGGCAGGCCGTCCGGGTTCTGGACGATCTGAGCACGGGGAACGCGGACAACCTCGCCGGCGTCCGGGACCGGGTCGAGTTCGTCCGCGGCGACCCGACCGCCTCGGGCGGGCGACGTGAAACACAGACTGGCGGACGTCTCCCGCGCCCGCGCCGATCTCGGTTACGAGCCGACCGTGGGGTTCGAGGAAGGGCTGAGGACGTGTCTGGAGTGCTACCGGCAGAAGCGGGACGCGGGCACGAACCCGGTCCCGGTCGCCCACTGATTACCGGGGAGTCACCGATGGACGAGACACTTGAGGCGAAGGTCCGCCGGCTGGCGGCCGGCTCGGATCTGATCCGGACGGTCGCGGCGGTCCGGGCCGACGGCGGGGTCGCCTACGCCCTGGGCGACGCCGCCCTCCGCCACCTCTTCAAGCCCGAGATCGACCTGCTCGAATCGCTCGGGAACTCCGCCCGCGACTGGACCCGGGTCCGCGTCGCCGACGGGTTCAACCCCCGGCGGGTCCGCAACTGCGAGTTCCACGGCGACGTAGTCCTCGGCCGGTTCACCCGGTACGTCGCCCTCGCCGGCGGGCTCGAGGTCGTCGCCGGGCTGTCGAACAGCACCGTCGCCGACTCCGTGATCGGCCACAATGCCCTCGTCCGCGACGTCCGCTTGCTCGCCAACTACGTGGTCGGCGAGGAGGCCGTGCTCGTCGACTGCGGGCGGGTCACCTGCGCGCCCGGGGCGACGTTCGGGAACGGGCTGCGGGTGCCGGTCGCCCTGGAGGGCGGCGGCCGGGAGGTCGAACTGTTCGCGGAACTGGACGTCGAACTGGCCGCGGCCGTCGCCCGGCCGGGCGGTCGCCGGCGGGAGGTGGAGGCGTACCGGGCGGCGGTCGCGGACTACCGCCGGCTGGCGGCGTCCGACCGCGGGGTGGTCGGCGCCGGGGCGCACGTGTGGAGCGTGCCGCGCGTCGAGGACGCGTTCGTCGGCCCGGCCGCCCGAATCGACGGCGCCGCCGCGGTCGTCCGCAGCACGCTCCTGAGCACGCCGGACGAGCCGGTCGCGGTCGAGTCCGGGTCGATCGTCACCGACGCGCTCCTCCAGTGGGGGGTGCGGGTGACCGGCCAGGCCGGGGTCGAGCGGTCGGTGCTCGTCGAGTCGGCCCGGGTCGACCGGCACGGGAAGGTCCAGAACAGCGTGGTCGGGCCGAACACCGAGGTGGCGGCCGGTGAGGTGAGTTCGTGCGTCCTCGGGCCGTTCGTCGGGCTCCACCACGAGTCGCTCCTGATCTCGACTCTGTGGCCGGGCGGGCGGGGGAACGTCGGGTACGGGGCGAACGTCGGGTCGAACCACACGTCGCGGGCGCCGGACCAGGAGTTCTGGGCCGGGGAGGGGCTGTTCCTCGGGCTCGGGGTGAACGTCAAGTTCCCGTGCGACTTCAGCCGGGCGCCGTACACCGTCGTGGCCTGCGGGACCGACCTGGCGCCCCAGCAGGTGACGATCCCGTTCTCGCTCGTCGCCCCCCGCCAGGAACCACTCCCCGACCTGCCGCCGGCGTACAACCAGATCAGCCCGGCGTGGATGCTCCGGGAGAACGTGTACGCCCTGCGGCGGTGCGAGGCCAAGTTCCGCGCCCGCAACAAGGCGAAGCGGAGCCGGTTCGACTTCGCCGTGTTCCGCCCCGACACCGTGGCCCTGATGCTGGCCGCCGCCCGCGACCTGGACGACGTCCCGGCCGTCCGCCCGCTCTACACCGACCGGAACATCCCCGGGCTCGGGAAGAACGTGCTGACCGACTCCGACCGGGTGCGGGCGGTCGAGGCGTACCGGTTCTACGCCCGGTACTGGGCGCTCGGCGGCCTGCTCGACCGGGTACGGACGGCCGGGCGCGGGGCGCTCGACGCGGCCGACGACGACCGGGTCTGGGCCTACCAGCGCGAGTTGCTCGCCGCCGACGGCCTCCTCGCCGACCCCGACGAGGCGCTCGACCTGCTCGCCGACATGGCGGATCGAGTGGCCCGGGACGTGGAGCGCGCCCGCCAGCGGGACGACGCCCGCGGCGTCCGCATCATCCCGGACTACGCCGACGTCCACCCGCCGGTCGGCGACGACCCGGTCGTTCGCGCCGCCCGGGCCGAGGCGGAAGCGATCCGCGACGCCGTCCAGTCGCTGACGACCGCGTCGGCTACCCGGAGCAGCCGCCGGGTCGCCGCCGCCCGCTGACAGCAGCCGAGTCGGGCAGCCGCCTCCGCCGCCCGGCTCACTTCGCCCCTCGATTCGGACACTTCCCGCTTGACTCAGCTTGGCAACACAAAGTACACTGTCGAGGCCGATCACCCGTGCGAGGTGCCGCCGATGCGGACCCAGGATGCGATCGACCGCCTCAGCCTGATCCACGACCAGCTCGCCCGAGCCGAGGTATACCCGGGGTTCCGCCCACCCGCCGTCGCGCTCGTCGGGGTGTTCGGTCTGCTCGCCGCCGCGGTGCAGCCGGACGCCTCCGCCGTCGGGTTCGTCACCTACTGGCTCGCCGTCGCTGCGGGCGGTGCGGCACTCGGGTTTGCCTCCGCGGCCCGGTCCTACGCCCGCGAAGAGGACGAACTGGCCCGCCGCCGCACCCGCCGGGTGATGGCCCAGTTCCTCCCGGCGCTGTTCGCCGGCACGGCCGTCACGCTCGGCGTGTGGCGGGCGGGGCCGGAGTTCACGTACCTGCTCCCCGGGCTGTGGGCGCTGCTGTTCGGGCTCGGGGTGATCGCCGCGCGGCCGCACCTGCCGGCGGCCGTGTGGGCCGTCGGCGTCGGGTACGTGATCGCCGGCGCGGCACTGCTGCTCACGGCCGACCCGACGGCCGAGCCGTCCGGGTGGGCCGTCGGCGGGGTGTTCGGAATCGGCCACCTGGCGACGGCCGTCGCGCTGCAGGCCGGGCGGAGGGACGACGATGAGTGACGACGGCCGCTTCGCCTACTCCGGGCTCGACAGGGTGCTGCACGAGAAGGCCCGGCTCGGCATCCTCACCGCACTCGTGACGCAGCCTGATGGGCTGTCATTCACCGACCTCGCCCGGCTGTGCACCCTTACCGACGGGAACCTCAGCCGGCACCTCGACGTGCTCGCCGAGGAGGGGCTGGTGAAGGTCACGAAGACGTTCGCCGGCCGCCGCCCGCTGACGACGTGCGCGCTGACGGCGGCCGGGCGGCGGCGGTTCCGGGCGTACATCGCCGAGCTGGAGCAGGTCGTCCGCGATGCGGCCGCAGCCGACGCGGCCGCCACCGAGGCCCCCACCCCGCTGCCCCGCCCCGGACTCGCCGGCGCGTAGCACGACCCGGCCGGGCGGGTCGATGCCCGCCTTTTTCTTTCCCCCTTTACTTTGTACTGCAAATTTATTTCCGACACCAAATGGAGTCACCCAATGCCGCCCGTCGTCCCGAAAGCCCTGCGCGAAGCGCCGCCGCTCGACCCGCGCCGCCGCACCGGCCCCCCGGTCCCGCGGACGGCACTACTCATCAACCCCTTCTACCCGAAAGACCCGTACGCCAGCTTCGGCAAGCACGTCCTCACGCCGACGCTCGCGCTCACCGCCATCGCCGGGGCTACCCCGCCTGGGTGGGCGGTCCGCTACTGGGACGAGAACCTGCTGCAAGGCCCGCCGCCGGCCGACCCGTTCCCGCAGGTGGTCGGCATCACCGTCCACCTCACGTTCGCCCGGCGGGCGTTCGAGCTGGCGCGCTGGTACCGGGAACGCGGCGCGACGGTCGTGCTCGGCGGGCTGCACGTCGTCTCGTGCCCGGACGAGTGCGCCCCGCATGCCGACGCGCTGGCGTTCGGCGAGGGGGCGCAGGTGTGGCCGCACATCCTCGGCGACATCGACGCCGGCCGCCTCCGGCCGCGCTACGACGGGTCGTACCAACGCCCGTACACCGCCGACCCCGCGCCGCGGCGCGACCTGCTCGACCGCCGGGCGTTCCTCACCACGACCAGCCTGAACGCCACGCGCGGGTGTCACAACCGCTGCGGGTTCTGCTACCTCAGCACCGACGGGCTGAAGGTGCCGTACCAGTGCCGCGCCCCGGAGCAGGTCGCCGCCGAGATCGCGGCCGACGGCCAGCCGTACTGTGTGTTCACCGACAACAACCTCGGCTCGCGCCCCGAGTACCTGCGGGAGCTGTGCGCGGCGCTACGCCCGCTCGGGATCATCTGGAGCGCCGCCGTCACGCTCGACGTGACCGACGACCCGTCGCTCGTCCGCGCCATGGCGCTCGCGGGGTGTACCGGCGTGTTCGTCGGGTTCGAGTCGCTGACCGACGAGAACCTCGCGGCGGCGCGGAAGAAGACGCCGCGGGCGGCCGAGTACGCCCGCCGGGTCGGCGTGTTCCACGACCACGGCATCCAGGTGAACGGCAGCTTTGTCCTCGGCTTCGACCAGGACCGCCCCGGCTGCTTCGCCGAGCTCGTGGGCTGGATCGAGGGCGTGCGGATGGAGTCGGCGACGTACCACATCCTGACGCCGTATCCCGGCACGCCGCTGTTCCGCCAGATGGACGCCGAGGGCCGGATCCTCCACCGCAACTGGTCGCTCTACGACACGGCGCACGTCGTCTTCCGCCCGAAGCACATGGCGCCCGATCAGCTCGCGGCCGGCTACGAGTACTGCTACCAGCGCACGTTCTCGCACCGCTGCATCTGGCAGCGGCGGCCGGGCGACTGGCGGGCGGTGCCGGCGTACCTGGCGATGGCGTACCTGTACAAGCGGTCGAACTGGCTGTGGCCGTTCCTCATCCGCCACCGGCTGACGCACTGGGCCTGGCGGCCGCTCCTGGAGGTGTCGCGGGCGCGGCACCTCCGCTTCCGCCGCCGGCTGGACGCGGCGACCGACCCGCGCCCGGCCCGCGCCCGACCGGGCATGCCCGTGACGGCGGGTGTGTGACGGCGTTACCGCAAGAAGCTCACTTCGTAGCGGAAGCTGTTCCCGAGGTTGGCGGTCTCGCCGGCAGGTGGCGGGGCGGTCAGGGTGAACCCGGCCGCGGTGGCGGTGTACTCGAACGGGCGGCCGGTGAACGGGTCGGGCGGGACGGACACGGCGGTGATGTCGGCGAGCCGCGCCGGCGGGCGACCGGCGTTCGCCGCGGCGTGGAGGCGCACCGCCTCGACCGCTTGAAGTGCGTCGAGGGTCCGCCCGACCCGGGCGTGCGCGTTATACAGCTTGAGAACCTGGCGCGGCGGGCTGACGGCGAGAAGCGGGTCGGTGTCCTTCTCCCACTCCGCCGCCTGTTTCCCCAGCCGGTCGAACTCCGCCCACGCCCGCGGGTACGGCAGGGCGAACGCCTTCACCTGGTCGTCCCACGACACGCGCCACGTCAGGATGGTGTTGAGTACGACGGCCTGCGCCGCGGGCAGTTTCTCCACGTCGGCCGCGGGCCGCCCCAGCGCGACCAGCCGGTTCCGTGCCGCCGGCGCGGCCTTGGCTACCCGTGCCGGGACGTCCGCGGCCGCGACCGGTTCGCTCTGGTACAGCTTGGTGATCGCGGCGAAGAAGTCTGCCGCCACCCGGTCGGCGCGGGCGGGGTCGATCGGCCCCTTATCCAGGTCGGGGAAGTCGGGCAGGTGAAGGCTGGTCAGCGCGGCTTCGTTATCGAGCGCCACCCGCGGGTCGATCAGGGGGTGAGGGAGCCCCGCGAGCGCCCAGTACAGGTTCGGCGAGCCCGGCCGGCCGATGAACTGTCCGGCGTCGCCGCACGCGATCAGCGCCAGCGCGTGCCCCACGAGCATCTGAACGACGGTCGGCCCCTCGCCGACGGCCTTCGCGAACCGGAACCCGCTGCGGATGTCGCGGGCGGCCGCGTCGAAGTCCTTCCGGGCCAGGTCGCGGCGGACCCGCATCCGGTTGTAGACCATGATCTCGCGGAACTTCCCGAACTCGTTCAGGTGGTCCTCCAGCCGGTCGAGCCGGACCGGCACGCCCTGCCGCCAGTCGCACGTCTCGCGCAGCGCGCCGGCGTCCAGCGCCTCGAACCCGACAGCGAACTTGTCCAGGTGCGCCGTCACCTCGGCGTCCGGGAAGGCATCGAGCGGGGAGTCGGCCCAGCGGTCGTGAACGGCGTGAGGGGGTTCGTTCGGGTCAGCCGGGCGCGGCCACTGCGGCACGGTGAGCGCGGCCCGGAAGTAGTCGGCGGCGGCGTTCCCGGCCGTGCGCTCGGACGCGCGCGGGCGGAACTCGTACCGCAGCGCCGGCACCGGCGCCGCAGCCGGCGTGGTGGTCAGTTTGAACACGGTCGGGTTCGGCACGGGCGGGTCGGCCGGCTGCCGGGCGAGTGCGGCGGTCGAGAGGGCCGCGAGCAGGAGCGCGGCGAGCGGACGAGACATGGGTCACCGGTGGTCGAGGGGCAGCGACTCGCCCGGGTGATTCGTTCGCCGGGCGGCGGTCTTGCGCGAACCGCTCCCGACCGGCGATCCGCGTGAAGAACCCGTGTGGCCCCGGCGGCACCACGGGCGGGTGCTTTACCGCGTCCCGCGGCGCGGGTACAACCGGGCGTAGCCGAGTGCCGGCGCCCACGAGACGCACCGATGGCCGAGCCCAAAGAGCCGAAAAAGACCGGCAAGAAGAAGGCCAAGAAGGTGAGGGCGGAGCCGGTGTACGTGCCGGTCGCGTACCCGCTCTGGTTCGGGGCTGCGTCGTTCGCGTGGGCGGTCGTCGGCTGGCTCGTCGCCGCGTTCGCGCCGCGGCTGGCGTTCGTCCCGATGGCCGGCGTCCTCCACCTCGCCTTCCCCACGGTTACCGTCGCACTGCTCGGCGTGAACCTGTACTTCGCCGTGCGCAACCTGCTCCGCGGGGCGCACGTCCTCCGGTTGGCCCTCATCACCGGCGTCGAGGTCGCGCTGTTCACCACGCTGTTCTTCCAGCTCTACGCTCACTTCGGGGCGGAGCTCTACGACGCCCCGGGCGAGACGACGCCGTGGCAGTGGCTCCAGTTCTCGGCCGCCCACGCCTTCCGCGCCGGCGACGTGTTCGACGCCGTCGAGGCCTACGGCTGGGGCATCCAGTCGATCAAGCACACGAGCCCGCTGGTGGGCGTGTTCGTCGTCGCCTACCACGTGGTCGTGGACGTGTTCTTC
This sequence comes from bacterium, assembly GCA_017308215.1. Lineage (GTDB taxonomy): Bacteria > Planctomycetota > Planctomycetia > Gemmatales > Gemmataceae > Urbifossiella. The sequence goes on along the minus strand of JAFKFQ010000278.1, from coordinate 4,946 downwards.
CTCGGGCTGGTGTGGGCGGCCGTCGGCCGGTTCCGCGAGGCGGTGCTGGCCGACGACGAGTTCCGCGGGATGCTCGTCCGCCTCGCGCTGGCGGCGTTCGCCGTCTGGTTCGTGACGTGGGTGGTGGTGGCGTTCTTCGTCCGCCCGTGGCGGTTCGCCGACGTCCCGCTCTGGTTCGTCGAGAACGTCCTCCGCGTGCTCGACTTCGCCGACGTCATGGAGAGCTTCGGCGTCCGCCTCCACACGCTCCCGCGCGAGGGGATCGTCGGCACGCTGACGCTCCTCTGCCGGCTGTGGATCGCCGTCGGGCTGGCGGTGCTCCTGACGCGCAAGCGGAAGCCGCCGGCGCGGCGGGTGCTGACGCCGCCGGGGGTCGCGGCCAAGCCGTACTGGGGGCTGCGGGTCGGCGCGCTCGCGGGGATGGCGGTCGCCCTGCTCGTCACCGGACTGATCGGCTGGCTGATCGCCGGCCACCCCGCCGATTCGCTGACCGCGGCGGTGAAGGAGGGGCCGGACGGGCGGGCCGAGGACGCGCTGCAGGCGCTGCGGCGGATGGGGCCGGCGGCCGGCGCGGCGGTGCCGCAGCTGGTCGCGGCGCGCCCCGGCGCGTCGCCCGCGGTCCGCGACGGCATCACCCGCACCCTCGGCTACCTCGGCACGTCGGCGGCGCCGCCGCTCCGCGAGATCGCGCTGACCGACCCGCCCGAGTCGGCCGGGCTGGCGGTCGATTCGCTCGCCGCGGTCGGCGGGCCGGCGGCGCCGGACCTGGTCGCCGTGTGGGAGGGCACGGCCGAGCCGGTGAAGGACCGGGCCGACGCCGCGCTGCGGCAGATCGGCGGGGCCGGCGTCGGGCCGCTCACGGACGGCTTCACCCCGGAGAACGCCCACGGGCACTACGTCTGGCTGGAGAAGATCGACCCGAACTGGCGGCTGCGGAACACGACCAACCCGACCGCGGTGGCGTGCCAGGGGCTGCCGCGGCTGGTCGAGCGGGCGACCAACCCCGGCAACGCGGCCGACGCCGCGGCGGCGATGGGCGAGATGCGAGCCTGCGGCACGGCCGCGCGGGTGATCCTTGAGACGGCCTTCGACAACCTCAGCCACAAGGAGCAGGCACTCCAGTCGGCGTCCGCCGACGTCGTGGTCGCGGCCGGGCCGAAGGAGACCCCACGGCTGCTCCAGATGGCGAAGGACGCGAAGGGCGACGCCATCCCGCCGGGCGTGGTGACGGTGCTGAAAAACCCGTCGATGTGGAACGCCGCCGTCCTGGCCGACCCGGGCACGCTCCCGGCGTTACTGGCGATCGCCCCGCGGTCGCAGGGCTTCCCGGTCGCGCTGCCGCACCTCGCCCACTACGGCCCGGCCGCCGCCCCCGCCGCGCCGGCGCTCATCCCCCGTGTGGCCGACGGCGACGCCGACACGCGCCGCACCGTCCGCGGCACGCTCGACACGGTCCATCCCAAGTGGAAGACCGACCCGGCGCTGACCCAGGCGCTGCCGAACCTCCTCTACGAACTGCCCAGGCTCCCGCCGGAGGAGGCCGACGACCTTTACGCCGCGTTCCAGCCGATCACGGCCGAACAGGCGCAGCTGGTCGGGCCGGTAGTCCAGAAGCAGCTCAGGGAGCTCAACAAGATGTACACCGGGCGGGGGGCGTGGACGAAGGAGTCGCCCGCGCAGTACGCCAAGTCGCTCGACGACGTGTTCGGCCCGGTCGAGCGCCTCGGGCCGCGGGCGAAGAAACTCGTGCCGACGTTCAACGGCATGATCGGTCGCAACGCGAAGGAGCTCAACGACCCGGCGCCGCGGATCGTCAGCGCCCGGCTCGTGAAGACCATCGAGCGGATCGGCGGGTCGGAGGCGGGAAGCCCGGGGACGCTCGAAGCGCTCGGGTACGGCGACGAGGGGTTCGCCTTCATCCGCAAACAGGGGAAGGCCGCCCTCCCGACGATCGCCGAGCTGATCGACAGCACGGACCCCGAGCGGAAGTTGTTCGGCGTCCGCGCCGCGGAGGCGCTCGGGGCGGACGCGGCGGAGGTGGTGCCGCGCCTCGTCGCCGCCCTCCGCGGCGCGAACCGCGACGTCGACCCCCGGTTCAACGAGCCGGTGTGGCTGCTCGGCCGGCTGGCGCAGGCGCTCACGCGGATCGAGCCCGACTGGTGGGCGCGGCCGGAGGCGGCCGCGGCGCTCGGGGACGCCATCCAGCCACCCCTGGTGCCCGGGACGCGGGAGCAGACGACGCTGCGGCGGCGGGCGATCGAACTCATCGCCGGCGGCGGCCCGCCCGCGACCGCGGCGGCGCCGAAGATCGCGGCCGCGGTCATCCGGGAGGGTGTGATCGACGCCGACGTGAAGGGGATGCTCGACAAGCTCGCCCCGGACTGGCGGGCCGACGCGGACGTGAAGGCGGCGGCGCCGAAGATGGTCGAGCGGATCGCCAGCGACCGCGGGTTCCAGGCCGAGCGGGCGCTGATCGACCTCGGCCCGGCGGGGCTCGACGGGATCACGACCACGCTCGCGGGCCTCTCGAAGACCGCCCTCGCCGACCGGCTCGGACGGGAGGGCGGGTTCCTGCGGGACAAGTCGCTCCTTGTCCTGCCCGAGTTCGGCCCGGCGGCGAAGGCCGCGACCCCGACGCTGCTCGCCCTCGTCGCCAAGCCCGAGCTGCACCCGGAGGCGGCGCCCAAAGTCCTCGCCGCGCTCGACAAGACGCATCCCGGCTGGGCCGCCGACCCGGCGCACAAGGATGACGCCAAGGCGGCGGGCGAGGCGCTCCTGAAGCGGGCGGCGCAGCACCCGACGTTCGTCGGGCTGGCCGGGCGGTGCGGGGTCGAGGTCGGCGGCGAGTTGGCGCGCCAGTTCGCCGCCGCCCGCTCCGACCCCGAGGCGGTGCAGGTGCTGGGGCAGATCGCCGCCGCCGGCCCGGCCGCCAAGCAGGCGCTCCCGGCGCTCACCAAGATCGCCGCCGACAAGAACGGCCGGAACCGCGGCGAGGTGATCGACGCCGTGTCGAAGGTCGCGGCCGGCGACGCGGCGCTCGTCCCCACCCTCGCGCCGCTCCTGCTCGACCCGGACGCGAAGGTCCGCGCCGCGACCGCCCCGGCGCTCGACCGGCTCGACCCGAAGTGGCGCACCAAGCCGGCGGCGAAGGCGGTGGTGACGACCGCGAAGGGGCAGCTCTCGGGGGCGGACGACGCCAAGCGCGCCGCGGCGGCGGACGCGCTCGGCCACGCGGCGGCCGGCGACGCGACCCTGGTCCCGGCGCTGTGCCCGCTCCTCCTCAACACCGAACCCGCCGTGCGAACGACGACCGCCGCGGCGCTCGAGAAGGTCGACCCGGCGTGGCGCACGAAGCCGGCGGCGAAGACGACGACCACCGCGGCGATCAAGCAACTGAGCGACGCCGGCGCGCGGAAGCGGTTCGACGCGGTCGGCGCGCTGGACCTGCTCTGCCCGGCGGAGGCGGTCGCGCCGCTGGAGCAGCTCGTCGCCCGCGAGACGGACGCGAACACGCGGCAGTACGCCGAACAAGTGCTCGGCCGGCTGCGCAAGAAGGAGTAGTGGTGCGTCGGCCGTTCGCCCGGGCCGACACGGAGACGGTTCCAGTCGAACCGGCAGTCACGATACGCGAGGAGGGCCGGTCCGCCGCGGGCAGGCAACCGCCCGTTGCCTAATGGCGTTGAGGTGTCGGGTGTGGCCCCACCGGCTCTGTCCGCGGCCCGGACCGCGGCAGTCGATCCCGGGTTCGGCGCATCACACCCGGACTGTGCTTTCCTCCCCAGTCCGTTTGCCGCGCGGGATGCACGGTCATGGTGCGCCCGCGGGGGCGGTCGTCCGGGCGACCGAGCAGGGGCTTCCCTGCGACCCCCGCGGCACGAGCGGCCGGCTGGGGCACCGCGCCGGAACCCGACACCCGCCCACCGGCGACCGCCGGTCCGCGCAGCGATGCGCGGCCGACGGCCGCCGCGTGGGCGTTTCGGACGACAGCTTCGCGCAAGGTCGACGCAGGATATGACCAGTCACTTGAACCAGAGGCCGATCCAGTACGGGTCGGCCTCTCTCCATACCCACGGCGGTCGTGAAACGGCCGAGTGCAGAGTGACGACATGACGGCTGATGACGGGTTCTGTGGAAAACCTCGCGCCGGCCCCAGCGGCCCCGTTGAGTGGCGTGTCAGGCACCACGCCGACCGGTCACCGGACCCGACACGGAGCGACCGACGGACGGGCACCCGCTTCCCTCCGCCACCCGCCCCGGGTACACTCGGGCGGTGTCCTCCCCGGGGTCCGGGCCGTGCGCACCGCCACCGTGCTGCTGATCGCCGCGTGCGCTGGATCCGCCCGGGCGGCGGACCCGGTCGATTTCCGCACGCAGGTCTACCCCGTCCTCCACGACCGCTGCTTCCGCTGCCACCAGGGGGCGGACGCCAAGTCCGGTATCCGCCTCGACCGCCGCACCGACGTGCTCGCCTACGCGCGCCCCGGCCGCCCCGACCAGAGCCGCCTCATCGCGGTCGTCGAGAGCGACGACCCGGACACGAAGATGCCGCCGGCCGGCGCGAGGCTGACGGCGGCCCAGGTCAAGACGCTCCGCGCCTGGGTCGAGCAGGGCGTGACGTGGGACGACACGCTCCTCCCGCCCGCGACCGCGGCCGCGAAGCACTGGGCGTTCCAGCCCGTCCGCCGGCCCGCGGTCCCGGGGCCGGGGAACCCGATCGATGCGTTCGTGCTGGCGAAGCTCCGCGAGAAGAACCTGACGCCGGCCCCGCCCGCGGACCCGCGCGTCGTCCTCCGGCGGTTGGCGCTCGACCTGACCGGGCTACCGCCAACGCCGGCAGAGGTCGACGCCTTCCTCGCGGACCGCGACGCCGACGCCTACGAGAAGCAGGTGGAACGTCTGCTCGCGTCGCCGGCCTACGGCGAGCGCTGGGGGCGGCACTGGCTCGA
>JAFKFQ010000712.1 GCA_017308215.1 bacterium | reverse complement strand
GCTCGGTCAGCCCGGTCGCCGCCACCGCCCCGGTCACCGTCCGCGACAGGCTCCCCTCGTGGGCGTGGTGCTGCCGCTCCTCCCCCGACCGCGGGTCCGTCGAGAGTCTACCCGACGGGAACAGGTACCGTCACTTGGACTCGGCCGCCCCCGGCAGTTCCCGCGCCAGCGCCGCCGGTCGCCACACCCGCCCCGCCCGGCGGCCAGGTCTAGCTCGTGGACCCGCCGGACCTCCGCCACCGGCGCCGGCGGACGCCTCCCGGTAACCCGACGCCGACCCGCCGGATGCTTGGGGCTCGCCTCGCGGCCGGTCCGCCGTATTCCGATTGAGCCAAAGGCGTGAGGTCGTCCGGCCGCGGGGGGAGGAGTCATGGGGCTAAGGGCCCGCCTCGGCCGGAGCGTGTTCGTGGCCGCCGCCGTCGGCCTGGCGTGGGGAGTCCGCGGCGACTTCGGGCACGTCGTCGGGGCAATGTACCCCGGGGCGGTGCTCGGGCTCGCCGGGGTCGCCGTGGCCGCGTCCCGGCCTCCCATAGGGCGCATTCGGATGAACGCATTGAAATCGACGAACCGGGTGCTGGCTTTCGGGCAGCGTCAGGCAAGGGACTCCAGTAGTTCCTTGGCGTCCACGAGGTCGGGCGTCGTGAAACCTTCCGTGTACGCCCCGTAGACGGCCGCCAGGGCCGCGTGGGCCTCGTCCCGGCGGCCCTGCCATTGCCACAGTCGCGTCAGACTCATCGTCGCGCGTAGCTCCCACCCCTTGCTTTGCTGACGTCGCGCTGTCTCAATCGCCTGTCGGAAGCAGGCCTCGGCGTCGGACGCCTGGGCGGCGGATTCGGCCAACAACAACTCGCCCCGGAGGCGGTGTAACTCGGCCTCGTGGCAGCGGTCGTCGTTCTTTTCGACCACCGCCAGCCCTTCGTTCAGTGACTTGTGCGCGTCCTCGAATCGTCCCATCCGTGTGTAGGCGTCGCCCAGCATTCCCAGGTAGGACGGAAGGCGAACTTCCGCCCCGCTGCCGCGGAAGGCTGTGAATCCCTTGAGGAGCAGGGGCAACGCTTCTTCCCGCCGGCCTTGCAGGAGCAGCCCCGCCCCCTGGTGGAGCGTGCCCAGCGCGTGCCAGAACGGAAAACCCTGCTCCGTCGCGACGGCCACTTCCTCCTCACCCCGCGCCTGGACCTCGGACCCCAGCCGGCAGTAGTGGGAGAGGTAGGCCGCGAAGTCGATGGCGTGCCCGAGGCTGAACGGGTGGCGGATCGTCCGGGCCAGTTCACACGTCTCCTGGGCGAGCTCGAGAGCCCGATCCGGGTAACCGAGGTGCCACAGATCCAGCGCCAGATAGCACCGGTGAGTCACGCCCGCGTCGTGCCCAGTGTACGCCGTCCAGAACTTCGTCCGCGCGCGGTCGTCGTACGCGGCCAGAGCGTTCTCGTGGTGGGTGCGGGCGCCCGCGAACTGACCGCGGTAGAACATCGTGACCCCCGGCATGAACAGCGCCTCCATCGTCACGCCGGGGTCGTTCACGCGTTCGGCAAGTGCCACCCCGTCGGCCGCCTGATCGGCGCACACGCGGAGGTCGCCGCGCACGATGTGCCACTCCCACATCCCCAACATGATCCCGAATTGTTGCAGGGTGTGCCCGATCCGCTGACACAGTTCGCGCGCGCGGACGAGAATCGGCCCGGCCTCGGGCGCGGCGTACCCGCGGGCCGCGATGTAGGAGGGGGCGAGTCCGGTGAGGAACTGCAATTCCCGGTCGTCGCGGGCGCGGGACTCCGCGAGTGTGGCGAGCAGTGACAGCCCGCGCGTCAGATGGGCGATCGCCTCGACGAACGACGATCGCTCCCGCGACCGTTGCCCCGCCTGGAGCCAGTACCCGACCGCCTTCTCCGTCAGCCCCGCCTCGGTGAAGTGACGGCCCAGTGACTCCGGCTGGGTCTCGGCGGTCTGCGGGAACTGCGATTCGAGAACCTCGCCGATCCGCCGGTGAATCTCCTGCCGCTTGGCCTTCACCAGCGCGTTGTATAGGGCGTCTTCGAGGAGGGCGTGCTTGAAGGTGTAGGTGCACCGCGGCGGTCGGCCCTTCGCGTACAAAATGTCCGCCTGGGCCAGTCGGCCCAGATCCGCCTGAAGGGTCGTCTCGTCGACCCCCGCGACGGCGGCGAGCAACTCGTGGGTGAATTCCCGGCCGAGGACCGCCGCGAGTTGGGCCACGTCCCGCCCACCCTCCATGCGGTCCAGGCGAGCCATCACCAGATCCTGGAGCGTGCTGGGGATCTCGTGCCCGCCCGAACCGCGAGTGCCGTCGGGAGCCGCCTGGTCACACGCGGACGATTCCTGCACCATCTTGGTGAACTCTTCGACGAACAGCGGCACCCCGCCGGCCCGGTCGTACACTTGCTCGATTGCCGCGTCCGAGACCTCGTTCCCCGCCTTCCTTCGCACCAGGTCGCCGACTTGACGGCGGGTCAGGCGCGTCAGGGCCAGGCTGGTCTGGTGGTCCACGGCCGGCCACGGCGGCTTGAACTCGGGGCGGAACGTGAACACGGCCAGGACGCGGTCGTGCGGGAACTCGGCGGCGACCTGGCCGAGGAACTCCAGGGTGGACGCATCGACCCAGTGCAGGTCCTCGACGACGAAGAGGACCGGGCCGAGGGCGGCCCGGACGTGTAACCACTCCAGCATGAGCCGGAACGTTTCCTCACGCTGCCGGGCGGGTGACAACGCCGGCGGCGGGAACCGGTCCGGGGTGGGCAGGGACAGAAGCGCCGCCCACAGCGGGACGACCTCTGGCCGGGCAAGACCGTAGTTTTCCACGCAGCTGAGCAGGCGGTCGAACCGCTCCTGCGGCGGCTCCTCGGCCCGGAAGCCGAGGGCGTGCTCGTAGAAGTCGATGGCCGGGTGCAGCGCGGTGTTCTGGTAGTGCGGCGAGCACCGCCACTCGATGACCGGCGCGTCCACCTCCCCCTCGACCATCTGCCCCAGCACGTGCTCCTTCAGCGCGTGGACCAGGCGCGACTTACCCAACCCCGGCTCGCCGACCAGGAGGACGACCTGGCCCATCCCTTCCTGGGCCTTCTCCCAGCGATCCCTGAGTAAGCTGATCTCGTGGTCGCGGCCGGTCAGCGGCGACAGTTCCGCCGGGGCGAGACCGAACTGCCTCCCGGCCGAGGTGTCCCGATCTACCCGGAAGAGCGTGACCGGTCGGCTCACGCCTTTGAGCTTCTGGTCGCCGAGTCGGGCGCACCGGAACTGATCCCGGAACAGCCGGCGGGTGGACTCGGTGCAGACGACCTGGCCGGGAACGGCCACGTCCTTCAGACGGACGGCGACGTTCCGAACGTCCCCGACCAGCGAGACCACGCCCTCCTTCACCTCCACGACCGCGGGTCCGGTGTGAAGGCCGACCCACGGTTTCGCCGCCAGGTCCGGTGCGTGGCGGAACTGGCCACCGAGAACCTCCACGTCGGTGAGGAGCCGGAGCCCCACCTCGGCGGCGCGGGGTGCGGCGTCCTCGTGGGCCACCGGGTAGCCGAAGCACGCCAGCAGTCCCTGTTCGTTGCAGTGCACGATCGTCCCGTCGAAGTGCCGGACCGTCTGCTCGCATGCCCTCTGGAAGGCCAGGAGGAGTTGGGCCTGGTCTTCCACTTCGAGCCCCAGGTAGGCCTCGGACTCGAACAAGTCGCACCCGCAGACCAGGACGGTCAGCTGGCGGCGCTCGGCCTCGCGGGTGCGCCGGTGAGACGTTCCCGACGATTCGGCCGAGCGGGGGTGGTGCAGAACGGGTGAGGGGGACGGCGTCTCGGCCGATAGGGACGTCGCTTGTGGCTGGCCCCCGGACCACAGGGCATCGGCTGAGGCGACCGCTTGACCCGCGGGGGTGACTCGCGTTTCCCGTGTCGCGGGGGGGGCGGCAGGTGGCGATCCCAAACGCTCGATAGCCTGCAACTCTCTGTCCACCGCCTCCGCCGAGGGGGGGCGGCCAGCCGGCTTCTTGGCCAGGAGCCGCGCGAGCAGGTCGGTCAGTTGGGCCGGGACGGCGGGGTTGAACTGGCCGGCCGGCGGTGGTGTCTCCGTGATCACGGCCGTCAGCACGGCCAAGGCGGTCTTGCCCTCGAACGGGGGCCGGCCGGTCACCATCTGGTACAGGACGCAGCCCAAGCTGAACAGGTCGGTTCGGCCGTCGAGCGGCTCGCCCCGCGCTTGCTCTGGGGCCATGTACATGGGCGTGCCGACGACCATCCCTGGATTCGGGCGGGCGAGCCCGAAGTCGAGCAGTTTCACGCGGCGGGCCGGCGCTTCGAGCCAGATGTTCGCGGGCTTTACGTCCCGGTGGACGAGGCCCCGCGCGTGCGCGGCGCCCAGGGCCAGAGCGACCTCCCGACCGATGCGTAACACCTCGTCGAGCGGCGGAGTGGCCACCCGCTCCAGGTAGCGGTCCAGCGGCGCGCCGTCGAGCAACTCCATTGCCAGGTAGCAGACGTCGTCGGCCTGTCCGACCTGGTAGACGGTGACGGCGTGGTCGCTCCGTATCTGGGCCATCGCCCGGGCCTCGCGGAGGAACCGCTCGCGGTTCGAGGGGGATTGGCCGAACTCGGGGCGGATGACCTTCAGGGCGACGGGCCGCCGGAGTTGGGCGTCCTCGGCGAGCAAAACGATGCCCATGCCGCCCTGACCGAGAACCTTCAGGACGCGGTAGTGGGCCAGTCGCCCGAGCTCGTCCGGTTCGAGCGCGGGGGCCAGGAAGGACAGCGAGACGGGCGCCGAGTCGTCGCTCCCCCCGAATGCGCTGTCCATCGTCAACTGCGAGCCGTTCACCATAGCTCCTCCCCAACCGCGGACGGCCCTCCGACCGGGCAGGGTCTGGGGAATGGGTGCGGGCCGGTGGCGAGCCGCAGTCCACTGTGGTATGGTTGCTCCGGCCGCGGCGAGTCACGCAACCCGCGAGCCGCGCCGCGGGCTGACTTCCCAGCGGTCACTCTCCTGGCCAGTCGCGCGTCGCTCCGCCATTCGATCGGGCAAGACGGCCGTAAGCGCCTCGCCGCGCCCGACCTCCCGTAGTCGTTCGATGTCGTCGGCGCCCGTTTAAGTATCCCGCATCCTGTCAGCGGCTGCTAATCAATTTGGGCCGTCGGGCGACCCGGCGAGCGGCACGACACCGAGTAGCCGGGGCATGGGCGTGATCCGTGTGACTCGCTCGGTCGAGCCCCGCAACTCGGCGGACCCCGCCAAGCGACAGCGATCGCCCCCTCTGACCGCTACACTACCAACGATTGACGGTGTAGCGGTCAGAGGGGCGTGTGCTCACCGACCGCGGTTGTGCGTCCGTACACCTTTCGCCGCTGCCGGCGCTGGGTTACTTTCGGGCCGCATGGGAAGTAGCTGTAGTTTCCGCAACTTCTTGTAGTCGAGCGGCTGGCTGTTGTCCGGCATGAGATTCGACCCCGGACCAGCGCACGCCCTCGCTGGTCCAGAACCAGTGCGTGCATCACCGGGATCGGCCCAGGCGGCCGAGTGCGGCCTCCCGCCCCACGTCCGCCGGTTCGGGGCCAACTCGTGCGACCCCCGGGCCATCGCCGACTGGCTGGCCGTGTGCCGTGTGACCACCGTCGCGACGGAGTCCACCGGCGTCTACTGGATCCCCCTGTTCGAGTTGCTGGAGGCCCGCGGGTTCGAGGTCTGGCTCGTCGAGCCCGGCCAGCTGTCCCGGTGCGGCGCCCGGCCGAAGACGGACGTGCTCGACGCCCAGTGGATCCAGCGGCTCCACTCGTACGGGCTGCTGGAGCCGTCGTTCCGCCCGCCC